>JAZNKW010000013.1:0-8906 GCA_045578745.1 Anaerovoracaceae bacterium
CCTTCTTCTTATAAATCTGAGCCAGTGTGGATTCCACGAATGCAGATGCACCGCCGATAACAGCAGTAACCCACATCCAGAATACAGCACCTGCACCGCCTGCACAGATTGCAGTCGCTACACCGATGATGTTACCGGTACCTACACGGGATGCTGTGGAAACCATCAGTGCGCCGAAGGAAGAAATACCGCCTTCAGTGCTTGGCTTTTCCATAATTACCTTAAAAGATTCAGTGAACAGACGTACCTGAATAAACTTGGTACCTACTGTCAGGATGATTCCGCCAGCCAGCAGAATCAGAGGAACGCACCATGGCTGATATAACACGCCGCTGACTGCGTTGATGATGTTGTTGATAATGTCCATCATAGTTAAAGTTCTCCTGTTTCATTATAAAACTGAAATAATAAATACATACTCAAATATTATAAACAATAAATTAACAAAGTGCAAGAAAAAAAATCCCGCCGAACCTGTAATTCAGCGGGATTTGTGCACTTTTTATGTTTAAAATTTCTATTTCTGTGGGCCTGCAGCAACCAGTGCCTTACCTGCATCGTTTCCGCAGAACTTCACGAAGTTGTCGATGAATCTGCCAGCCAGATCCAGAGCCTTTTCTTCCCACTGTGCAGCTTCTGCATAAGTGTCACGAGGGTCCAGAATTGCAGGGTCTACGCCTGGTAATTCAGTTGGAACTTCGAAGTTGAAGTAAGGAATAGTCTTGGTTGGAGCTTCATTGATAGCGCCGGACAGGATTCCGTCGATAATACCACGGGTATCCTTGATGGAGATACGCTTTCCTGTTCCGTTCCAGCCGGTGTTAACCAGGTAAGCCTTCGCGCCGGAAGCTTCCATTCTCTTAACCAGTTCTTCTGCATACTTGGTTGGATGCAGTTCCAGGAACGGCTGACCGAAGCAGGAGGAGAAGGTTGGAGTTGGTTCAGTGATGCCTCTTTCAGTACCAGCCAGCTTAGCTGTGAAACCGGACAGGAAGTAGTACTGAGTCTGCTGCGGAGTCAGGATGGATACAGGAGGCAGTACGCCGAATGCGTCAGCGGACAGGAAGATTACGTTCTTCGCGGCCGGTGCAGCAGATACAGGACGTACGATGTTTTCGATATGGTCAATCGGATAGGAAACACGAGTGTTTTCAGTTACGGACTTGTCAGCGAAGTCAATCTTGCCTTCTGCATCCAGAGTAACGTTTTCCAGCAGTGCGTTTCTTCTGATTGCGTTGTAGATGTCCGGTTCGGATTCTTTGTCCAGGTTGATAACCTTCGCATAGCAGCCACCTTCAAAGTTGAAGATACCGTTATCGTCCCAGCCGTGTTCGTCATCGCCGATCAGCAGTCTCTTAGGGTCGGTGGACAGAGTTGTCTTACCGGTACCGGACAGACCGAAGAATACTGCAGTATTTTCGTGGTTCATGTCGCAGTTAGCGGAGCAGTGCATGGAAGCAATGCCCTTCAGAGGCAGGTAGTAGTTCATCATGGAGAACATACCCTTCTTCATTTCACCGCCGTACCAGGTGTTCAGGATAACCTGTTCTCTGGAAGTGATGTTGAATGCAACGCAGGTTTCAGAGTTCAGACCCAGTTCTTTATAGTTTTCAGCCTTTGCCTTGGATGCAGTGTAAACTACGAAGTCAGGTTCGAAAGCAGCCAGTTCTTCTTCAGTAGGCTTGATGAACATGTTTGTAACAAAGTGTGCCTGCCAAGCCACTTCCATAATGAAACGGATGGCCATACGGGTATCCTTGTTCGCACCGCAGAAAGCATCTACAACATACAGCTTCTTTCCGGACAGCTGCTTCTGTGCCAGACCCTTCACGGTTGCCCACACTTCTTCACTCATTGGATGGTTGTCGTTCTTGAACTCATCAGAAGTCCACCATACAGTGTCCTTGGAGTTTTCATCCATTACAATGTACTTATCCTTAGGGGAACGGCCGGTGTATACGCCGGTCATAACATTTACCGCGCCCAGTTCACTTACCTGGCCCTTGTCAAAACCAGTCAGTTCAGGCTTCATTTCTTCTTCGAACAGTACTTCGTAAGAAGGGTTATGCACGATTTCAGTCGCTTCAGTGATACCGTACTTTGTTAAATCAATCATTGCCATCTTTCTCTACCTCATCTCTTAATTCTCTTCGTGTTTTCGCGTTCAGGCTGATTATTTTTTCAAAATATCCGGAGCCGTCTCTCTGCCCCAGCTGCAGTCTGCAGCAATTCCGGGCTGGACATACTCCTCTAATTTACATTATACTTATGCGGTCAGAAAAAGCAAGCGGAAACCTCAAATCTTTAGAATCTTAAGGTTTCCGCCAGTTTGACTTAATTATTTTAATCCGTGATTCTTTGCCATTGGGCCATTCAGCAGGTCCCATACCATGACCTCGGATTTGACAGGGTCCCCTGCAAAACCGTCGTCAATGAACATGCAGTGCTCTGCCCCAAGTTCTGCGTAAAGTCTTCTGGCATTATCGTTGCCTACCACAACGCAGACGCCCATGCGCGGATATCCTTCCGCACAGCCTTTCTCTGCAATCTTCTTTACCAGTGCGCTGCCGATGCCCTGTCCGCGCATATGTTTTTCCACGTGCAGGGAATATACGTAGATGCAGTTTTCAAGTCTGTGATATGGCTTGAATCCCACAAAACCTGCCAGTTTCTCCGACTTTCCCTCTTCAGCTTCTTCCATCACCATGAAAACGCCGTGTTCCGGCTGTGTGATGTAGTCACTCCACTTGGCACAGATTGCCTCCATGGTAAGGGCGTCCAGGTACTCCTGTGAAAGCAGCCCCTTGTATGCTTCTTTCCAGTTACGCAGATACAGATCTGCAATCTGCTCGATATGTTCCGGCCCAGCCAGGCGGATTTCATGTTCTTTCGTATTAGATGGACACATCGCCCTTCCTCCTTTGATTTATTCTTCGCAGACTGCCCATACGCGGACCGGCAGACCATTTGCGCCTTCCAGGCGAGGCCATGCGCAGAAGAGGAGAGCGCCGGCTGCAGGTACTTTGTCCAGATTCTGCAGTACTTCGATCTGAAGCTTGCCGCTTTCCAGCACATAACGTTCGCATGCCAGGTCTTCTGCTTCCACTGCCAGCATGCTTGCGTCAGTGTCCAGAGTTTCGTGACCGTTGGCTGCTGCATTTCTTTCTTCGTAGATATATTTCAGTGCTTCCATGGACCAGCCCGGACAGTGCTCGCCGCCCTCTTCATCCAGGTTTGCCAGCTGCTGCATATCCGGCCAGCGCTTGTACCAGTCACTGCGCAGTGCTACAAAAGCACCGTCCGGAATCGGGCCGTACTCAGCTTCGTATGCCTTAATGTCCTCAACAGTTACAGCATAGTGTACGTCTTCAGCCACCTTGCCGCTGATGTCGATGACACACAGCGGATACATCATATGTTCCACACCGTAGGATTCGGACATAGCAGCATCTTTAATGAAGTGCGCAGGAAAATCGATGTGGGTACCGAACTGTCCCGGGAATCTGAAACTCTGAATCTGGCATTCCAGCATCGGATTGCCCCAGTCAAAAACCACCTTTCCAAGTTCCACAGAACCTTCCGGAATACCTGCCCAGTACGGGCTGTCGTTATTCAGGGAGTGAGAAAGTTCCACCCAGCGATAGCCTTTTAATCTTTTATAATCTTCCCATAACTGATACATAAGTCACCCTCCTTGTGTTATAATCTAACTACATTATGCACAAAGAGAGGGCGGCCTGTCAAGGCTGCAGAAAAAACCATGAGACATAAAAAAGTAAAAAATCTGGACAGCAGAATGGATGCTGTCCGCACCTATCTGATTGAAGATATTGGCGGCAGTGCACTGGCGCTTGCAGAAAGCGCAAGG
This sequence comes from Anaerovoracaceae bacterium, assembly GCA_045578745.1. Taxonomy (GTDB): domain Bacteria; phylum Bacillota; class Clostridia; order Peptostreptococcales; family Anaerovoracaceae; genus RGIG7179. The sequence continues at coordinate 3,869 of JAZNKW010000013.1, forward strand.
AAATACAGAGGATGCTGGCGGGCGTATTTTGCCGGGCTGCAGCGAGCAGAAGATGGCGGCGCGGCCGGAACTGGCGGCATCCGCGAGGCCGAAGCTGGCGGTGCGGCCCGCAGCGTGTCGAAATTTGCCGAAAAACGTCTATACATGGAACTTGGCTGCGGCAAAGGCAAGTTCATCAACACCCTGGCTCAGTCAGATCCGGATGCCCTCTTCCTGGGCATTGAGGGACTGGATGCAGTACTTGTCCGCGGGTTGGAACGGGCTTCCGAGAGCCAGATCGCCAATCTGCGATTCATTCAGGCTTACGTTGCCGACATCCGTGATTACTTCGCCGATGGCGAACTGGACGGCATCTACCTCAACTTCAGCGACCCATGGCCAAAACCCCGCCACGAAAAGCGGCGCTTCACCTACGGCGATACTTTGCTGAGATACCGCCAGATTCTGAAACCGGGCGGATTCGTGGCCTTTAAGACCGACAACGAAGAACTCTTCGAATTTACCCTGGCTGAAATCGACCGCCTCAGTCTGACCATCGAGGAAATGTCCCGCGACCTTCACGGCCCGGACTGCACGCTGGCCGCCCGCAAAGTGACCACCGAGTACGAAGACAAATTCAGCGGTAAAGGCAAGAATATCAATTACGTTAAAATCAGATTCTAATAAAGAACCTCCTGGCTTTGAAGTACCAGGAGGTTTTGTCGTTCTATTTCAGTTTTTCCGTATGCCTGCACACCGGATACCCTGTACAGCCATAGAAGCGGCCGAATTTGCCGCTGCGGGGAACCATCCGGCTGCCGCACTTCGGACAAATCCGCAGGCTGTCACATTCATCGCCAATTGGCGATACAGGCTGAGACGCGGCACGTTTTGCAAGTTCACGGCCCAGAAGCTCGAAAACCTGCTGATTCATACGGCAGTCCGCCAGCGCCCTATGGGCACCTTCAGAAGAAATTCCGTAATGCTCTGCCAGGTCCACCAGTCTGTGGTGATGAAGCTGCGGCAGGCAGTATCTTGCCAGCTGAAGTGTATCAACATAATCATTATTCGGGATTCGGTTCCAGTACCGGCGCGCATCACGATAGAGGAACTTCATATCAAAAGAATGGATATTGTGCCCTACCAGAACAGCATCTCCCGCAAACTTCAGGAACTCCGCCAGTGCGATTACAAAGTCCGGACTGTCCGCAACCATATCATCGTAAATTCCGTTAACCCGGCTTGCCTGCCACGGAATCGGCCGCCCCGGATTCACCAGCGTGGAAAACTCATCCACCACCTGACCGCCTGCAACCTTTACCGCAGAGATTTCGATGACCTCATCGGAGGCACAGGAAATCCCCGTAGTTTCCAGGTCGAAAACTACGTAGTCCGGCACATATGCAGTTATCTTTTTCCCCGTGGTGTTCCCTAACATCCTTCGTCCCCTCTATACAAACCGCTGTGCATACCCGCACCGGCGGCATAACTCTTCAGAAGCTTTTCTGCAGCGGAAGCCCTGAACCATAGCCTGCGCCCGCTCTGAGTTCAGCACGGAATCCAGCTCATCCGCAAAGACGTTCCCCAGATTAATAACACCTTCGCCATCCAGACAGCACGGCACCACAGTTCCGTCGCAAAGAATCCCGAACTGGTCTCTCATGCCCCAGCAGACTACTTCTTCTCCCTGAATATCAGCATTCAGATCCGGCCATTCAAACCGGTCTCCCCACTCCAGATGGAGTTTGTAACGGATTCGAATGCCGCGGGTGTTTTCTTCCCAGCCGCCTTCCAGCCGCTGTCTCAGGTAGTCCATGGTCCGGTCGTTTCTGCCGCCGTCATGGCCCCGGTTCCAAAGTCTGAGCACCACAATGATGCCGGCCTTTGATGCCTCATCCGCAAAATCCGCAACCTCCCGAAGGTACCGTTCATAGGCTTCTTCCGTCTGTCCGGCGGTTCCGCCCAGTTCCCCCTCAAAACTGTGCAGGGAAATGCTCACCTTATGAGGTGCTGCAGCAATCAGCTCCGCGCCGCGTTTTGCAAGGAGAGTGCCGTTGGTGGTGATAATGGACTTAAAACCGCGGTCCTTCGCGATGCCGATAAACTCCGGCAGCTGAGGATGAGACAGAGGTTCCCCCATAAGATGATAGTATACGTGCTTCGTCTTTCCTTCCAGCTTCGTAAGCACCTCTTCAAACTGCTCCCTGCTCATGCGCCCCGGCTTACGGGAGTGGCCGTGGCAGAAGGAACAGTTCATGTTGCAGATATTCGTAATTTCTATGTAAACTTTAGCGTACATTCTTTCTCCTTTAACGGCGTTATAAACAGAACTTTTCAATCGCTTCTGCCACGCCGTATGACCGTTCCTGGCTGCAGACATACTCTGCCACGGATTTCAGGGAGTCTACAGAATTGGCCACAGCTACGCCCGTTCCGGCCCAGATGACCATTTCCGCATCGTTGGTGTTGTCTCCGCAGGCCATGACTTCCTCTTTCGTGATTCCCATCCGCTCACAGAGAAGTTCCAGGGACTGAGCCTTGTTGATTCCCTTCGGCATGATCTCAATCAGATAAGGCTGGGACTGAGCAATATAGGTTTCCTCTCCCAGCTCTGCCTGCAGCTGCGCCTGATACATGGGCACGTCTTCCGGTTTTGCCACGATCATGGCTTTCGGAGACGGTGAGAATTCATACCCGTCAAAATCTCCTACTTCAATTGCTGTGGTATTAGCCAGGTCTGGGTCGATTGTCGTTCCGTCGGTGACCTTTTCAACTAAGATTTTGTGGTCCAGATAAAACTGGCTGTACAGTCCCCGCGCCTTCGCAAAATCCGCAACTCTCCGCATAATGTCCGGTGTCAGTTCTGCCTTGAAAATCGGGGTGCCGTCGGCCTCCGTCACAAGACAGCCGTTATAGCACAAAACCTTTGTGGAAGGCCCGATCTGCTTCGCATATTTTGCCGCGGAATAATAGAGTCTGCCCGTTGCAATGACAATGGTGATACCGCCGCCCGCACACTCCCTCAGAAGAGAAAGTGTTTTTTCTGCAATGGTAAGGTCTTTTTCCAGCAAAGTATTATCAAGATCTAACGCAATTAATTTAATCATAATTAACCTCTCAGCAAACTAACCAGTGAGGCCACTGTACAGGTGATAAGAAATATCTGTATCATAATATAGAACGAATTATACAGCACCCTCGTACGGATTGCATATAATCGTTTTCCGATAGGCGTATAGGCAATCGGACTGTTTATTTTAAAGCAGTACATTGGGATATCGTTCAGTCCGTCGATGGACTCCCACCGGTCGCCCTCTGATTTTTCATCACCAGGTCTGTCTCCGAACAGATGCTTATGAATCAGCATGTAGCACTGCTGTGCAAAAAACAGGTGTCTGGAAAAAGCATTATTCCACCGCACAGTCAGAAGCATGGATAAAAATCCCGCCATCGTAATAGCAAGATATAAGAAGAAGGATATTTTCTCCGGAAGAGAGCTGGCAATTGCCAGAACCCCTGCTATCAGAGCCAGCAGAATACTGTTAAAGGTCAGTCTCTCATTTTCCACATGTCTTGCATGATTCAGATTTTCATCCATACAATTCTGCAGAAATGCAATCTGCGCCTCCGTCAAAGGCTTGCCTTTAAGTCTCGCCCAAAGGGAATTCTCATCGGTCAGCCGATTCATTTCGGCTTTTTCTCGTTTATAGTTGTCCTTAAAATGGCCCATATTTTGTCTCCTTCTGCAGCAATTCGATATGACATCATTATACCTCAGCCATAAGGCGAAATCCACAGAATTTTGGCAAATAAAAACCCCTTCCGGAAATTCAGAAGGGGTTCAGAATTTACATTATTTACCAGTTATTCCCACTCAATTGTAGAAGTAGGTTTGTCGGAGATATCCCACAGTACTCTGTTGATGCCAGGTACTTCTGCGATGATTCTGTCTCTCATCTTGCACAGGGTTTCGAATGGAATTTCTACGGACTTTGCAGTTACTGCATCTACAGTGTTTACTGCTCTGATGATAGCAGCCCAGCCCATGTGTCTCTTGTCATCCTTAACGCCTACAGACTTCAGGTCAGGAATTGCTACGAAGTACTGCCATGGAGTTGGAACCATCTTGTCCAGTTCTTCTCTTACGATAGCATCCGCTTCTCTTACTGCTTCCAGTCTGTCTCTGGTGATAGCACCGGTACATCTTACACCCAGACCAGGACCAGGGAATGGCTGTCTATATACCATACCGTCAGGCAGACCCAGCTGCTTACCTACTACTCTTACTTCGTCCTTATACAGCAGTCTTACCGGTTCAACCAGTTCGAACTGCATATCTTCAGGCAGGCCGCCTACGTTGTGGTGAGCCTTAACGCCGTCGGATTCAGTGATGTCAGGATAGATGGTACCCTGTGCCAGGAATTCAATGCCTTCCAGCTTACGTGCTTCTTCTTCGAATACTCTGATGAATTCTGCACCGATAATCTTTCTCTTCTTTTCCGGTTCTTCTACGCCTTCCAGCAGGCCCAGGAAACGGTCGATAGCATCCACGTAAACCAGATTTGCATCCATTTCATCGCGGAATACCTGTACTACCTGTTCCGGTTCACCCTTACGCAGCAAACCGTGGTTTACATGTACGCACACCAGCTGCTTGCCGATTGCTTTGATCAGCAGTGCCGCTACTACAGAAGAGTCTACACCGCCGGACAGTGCCAGCAGAACCTTCTTGTCGCCAACCTGTGCTCTGATTGCTGCAACCTGTTCGTCGATGAATGCCTGCGCCAGTTCAGGGGTAGTGATACGTTCCATGTTATCAGGACGTTTGTTCATATCCATATTTATGCCTCCATATTTATAAGAATTACAAAAGTTTACGCTTGTACTACCTTACTATTATACCGCAAAATTTTTCCGTCATCAATATTTTTTCGTCCTGGGATTCTCATTTTTTTACGTTTTTTTACATTTAATTCCGTTGCGTTTCTGGTATTTTTAGGGTATGCTATTATTAACAAAATCCGTGCAAAACGGCGATTATATGGAGGTAAAAATGAAA
>JAZNKW010000014.1:0-4382 GCA_045578745.1 Anaerovoracaceae bacterium
TGTCTTCCTAAGACCGCTTGGCCTTCCGACTTATTCAGGGTATGGAAGTTGCACTGGATGAAACTCTGAACCAGGGTAAGGTGGCAGAAGCATGTATCTGCTACACTGGCGACATTCTGGATGAATCCAGAACCAAGTACAACCTGGACTACTATGTAAACATGGCGAAGGAACTGGAAAAGCGCGGTGCACACATCCTGGGTATCAAGGACATGTCCGGTCTGCTGAAGCCAATGGCTGCAAGAAAACTGATCAGAGCACTGAAAGAAGAAATCGGTATTCCAATTCACTTACATACACACGATACCTCCGGTAATGGTATTGCTACCATCATGATGGCAGCACAGGCGGACGTAGATATCGTGGATGCAGCATTCAACTCCATGTCCGCACTGACTTCACAGCCTGCTCTGAACTCTGTAGTAGCAGCTGTGGAAAGCTCCAGAAGAGATACCGGTCTGAATTCCGATGACCTGCAGAAGATTGATGACTACTGGAAGGATGTAAGACCTGTATACCATGGATTTGAATCCGAACTGGTAACATCCACTGCAGAAATCTACAAGTACGAAATCCCTGGCGGTCAGTACTCCAACCTGAAGCCTCAGGTAGAATCTTTCGGTCTGGGTCACAAGTTTGAAGATGTAAAGACCATGTACAAGACTGTAAACCAGATGCTGGGTGATATCGTTAAGGTAACTCCATCCTCCAAGGCAGTTGGTGACATGGCAATCTTCATGGTTCAGAACGATCTGACTCCTGAAAATATCTATGAAAAGGCTGCAAACATGGACTTCCCTGACTCCATCGTTTCCTACTTCGAAGGTATGATGGGCCAGCCTCACGGCGGATTCCCTGAAAAGCTGCAGAAGCTGGTTCTGAAGGATAAGAAGCCGATTACCTGCAGACCTGGCGAGCTGCTGCCACCTGAAGACTTTGATGCAATCCGTAAGCACCTGCAGGAAGATCTGCAGCTGGAAGGCACCGATAGAGAAGTAATTTCTTACGCAATCTATCCGAAGGTATTCGAAGATTACGTGAAGTCCCTGCGTAAGGACGGCAACTTCCGTTACATGGGTTCCGACATCTTCTTCCACTCCCTGCATGAAGGTGAAACCTGTGAAGTTAAGCTGGGTGAAGGTGAAGTTCTCATCGTGAAGCTCCACGAAGTACGTCCTCTGAATGCAGAAGGCTACAGAGAAGCAATCTTTGAAGTGAACGGCAATCGCCGCATCATCAAGATTAAGGATAACGACATCACTGTAAACAGCCACAACTCCGTGCTGTATGCAGATGAAAACAACCCTCTGGAAGTTGGCTCCAACATTCCGGGCAACATCATCAAGGTTCTGGTAAAGGAAGGCGACGTTGTGGAAGCAAATCAGCCAATCGCTACCATCGAAGCTATGAAGATGGAAACCAACATTCTGTCCGCAGCTGCCGGCATCGTAGAAAAGATCTACATTTCCGAAGGCCAGCAGGTTAAGGCAGGCGAAATGGTTGCCAAGCTGAAGGAAAAATAAACATTAAGGAAACTAACCCGGGCACCCTTGGTGTCCGGGTTTTCTGTTGCCTCGAGCACTTTAATGTGATAAAATGATAAAAATGACAAGGAGTGAGGTGCTATGAAACATCGCCGATTGACGATTTGGACAACTTCACATTTTGCAGTAGATTTCGGGTGTTTCCTGGTGCTTTTCGGCGGGTTGAAACCAGTGTATGAAAGCGGTGGAACGGCAGGACTGCAGACTTTGACCATTGGATTTCTTCTATATAATATCCTGGCTTTCGGGCTTCAAGCTGCGATTGGGCAGCTCTGCGATGAAAAGCTGAAGTGGAGGCGATGGGCCGGTCGGGGCGGAATTCTTATGGTGGCAGCGGCAATGATTCCTGCCGTAGCAGCTTCCAGACTTGGAACTGTCTGGATGGCATGGATGGCTATGATACTTGCGGCTCTTGGAAATGCAGCTTTTCACGTAGGGGCAGGCCGGGATGTTCTGGTTCACTCCGGCAGCCGAATGAAGGATAATGGTATCTTTGTGTCCTCCGGGGCTCTGGGGGTTGGACTTGGAACCATGATGGGGGCAACCGGATCCCTTTGGGTTATGTTTACAGAAGCATGTTTGCTCTGTTTCCTGTCGATTGCCTGTGGAAAATATATGACAGAAGACAGTCTGGTCAGCAGTCACACAGACGTCTGTCCACGCTTTCATATCGTAAAAGAACAATCTTTTCTGCTGGCAGCGGGTTTGCTGTTCTTCGTGGTTGTTCTGCGGGCCTTTGCAGGTGCGAACATTCCACTGGAGTGGGAACGGACTGGCTTGCTGGTAATGCTCCCATCTGCAGCAAGCTGCTTGGGAAAAGCAGCGGGAGGTATAGCCGGGGATCGATTTGGTGCAGGACGCACTGGCGTGCTGAGTCTGATTGGAAGCCTGCCGCTGATTCTGTTTGGTGGAGCAAATCCGGTGCTTTCACTTGTGGGGATTTTGCTCTTTAATATGACCATGCCGGTGACGCTTTGTGCGCTGGCTGACCTGATGCCCCAAAATCCGGGCTTTGCTTTCGGACTGTCAACCCTGGCATTACTGGCAGGTACGGCAGTGACGTTTTTCTGGGCGGTACCGACTCATCTTACAAAACTTATGCTGGCAGTGCTGATTCTCCTGTCAGCGGCGTGTATATGGCTGGCGGTGAAGGATAAGGAGGGGTGAGGTGAAAGATTTGAGAAAATGGACGGCTAATACGGCTTTCGATGCGGCCATGCCGCTTGGATTTGCAATACTCTTTCGGGCTGCACCGATTCTGCTGATTGTGTTTATTGGTGCGTTGATTTGTCTGGCTGTGCATGAAACAAGTAAGATAGCGAAAGAAAAGGAGAAAGCCAATGAAACAGAGACTGAACAAACTGATAAAAAAGCTGAATAATTCCATGTTTGACGTGGCAGCAGCACCTATATTTATCGTGATGTTTGGTGTGCCGATTCTGCTGGTGCTGATCATTGCAGGGCTGATTTATCTGGCAGTGAAAACCATTGCGAAAATTAACCGCGAAAAGAAGCGGGAGGATAATGACCAGTGATTTATCTGGTATTCGCCTGGAACCTTGCCCTGACCGTGGCTGTGGAAGGAGCAGTTATGGGACTGCTGTTCCACCGTCGTGACTATATGTATTACAGCATGCTGGCCAATGTCATCACCAATCCGGCAGTGAACCTGCTTCTGTTTTTCTGCGTGGGTAATCTGGGATGGTCTTACTGGCCGGTACTTGGCGTGCTTGAAATGGCAGTACTGGCTGCGGAAGCATATATATACAGCAAAATCTGTGATTTTGGCCCCGGCTGCCGGGGGCTGCTGACTGCCACCGGGGTATCGGTGCTTTTGAACCTGCTGTCATGGGGAACAGGGTATGTAATAAATAATCTGGTATTTTAAAGGAGGAAGAGATTATGTCAGCAAAAAGAGTAAAAGTAAAACCGGGGAAAGCACAGTCGAAAATCGGATTCATAGCGGGAATTGGATTTGTAATAATTGGTGTAGTGGTGGTAATTCCAATGGCAGGACTGTTTGGCGTTCTGTGGACAGGGCTGGCCGGCTTCATCGCCTATTCACATTATAAGAATGGGTTTACGGATGAAGGTTTTCCTACACATGAAATCATTATTGACGAGGATGAACTGAGTGCAATGAGAGAAAACGGCGGCAACGGAGATTTTGCAGGGGATGATATCGAGGAAAGGCTGAAAACCTTGGCTTCGCTCTATGACCAGGGACTCATAACCGGTGAAGAATACGAAGCAAAGCGGAAAGAAATACTTCAGGAGATTTAAATGAAAGGATGCCGCATATTGTATTTTTCGAGATAATATGCTATTCTAAAAGGTAAGCAAATTGTAAATTTTGACGGAAAACGACCATCTGTCCATAAAGGAGAAAGAAATCATGAAATACGAAAGCACAAGAGGAAGCTCAATCTATAAGAACGCACCCCAGGCTATCATCCGCGGCATCGCAGAAGATAAGGGGCTGTATGTACCGCAGCAGATTCCGCATCTGACGGAGTCTCTGGAAGAACTGGGTAAGCTCTCCTATCAGGAAATTGCATATAAGGTAATCGGTGCTTTCTTTGATGATTTCACTGCAGAGGAACTGCAGGCGTGCATCGACGGTGCTTATGATGAAAAGTTCGAAGCAGAAGAAATCGTTCCGATTGTGGAAGCTGGCGGGGCTCACTTCCTGGAACTGTACCACGGGAAGACCGCTGCTTTTAAGGATATGGCGCTGTCCATCCTGCCTTACCTGCTGACGACTGCCCTGAAGAAAGAAAAAGAAGAAAAGAAAATCTGCATTCTGACGGCAACTTCTGGCGACACCGGTAAGGCTGC
>JAZNKW010000015.1:0-55419 GCA_045578745.1 Anaerovoracaceae bacterium
TATCCTGGGCCACAACGTGCCGTCCATGATCCGTCAGCTGCAGGATATGACCGGGGTAGACCCGCTGAAGGTAGACCTGACAGACCGTACGGTCCTCTCCATCTTCAACGGCATCGAAGCCCTGAAAATCGTGGATCCGGAGCATTACCGCTTCAAGCACGGTACCTATGCAATTCCGGAATTCGGTACCTCCTTCACACGAGGCATGCTGGACGACATCAAACCGGACAAGTTTGCGGATCTGGTACGAATGTCCGGTTTCTCCCACGGTACCGACGTATGGTTGAACAACGCCCAGGACTACATCCGAGACGGTACAGCCACCATGCGTGAAGTAATCTCCACCCGAGACGACATCATGAACTATCTGATTCTGAAGGGAATCGAAAACAAGACCTCATTCCAGATCATGGAAGACGTTCGAAAGAACCGTCCGCTGAAGGACGAGCAGCTGGCCATCATGAAGGAACACGGCGTACCGCAGTGGTACATCGACTCCTGTATCAAGATCCAGTACATGTTCCCACGTGCCCACGCGGTAGCATACGTAATGATGTCCTTCCGAATGGCCTGGTACAAGGTTTACTTCCCGCAGGAATTCTATGCAACTCATTTTACCAGCGTGGTGGCCAACTTCAACGCCGAAGTGGCGCTGAAAGGGCCTGACGCCGTGCTGGAAGCCATGGATGACATCCACGCCAAGGGCAACAACGCGACCCCGAAGGAAAAGGACGACATCCTGGTATACGAAGTAATATATGAAATGTACAGCCGTGGGTTTGAATTCACCCCGGCACGTCTGGGCAAGTCCCACGCCACCAAATTCTGGGTGGAAGACGGCAAAGTTCTGCTGCCTTTCGTGGCAGTGGAAGGCGTCGGCGAAACCGCGGCAAAATCCTTCGTTGCGGCCTTTGACGAGAAGCCGTTTGATACCATCGAAGAGGCGGTTCAGCGAGGTAAGCTGAATAAGACAGCCGTAGACGGTCTCCGGAACCACGGAGTATTCCAGGGACTGCCGGAAACTGACCAGCTGTGCATGTTTTAAGTAAAGGAGACAGACTATGAGAAAGGGAATCGTAGTAGTAGGAGCAGTATTTGTAGATATTAAGGGTTATCCCGATGACCTGTACGTGCCAACCGGCAGAAACATCGGCCGTATCGATTACGTACACGGCGGCGTAGCCAGAAACGTAGTAGAAGACATCGCCAATGTGGAACTGCGTCCGACCTATCTGGGTATCGTGGACGACGGCCCGATGGGTGCTGCGGTTATTCAGAAGCTGAACAACCATAAAGTCAATACACAGTACATGCCTGTGGTTCCCGACAGCATGGGAACCTGGCTGGCGGTTTTTGACCACAAGGGGGACCTGGCAGGATCCATCTCCAAGCGTCCAAACATGCTGCCGCTGCTTCCGGTTCTGGAAGAAAAGGGAGATGAAATCTTCGCCAACTGCGATTCCATTATTCTGGAAATCGACATTGAACTTGATGTGGTGAAGGCGGTTATCGCCCTGGCAAAGAAGCACGGAAAGCAGATTACTGCAGTCGTATCCAACATGGGTATCGCAGCGCAGCGCCGCGACCTGCTGCAGAAAATCGACTGCATCATCTGCAACCAGCTGGAAGCAGGAATCCTCTTCGCTGACGATTATGAATCCAAGTCCGTAGAAGAAATCCGCGAAATTCTCCCGGGCAAAGTAAAGGCTGCAAACTATCCTTGCCTGATCGTAACCCTGGGTGCTGACGGTGCTGTTTACGCCGATAAGGAAGGCAATACCGGCTTCTGTCCAGCCCGCAAAGTACAGGTTAAGGACACCACCGGTGCAGGAGACTCCTACTGTGCAGGTGTAGCCATCGGTCTGACCTACGGCAAGAACATGGAAGAAGCTATGGAAATCGGTACCACTCTGGCTGCATCCGTAATCGCATCCTACGATAACGTTTGCCCACGTTTCATGCCGGCTGAATTCGGCATCGATGCGGCAGCGTACGGGATTGATGTGGAATAATTTTCAAAATATCTGCGCATAACGTTAATTGTTCATGGGCTGTCGCAATTTACGATTTTAATCAGTAGGGCGGCAGCTCTTCTTTTTTACCAATTTTCACTAATGAATTGTACAATTATGGTTGCTGCATTATTCTTCGCGTTGGATAATAAGGCTATAAATTATAAAAATGCAACATTTTCACTGTGATTTTACATTTTCCTTCATTTTACTGTTGCTTCCACCCTCTGTGTTGCGTAAAAAAACACATTTTTCTGATTATCCAACAAAAACCTCAAATTTGTTGGATTTCTGGAAAAAAGCAAAAAATTATGCAACATTGAGCGAAAAACGGAGGTAAAATCAATGAAAACAGGTGTGAAATTTAGATTTTGTTGGATAATTTGAAACGACGACTTAAATTATACAACGAGGAACTGCCAGAGGAATAATTTTTTATTACCGGTCGAGATCAACGTTGACAATATGGAATATATACCATACAATAAAGAGGAAGAAATGGCGGAAAAGATTATCTGGAAAGGTGTGGTCATAATGAGAAAATTTGACGATTATCTGAAAGAGCAGATGCAGGATGAAGCGTTCAGAAAAGAGTATGAAGCAATGCAGCCTGAATTTGATGTAATCCGTGCCATGATTGATGCCAGAATCTCACAGGGATTAACACAGAAACAGCTGGCTGAACGGACTGGGGTTCACCAGGCAGATATCAGTAAGCTGGAAAGCGGGATGCGCAATCCTACTTTGAATATGCTGAAAAGACTGGCGGAAGGGATGGGAATGAAACTTAAAATAGAGTTTGTCCCTAAGGAAAACAAAATATGACATTGAAAAAGAAAATACTATATGGGATAATAATCACAGCCGTTATTCTGGCAGCAGCATGCGGTATTTATGTGAATGACTATTATCACGCAGGTGAGCAGGCCATGACAGTGGCAGGCTCTGCGGCAGCGGACTACAGCTGCCAGCATGGCAAGGATACGTTGGTATTCACGCCGACCAGCGAAGCGGAAGCGGGACTGATCTTTTATCCCGGCGGCAAGGTAGAGTATACGGCCTATGCGCCGCTCATGGAGCAGCTGGCCGAGCGTGGTGTTCTCTGCGTCCTGGTCAAAATGCCCGCCAACCTGGCAGTACTGGACATGGGCGCGGCGGAGGCTCACCTGGATGAGTTCCCCGACATCGAAAAGTGGTACGTGGGTGGACACTCTCTGGGCGGATCCATGGCAGCAAGTTATGCGGCAGAACATGCCGACGAGCTGGAAGGACTGCTTCTTCTGGCAGCCTATTCCACAGCAGATCTGACCGGCAGCGGCCTGGATGTACTGAGCATCTACGGCAGCGATGACGGCGTACTGAACATGGATAAATACAACGAATACCGTCAGAATCTTCCGGAAGAGACTACTACTGAAATCATTCTGGAAGGCGGAAACCATGCAGGCTTCGGTGATTATGGCCCGCAGGACGGCGACGGAGAAGCCTCAGTCAGCGGAGACGAGCAGAGAAAAATGACCGTGGAAGCGGTAATGGAGATTTTGCGGGGAGCACAGGAGGAATAAAGTATGAGCTACGAAATTGACATCAGAGAAGAGCTGATTATTCACAACGAAAACGAGAAGACCCGTGCAGCAGCGGCAAAGCTGGCTGACTACATCCGCCAGTTCGACCGCATGGACGGTCTCTCCGGCATGCAGATTTACTCCATGGAGCTGGAGGCAGATGGAAAGATTGCATACACCGACGACGAAGTGAGCACCAAGGAGTGCGGCTACATCTTCATGGACTCCGCTGACGGAGATCCGCTGGTGAAGCTGGTTGAGGAAGACTACAGCCATTGGGACGACGATGAAGACACAGCACTGGTGGCAGCATCTCTGGAAGATGCAAAAACCATCGCGCTGCGCCTGGACTGCAGCCTGCAGGTTGCATCCGAGACATCCTACGGCGCGGCTTTCTGGCAGGACTTCCTGCAAAACATGGGCGCTGCGGACTTTGGGGAGCTGGTACGGTACCGGAATGCGGAGTTCTACACCGCGGCAGAACCGGTATGCTGTTACAGCTACCAGCACGGAGAAGGCCAGAAGCACCAGTTTGAGCTGGCAGCAGAGGGCGAAGGACCGGCAGACCAGAGCTGGTACAGCTACTGCCTGAGCATGGAATTCGATGGGGAAGGCGGAGCTTTTGAGGATGAAGCAGCCCGCGAAAAGCTGGGCGAATTAGTCGATGCATTCTCTGCCGCATACGACCTGGAAACCACATGGGAAACCATGAAGATGGATGCAGAAATCGAAGCAGTGGAAGCCGCTGACGCAGGCTCCGAAGACAGCACAGCAGACGTTTGCTTTGTGATCAACGAAGAATTCGGACTGCTGGAAGGCGAAGATAAAGACCTGCTGGAAGACCTGCAGACCCTTGCTGACTTTGCGGGGGAATGCGGTGCAGAAGTGAGACTTCGCGGAGAATTCTTCTCCGACAGAGGCGACTTCACATTCATGAGCATCGGCATTGAAGACGGAAAAGTGCAGGCCAAGTACTGCAGTTTCTAAAGCGTAAAAGGAGGACCACCATGAACAGGGACTACTTCAAAGACTGGAACTACAAGAAACACGCAAAATTCGTCACCGCGGTGTACCTGGGGCTCTATGCCATCGACATGACCGCATCTTACTTTATACTAAAGAAATATCTGAAATAGAAGAAAAGGGAAGCCCGTATGGACTTCCCTTTTACTGTCTTTTGAAGGCTATCTGCCGTTTCCGTAGTCGTAAAACGGACGGCCGTTCCTGGTGCTGTGAACTTCGGTAACGTAACCGCTTTCGTCCACATTAAATGAAAAATGCCAGTCGGTCTTTCTGCTGTACACAGAAACATGAGTGATTCCAGGTGCATACTGACGTCCGTCCCAGTTTTCCTTTTCGGTCATGCCGCCGCCGTCAGCCAGAATAGAATCGATTGCTGCCTGAATGTTAACGCTTCCGCAATTATAATATCTTGCCATAATATGTTCTCCTTTTCGTATTTCATCTGAAGTGTGTTTGTTTCTTTGTAATTTTATAATAATGGACCGGTATCCCCGCGTCATTTGGTAAAACATCCTCTTTCGTCCTTTTGCGTCCTTTTTTCGGGTCTCTTATTAAATATTTTTAAAATGAAACAGTTGCATATCCATGTGAAGTATAATACAATGAGAGTAAGGAATGTAAGGAATACCTTGCATAGAAATGAGAAAGGAGGTGCCATGATGGAACTGGCTAAAGTAACATCGAAAGGACAGATCACCATACCTGCGGAAATCCGCCGAAAAATGGGTCTGAAAACAGGTGATAAAGTGTTGTTCGTGGAAGATGGGGATAAAGTCCTCATGATAAATGCAACTATGGAAGCTTTGAGAGAAGCACAGGCAGCATTTGCAGGTGAAGCAGAACGTGCAGGTTTGAAAGATGAAGAAGATGTCGTTAAGATGATAAAGGAGCTGCGTAAGGAGGAATAGCATGCGTATTATGTTAGACACCAATGTGCTAATCTCAGCCCTTTTATTCCCATCACGGCACATGAATTATCTGATTTGGAAGCTGACTTCGGAACACACTATAGTTCTTTCTTCTTTTGTAGTTGAAGAACTGCATAAAGTTGTCCAGAAGAAGTTTCCTGCGAAAGTAAATGCAGTTGACCAGCTTTTAGAGAATATGAGTTACGAGCTGGTTTACACACCAAAGAAGATGGAACCAAATCTGGTAGAAATCAGGGATATGAACGATTATCCTGTGATATATACTGCAATAAAGGAAGAAGTGGATGTTCTGATTACCGGAGATAAAGATTTCTGTGATCTTGGTCTAAACGAACCGGCTATCGTAACGCCTGCTGAATTTCTGGCAAAATATTAAGCATAAGGCTGCCGAAAGGCGGCCTTTTTCGGGTAAAAACCAGTTGTCAGCATCCGTGACCCTATGGTACAATACCCAGGTATGTTTATTACTGATTTATGACGAAGAAGATTAAGGAGGAAAACCCTATGGAAAATATGCCAAAATGCCCGAAGTGCGGCGGTGAATATGTTTATGAAGACGGTCCGTTTCTGATTTGCCCGGAATGTTCTTATGAATGGTCCAAGGCAGAAGAAGAGGCGAAAGCAGAAGCAGCGCTGGTGAAGGATGCTAACGGAAACATTCTGCAGAACGGTGACACAGTTGTAATCATCAAGGATCTGAAGGTTAAGGGTGCGTCCAGCGACCTGAAGCAGGGTACCAAGGTGAAGAACATCAGACTGATCGACGATGGTGTACACAATATCGACTGCAACATCCCGGGATTCGGCGCCATGAGCCTGAAATCCGAATACGTAAAGAAGGCGTAAGCCGCTTACAGGAAAACGATATGAATGAAAGGTCAAATCCGGAAGGGTTTGTCCTTTTTTATTTGGCAAAATCCGTTTGATGGGAAGTTTATTGGACACCTGATATGTTATTTTATAATCACAGCAGGGAGCTGCTGAAACAAGTTTATAAAGCAGCCGGTGCGGGGAACATTACCTCAAGCTTTCGGCGGGGAACCTTTTTACACTCTTTACAAAATCCTCCGTCCCGGCGCTTTATATATAAAAGTTAATAACGCTGTCGGCATTTATGAGTGTGTACCTCTTTTTCTATTCCTTTCGTGTTAGTTTGTGTTTTGTTGTTTGACTCATGGTGCCGGCAGCATTTTTTATTATGTAGAAAACCGGAAATGTCGCCTGCCAGGCGACATTTTCGACGGAAGAATCCGGTATAGTAAAGGTATCAGGTGGAACTTGGAGAAACAGAAAGGAGAAGAACATGGACAGAAGTATTATTCGAAATGATTTGGTGGATGATTATCAGATGACGGACGACATTGTACAGGATGCAAAGTGGATTATCGAAAGTGCGCAGAAACAGGCACACAGCGCAGTCAATCTTGCGCTTGTTCAAAGGAACTGGCTGCTGGGATACCGAATTGCAGAGGAAGAGATGAAAGGCGGAGACCGGGCGGAGTACGGCAGTGGCATTATAAAGAAACTGTCGAAAGAACTGACTGAAATCTACGGGAAAGGGTTCACGAAAACCAATCTCTACAGCTTTTATTCTTTTTACAAGTATTTTCCAGCAATTTTCCACGCAGTGCGTGGAAAATCTATGGAAGTTCTTTCCTGGACTCATTACAGAGTTCTGATACAGGTACCAGACGAAAAAGCCAGGGTCTGGTACACACATGAAGCATACGAGCAGACATGGAGTGTGAGAACTTTGCAGAGAAACATCTCTTCGCAGTACTATTACCGCATGCTGAAGTCGCAGAACTCAGAGAAAGTGGAGATGGAAATGAAGGCGCTGACGTCAGAGTTTCAGAAGGACAAGCTGGAGTTTATCAAGAACCCTGTGATTGCAGAGTTTCTGGGATTTGCGGGGAATTATGATTTCACTGAATCTGAGCTGGAAAAACGGATTATCACCAACCTGCAGAAGTTTCTCATGGAGATGGGGAAAGGGTACGCCTTCGTGGCACGGCAGCAGCACATTCAGACGGAGAAACAGGACTACTACATAGATCTGGTCTTTTATAATTATATTTTGAAGTGTTTTGTGCTGGTGGATTTGAAGACCTCGAAAATTACTCACCAGGACGTGGGGCAGATGGACATGTATATCCGCATGTACGACGAGCTGAGAAAGGGTGAGGATGACAATCCTACCATTGGGATTGTGCTTTGCTCGGACACTGACGAAGACATCGCAAAATATTCTGTGCTGCACGGCAATGAGCAGCTTTTTGCCACGAAGTACAAGCTGTATCTGCCAACGGAGGAAGAACTGCGCGCAGAAATCGAGATGCAGAAAAATATGTTTTATCTGCAGAAGGAGGAGATGCGGCTGCGGGAAGCAGCGGTGCTGAAGTATGGAGGTGTAAAACATGACATGTAAAGACGAATTAAAGAAGAATGAAGCAATGGAGCACATGCTCCGCAGCAATGAGGCCATGGCACAGATGGAAGAAGCAATCGGGCACGTAAACGAATGGGCAGACTGTACTGAGGGAGTGCCGGTGGACCTCTGGTATATCTCCAACCAGCCGGAGCTGGCCGCACAGAACCATCTGCTGATCCAAGTACTGGAACAGATTCGCCAGGCTATGAATGAAGATGCGGACTTTATCGTGCCGGTGGTGTTTCCACCGGGAGCATTCGGAATTGAAGACCCGATGGATCTGAAACCGGGCGACACCCTGACAGCACAGGAAGATATTCGGATAAAGCTGCAGAGCCTGCCGCTGGGAGACAGCGGTGCAGAGACAATGGTGGCATTCACCAGTTACGAAGAACTGGAAGCAGGATCGGCCACATCCAGCATCCGGATGGGTATCGCAGACCTGATGCAACGGGCGCTCCTGAGCGAGCAGTTCGAAGGACTGATGCTGAACCCGTGGGGGTGCTGCCACTTTTTCCTGACGAAAGTGCTGATTCAGATGATTTTGCGGGCAGATGTGATACAGAAGCTGCAGACGGCCGGAGCGGACTGCGTCAAGCTGGCACGGGAGCGTGCAGCCGACACGGAGCAAAACTGGTGCACACGGGCTTTCTACGCCATGGAAGGGCTGTCCCTTGCGGACGCTGCGGAGAAGCGGCAGATCCTCGAAGAGGTGCTGGCAGACCTGGAGCGGCTGGTGAGCGATTACGTCCGGGAAGGTGAGGCAGCCTGGGCTTTGGGCGGCGCATCAAAATCCATGCAGGCCTGGTTCTACAGCCAGATGCAGGACGGACTGGCCGAGCTGCAGGAAGACCCTGAAACTGCCGGAGTCTACTGGGCCATGGTGGCACTTTATAAGGAACTGTTCGTCAGCTATTGGCTCCTGGAAAACCCCGGCACCATCTACCAGATCAGCGCCTCCGGCGAAGGCTACATCCTCCACAGAAACGATATGATGTGGGAACCGTACACTGGAGAAATCCCGGAAGATGCTGTGGCAATGAGCAGGAGAGAAGCGGAAGAGAAGGAAGATGAGTGGAGTAGATAACTATAGTTACATCTAAATTAGTTAATAGTGAAATTTCGCGGAAAATGCGTAAATATGGCAAATAACTGCTTGACTTTTATGGTGTTTTAAGTATAATATAATGTGAAAGGAGGTAAAAACATGAACAACATAGTTCTTAAGTCTTTGTCGGTGGAAAATTTTGCTTCATTTGCTGAAACTGTTTCTTTTACAACAGAAATAGATTACAGCAAAAAAGAGTATCTGCAAAATACTTTTACCTTAGGCGATTCTACCTTTAACAAAGTTTCTTTCGTTTATGGTGCGAATGGGACAGGAAAAACCTTCTTTTGCAAGGTTATAAGAGAAATTCAGAGGTTATTAGATTGGTCTCCATTAACCGCAATGAATAACCAGCAGTTCCTTGCGCTTCCCCAGTTCAAGGGATTGGATGCTCCTGTAAAAACCTTTGCTTTCGATGTTGAATATCAAACTAAGCCGAGCATATTTTCCATTTCACTTCTGCTGAATGAAATAACTTATTATTATGAATTTAAAGTACAAGGGAAAAAAGTTATATATGAACTTTTGACCAAAAAATGGAAAAGGACAGAAAAGCTGCTCGAAAGGACGAGCCCATCGTTCAAGGATATTGTATTACGTTCTGATTTGAAAGCATTCGATAATATGAAACACGTGGTGAAAGAAGAAGCATTGTGTCTTCCTGTAGCTGCATTGCTGAATAATAATCTTGCCTCTGAAATCGTAAAGGCAATTATGAATATTCAAGTTGTAAGTATGACTGCAGCAAGGTTGAATCCCACGAAGTCTAAAGAGTCTTTCTCAGATGAACGAATAAGAAAATATGTAAACATAATAAAAAAAGCGGATCCAACGATTCGTCGTATGTCAGTTTCTTTGGAAGAGGAAGAAGTTGCTAGACAAAAAATCGAAACAGACGACTTTGAAAATCGTGAAATCATAGCGACTAAGACGACTGTAGGTATAGAAACAAAACATGCGGTATACTCTGATGGTTTGGAAGCAGATGAAACTCCAATTTCTTTTTTTGCTGATGAATCATTAGGGACAGTAAAACTGTTTACTGCATTACCTTATTTATTCGATGTCTTAGAATCAGGTGGGGTATTAGTAATTGATGAGATTGAAAATGGGCTGCATCTATCTTTAGTAAAAGAAATTTTAAATCTTTTTACTTCAGAGGATAGTAATCCAAAGCATGCACAGCTAATTTGTACATCTCATCAACCATTACTCCTGGAAGATGATTATCGACGTGACCAAGTATGGATCACTACTAAAGATGATTATGGTAAAAGTACAATACATAGAGTTAGTGAGTTTAAATCGCCTCGTGCAAAAATTAAACTCTCCAACAGAATGGTAGAAGATGCTTTTGGTTTTAAGCCAAAGATTTTCTTTGATAATTAAAAAGAAAAAGAAAACACCGAGTTGGCGCTCGGTGCTGTGGAATGACAAGTACAAAAGGTACTCTGTCTAATATGCAGTTACATTGTACCATGGCAATATTATGTTTGCAAGTTTTAAAAAAAGTACAAGATAGTCATTCCATCTCTTTTTCTTTTCTGATTATAAACATAATTAAAAGAAAAGAAAGGAGGGATAAACCTTGTTTATCTCTGAATTTTTACGTGCTGACAACAAAGGGCACGAAAATTTTGAATTTGTTGATGTGAATCTTGATTCGGACACTCCTGTGTTTATTGACCCATGCCTTATTGAGAAAGATAATACTTCATGGTGTGCAGATGCTTCAAAAAAGATAGATTCTTTTTTCGATGGCATGTATACTGAATTTAGGCACGGAGATATCCGTAAGAGTGGTTTGTTTAATCATGCAGGAGAACAGAATGCAACGAAATTAGGATATGGAAATGGCTTTAATGGAAAGGGAAAAACTGCAGAAGGATTAGCCGATAGTTTAAGCGGATTAAAGCTTTTAGCAAAAGATATTCCTACCATTAGTTGTATACAGGATATGTCTGTTTTCGTTGAAGGAGTTGCGGAGGACTGTACCTCTGATCTAATAACAAATATTTTACATGGTCACTTAAACGACTTCACAGCTGATCAAATGGAAAAGTATGGATGCAGGCCTCAGGGTGAAAAAAATATCTGGACCTTTGATCATGTAAATAAAGAATGGATTCAAGAAGTACGCCCATGCTGGGAATATAATGGTAGTGAGATTCTTCTAGTACCAAAAAGGATTGTAAGAAAAAACTATTTATTCCATCCACATCAATATCTGTACAGTGTGATAATTGAGAGAATTCGGCGTGAAAATGGGTGGGATGATTTGACAAAACATGATATTTGGGACAACCTATCAAAGACAGGTGAACACTGGGAGTATAGCAAAGTGAGAAGCTATTCTAGGGAGTATCCGGATGCCGTAACTGAATATCATGAAAAAATACCGTATTACTATGGAAAGAAGAATGGCACAATGTCAGATCAAGATTTGGACAGTGTTGTATATTCAAGGAAATAATCTATAAGAACTATCTGAAAAACAGAGTTAACAGCTCTGTTTTTCCATTTAATGGGATGCTCGCTGGACCTTTATATTATGTATTTAAGATAAAGTATCATGGAGGATTAGCACATTTTAGATAGTGACAAGATAAACCGTCCTTGGTAAAAGAGTTTAAGTGTATTTAAGATAGAGTATAGAAAATAATATCACTAATGGAGCAGGTTGGACAGAGGCAGAGTTGTGGTCAATATTTGAAAAATGAAGCAAATCGTAAGAATTTGTGAGCTTAAAATGGGAGATATCGTGGAAAAGTTAGAACGCTATACATAACACATATTAATTACAAGACTTTTCTTGTATTGCGATTATGAATTTAGTAAAATAGAATTAATTCAACAGATAAAAAATAAGAGGAAAATGGATACTATGGATTGGAATATATTTTGGACTGCTTTTGGAGCAATTGGCGGTACTTTGGGTGCGATCGCCACTTCGACAGCAGTAATTGTTGCCTTATGGCAAACCAAGGTGACATATAAAAAAGCTTTAAAACTATCTTTTTCTGATAGTATTGTTTTAGTCGCTGAGAATGGAGTAACCTTTCCGAGGTATGTTGGTTTAAACGTTGTAAATACAGGCAATAGAGATATTATTATTCAGAATTGGGGATTCAAATTAAAGAATGATAAGAGAATTATAATTGTTAATGATTCAACTCCGTTGGGAAAAGCAATTCAGCCTTCGCTGCCGCATAGATTGGGGATTGAAGAAAGTATTGACTTATATTATCAGCAGAAACTGTTTTACCAAGTTCTAGAAGAAAACTGTAATAAGCAGTTACTTGATGTTAATAAGAAACTTGAATGGTATGTTGTTGACAGCACTGGAAAACAATATTCGGTTTTATCTAACAAAACAATTAATGAATACATTTGCAAAGAAGATATTTGATTTGATGAGTGATTGAAATGACGATTGAATTATGTACCCTCTGCCAGGGTTTTGAAACGGCATTTATTGACGGCAGCTTGCAGTCTAATCCAGACTTGCAGCCGCAGTTCGTATCGAATGATTATAAACAGGGAAGAAAGGTGCTCTCCTCGATTGAAGAGGAGCTTTTGGCATGTGATGAATTCGCCATCAGTGTAGCTTTCATCACGATAGGTGGACTGACGCCATTGCTGCAGACATTGGAAATACTGAAAGATAGAGGTATCAAGGGCAGAATTCTGACCACTGATTATTTAACATTCAGTGATCCTGTGGCCTTGGACAAACTGGCTGCGCTGGATAACATCGAACTGAGAATGTTTAAGACCGACGAAGCTGGCGAAGGATTCCACACCAAGGGTTACATGTTCAAACGTGATGGTATTTATCACATTATCACCGGTAGTTCTAATATGACCCAGAAGGCATTGACCCTGAATAAAGAATGGAACACGAAGCTAGTTTCCACGGAGAAGGGTGCTTTTGCAACAGAGCTGCTGGGTGAGTTTGAAGAACTTTGGAATTCTGAATTTGCACATAAGTACGCGGATATTGTTGATACATATAAAACTGCGTTTCGAATTACTAAGGAACAGAAGCGTATTGCGAAGCAGGCAGTGGTTCCTTCTATTCCAACTTATCGACTGAAACCGAATTCTATGCAGGTGGAATTCATAAACCGTCTGGAAAAGATTCGTAAAGATGGTGAGGGCAAAGCATTACTGATTTCTGCAACGGGCACTGGTAAAACTTATGCTTCTGCTTTTGCAATGCGTGAAGAAAAGCAGAATAAAGTTCTGTTCCTGGTTCACCGTGAACAGATTGCAAGACAGGCGTTGAATAGTTATCACAATGTTTTCGGCGATACGAAGACTTTTGGATTGTTGTCCGGCACATCGAAGGATTTTGAAGCAGATTACCTGTTCTCAACCATGCAGATGATGGCTAAGTCTGAGATTATGGAACGTTTCAATCCTGACGAATTTGATACCATCATCATTGATGAGGTTCACAGAGCAGGAGCTAACAGTTACCAGAGAATCATGGAATATTTCCAGCCAAGATTTTGGCTGGGTATGACGGCGAGCCCGGATCGAACCGATGGATTTGATATTTATGGTCTGTTTGACCACAACATTGCGTATGAAATCCGATTGCAGAAGGCACTGGAAGAGAATCTGCTTTGTCCGTTCCATTACTTCGGCATTACGGATATTGAAATCGATGGGGAAGTATTTGACGACGAGTCCAAGCTCCGTGATTTCAATCGTTTGGTCAGCGACCAGCGTGTGGAATATATTTTGGAAAAAGCAAAATATTACGGTCACAGTGGGGAGCGAGTAAAGGGTCTCATTTTCTGCAGCCGCAAGGATGAAGGGCGTGAACTTTCTGCAAAATTCAATGAGCATGGCTATCGCACCATGTTTCTCAGTGGCGACGATTCTCAGGATGACCGAGAAGAAGCAATTAACCGACTGGTTGAGGATGGACATCCGGACCAGCTTGACTACATATTTACAGTAGATATTTTTAATGAAGGCGTGGATATTCCTGAAATCAATCAGGTTATTATGTTGCGTCCAACTGAAAGTCCAATTGTGTTTATCCAGCAGTTAGGTCGAGGACTCCGGAAAGCAAATGATAAAGAGTATGTGGTGATCCTGGACTTCATTGGCAATTACAGTAACAACTTTATGATTCCACTGGCGTTATATGGTGACCGGAGTTATAACAAAGATACCATCCGTCGCTGTGTTATGGAAGGCGCTAGGGTAATTCCGGGTAGCTCGACTATACATTTTGACGAGATCTCAAAGAAGAGAATCTTCCAGTCTATCGACGCAGCAAACTTCAATGAAATTAAGTTACTGAAAGAAAGCTATCAGCAGCTGAAGTTCAAGTTGGGAAGAATCCCTGACTTGATGGATTTTGAAGAGTACGGTTCCATTGATGCACTTCGGTTCATTGATAAGGCAGGTTCCTATCACAAATTCTTGGACAAGTATGAGCCGGATTACTTGGTGAAGTTTGATGGTGACAAGGAGTTGATGTTGGAGTTCCTGTCAAAGAAATTCGCTTCCGGTAAGCGTGCTCATGAGCTTTTGATGCTTCGTCGCATGCTCCATTATCATAATCATTTGATGGAGTCGCTGGGAGAAGAGTTGGAAGAAAACTATGGTCAGTCTCTGGATGAAAAGGCCAAGACGAATCTGAGCAATATCATGACCAATAATTTTACAACAGGTTCTGCTAAATCCACTTACGAAAGCTGCATTCTGATTGAAGAAGATGGTCAGGATTATCGTGTAACGGACCATTATCAGAAAATGCTCGAAGACCCTGAGTTTTCAAAGCAAGTTGAAAAATTGGTGGAATTTGGTCTGTTCCGTAACGAGAAGGACTACGGAGATACTTATCGGGACACCTCTTTCCAGCTCTATGCAAAATATACTTATGAAGACGTTTGTCGTTTGCTGAACTGGGAGAAGGGCGAAGTTGCGCTTAATATCGGTGGTTATAAGTACGATAAGAAGACTAAGACTTATCCGGTATTTATCAACTACGACAAACAGGATGATATTGCAGATACGATTCGTTACGAAGACCGTTTCGTGTCTCCAGATACTTTGATTGCTATTTCAAAATCCGGCAGAACGGTAGAGTCTGAGGATGTATACACAGCGCTCCATGCAAAAGAACTGGGCGTTGAAATGGAACTGTTCGTCCGTAAAAATAAGGATGATAAGATTTCCAAAGAATTTTATTATCTGGGCAAAATCCATGCAACTGGTCGCACACAGGAATTCACCATGCAGAATACGACCAAGACTGCAGTAGAAATTGAGTATCGTTTAGATACACCAGTGCGCGCAGATTTGTACGACTATATCACACAAAATTAAGAAGAGGCTATTACTATGAAAACAATAAATGTGGTTGCAGCGATTATTCGCCAGCAGAAGGGTGATACCGTAAAATTATTCTCCACGCAGCGTGGCTATGGAGATTTCAAAGGTGGCTGGGAGTTCCCTGGTGGTAAAATTGAACCTGGTGAAACTCCAGAACAGGCATTGATCCGTGAAATTCAGGAAGAACTGAACGTAACCGTCCGTGTCGGCAAAGTAGTTGATACTGTGGAGTACGACTATCCAACATTCCATCTGAGCATGCCATGTTTCCTCTGCGAGCTCGCCGAAGACGCTGTACACCTGGAACTCCGTGAACACGACGCCGCAAAGTGGCTCACCCGCGAGGAAATGGACTCAGTAGCTTGGCTGCCAGCAGACCAGGGCGTGGTGGATAAGCTGAAGGTGGATGATGAGGTTTGGATTTAAAATCTTGAGAGAAAATGGAGGATAGAGGATTTGTTTTATTTCCTCTCACGATAATATGAATGTAGCTGGAAATCTTGTAAAAAATATAGGCTTTGTGGTCGTTGGAACGGCAGGTGTTGCAGTAGGAGCTGCAGCAGATCATGTGGTAGTCAAAAAAGCCACAGATAAAATTATTCAAAAGGAAAAAATTTCTTCATTTGAAGCAGGCGTACGTAAAGGTATTGAAATTGGAACTGAAGAAAGTTATCGTGCTTTGGTTAATCCAATATTAGCGAAAATTGCGTTTGCATATTATATTGCTAAAATTGATGGCAAGATTTCCAAACAGGAAAAAGTATTACTAGATGATATTCTTAAAGCAACCCTAAGTAATCCTGAATTACCTTCTGATATCCGAAAAGAAATAAAAATTATTATTTCATCGAAAGAAATTACTTTTAACAATGTAAGTAATTATCTTGATAAAGTTAGTCCTGCTGCATTGAAAGCTATATTATTAGATATTTATGAGATTGCGGATGCTAGTGATGGGATTTCGGAAGCGGAAGCTGATGGGATTGCAGCTTTTGAAAACTATATGTTGTCTCGTGAAGATTTATTAATAGAGGAAAAGGGCAATGATTTGGATGCTGTTTTGGAGGAAAAGATTCAAAATGCAGTATCAGAATATACCATTAAGATGCGTATGTTGGATCATTTGTTTTCTTATCGTACTAAATTAAATCAGAGTGAAATAAATTTGCTTATTGTAGCTACTGCATTACAATGTTTAAGAATATATTTAATGAACTATTTCACCACAATAGAAAAAGCAGGAAAAGGAAAGCGAGAATCATCGTTACATAAGCAACAAGATTATATTCTTAAGCATTTCGATAAAGGCTATGCGGAAAAACCACACGAATATTATGCGCCTCTCAGTCAAATTATTTCTATAAGTGGTGTACCATATGATACTACAAGATTTAAAGGTAAACGGTATGATATCTTTAATGGTCTTGAAAAGGGAATGGGGGCAAATCATCGATTTTCAACTTTAGGGCATGATCCGTTTATTGGACTTGTTGTAGGGACTGCTAATATAATGACCAATACAATTACAACAGTCCGAGAGGATAATCCGCTGCCGAGAACTTTTCATGTAAATTATACTGATACATATAAATCACCCGGAATTTCAGGTGAAGCAAGTTTTGTCATTGCACTTAAACAAATTTATGAAAGATCTAAAGATGATATTACGCCGTTGGTTGCAGCATTAATAAAACAGTTAATTCATATTGCGACAGATACGTATACTCCTGCAGGTATTCAATTGCCAGGGGCAAATCTTATGCTTAGTAGGAAGAACGCAGAGATATTGACCAGTTATGTTAGCCATGGTGATATGACCAAGTTAGGTACATCAGCAAATCTTGATTTGATTATAGATAAAATAATTGAGATTCTGCATGGCTGTTTATTACTTGAAAGTGATGTTGATATTGACAACAAGATTAATTTGGTAAAGACTAAAAAAATTCTTTTGTATTCGCAAACAATTGCAACGGGTAGTAACTTAATTATAGAGACAATAACTGGCAACATTAAAAATCTTGACTGGGCTGGATTTGTGCTTTTAATTAATCGACTTTTCAGTGATGTGGATTTTATTTATAATGTTAAGTATGATTTTTTAAGAACTGGTTTGGGGGAAATTTAATGTGAATTATGCTGACAAAATAAAAGGGTAATTTGGGAAGAGGTTTAACGTAGTCGCTGCCATCATCTGCCGGCAGCAGGAGGGCACTGTTGAACTCTTCGCCACTCAGAGGGGCTATGGAGATTTTGCGGGGGGCTGGGAATTCCCGGGCGGCAAAATCGAACCGGACGAGACGCTGGAGCAGGCTTTGATCCGTGAAATTCAGGAGGAGATGAACGTGACCGTGCGCGTCGGCAGGCTGGCTGACATCGTGGAGTACGACTACCCGGCCTTCCACCTGACCATGCACTGCTACCTCTGCCATCTGGCCGGGGATGCGGACCGTCTGGAGCTGCGCGAGCACTCTTGCGCAAAATGGCTCACCCGCGGCGCCCTGGACTCCGTCCGCTGGCTCCCCGCCGACCAGGGGCTGGTGGACAAGCTGAAGGAAGACGATGGGGTGTGGGAAGGTGTCTGATAAGCTGAATTTCGAGTACCATGGAAGATGCGCTAAGGCTGTTTTTATGGTATAATACCTTGCAGAGGAGATTTTACTATGGAAGTAAAGAAGTACAGAAAGCGGCCTGTGGTGGTCGAGGCTTACCGGACGGAGACGGCGGTGGTCGTACATACTTTGGAGGGTGACTTGACGGCGCAGCCTGGTGACTATATAATTACAGGAGTGGCTGGTGAGCAGTATCCGTGCCGTGCGGATATATTCGAGGCCACATACGAGGAAGTGGAGGAGTAATATGTTCAGTAATATTTTAGAAGGTACACTGAGTTTCGATATGAACGGAATGTGTTTTGAGATTTTGCTTGAGGATGGGGATACGTCCGGCAGCATCATGTCTGGTACATCACTGGAGGTGCTGATTGACGGTGTCTGGAAGACTACCCGCATCAAATTCGAGGATGACTGGTACCTGGAAGGTTTCGAGGATGTGGAACCGCAGGGCCTGACAGCGAGGATGGAAGTTTAGTGAAAGCAATAGGGGACTCCTGAGGGAGTCCCTTTTTCAATGCAGTTGATTCCGCTATAAGAGACGAAGTCGAGTGCTGATTGTCAGAATCTGTTGAAATTCTGCAGGTTTTGTCGAGAAATAGTTCGAAATAAATGGTAAACTGTACTGAAATTAAAATTTGTTTGTGTTACCATGTTCTTACATTTAATTCCTGCATTTCCGGAAATCAGGGTATGGTTGTTTTACGCAGGAAGGAGTATGAATGTCAACTAGAAAGTGAGCCACGTGCTCGTTTGATTTTGAGCCACTTGTGCTCATTTGAAAGTGAGCCACCTAAGCACCGTTTCTGGAATGATGCAACCGGTAGGAATCTCCATTCATGTCAAGGATATATGATCTGAATGTAAGACGGTCTACCAGTGCTGCAACCATGGCTGTGTTTTCAAACAGTGTTGTCCACTCCGAAAACGCCAGATTCGTAGTAACAATTGTGCTTCCGCGCTCACTTCTGTCAGCAATGACTTTAAATAACAGCTCAGACTGAAAACGGTCGAAACTGACATAACCCATTTCGTCGATAATCAGAAGGTCAACTTTCTGAATCTTCTTCTCCAGTTTGCCAAGGGTATAGTTATCTTTGGCTTCGGATAGTTCCGTCGACAGTGAGGCTGCGTTCTTGAACAGAACGCTTTTACCGTTGGCACAGGCTTTCAGGTCTATGCCAATGGCCATGTGGGTTTTCCCACGGCCTGGATTCCCAATCATAACCAGATTTTTCTTTTCATCAATGAACCTGCAGCTGGCAAGTTCACTGATAAACAGTTCTGAAATCTGTCCATCATAACGGGTAAGGTCAAGCTCGTCAATTGTCTTTGTAAAAGGAAAATCGGCTTGCTTGAGTCTTCTGCGGTTGTTGTTTTCCTGGCGTTGCTCGTATTCGGTACGCATCAGCTGAAGCAGAAGTTCGTTAAATGTACTGTTTGGTCCGGCATGACGCTGGATATTATGATAGTCCGTAAAGGTGGGAACCTTAAGTAATTTTGCGTACAGTTTAATTTGCTCGTCTAAAGTAACATCCATTTTAGTTCACCTCCTTTCCGATGCAGAGGGCATCATATTGATGAAGGTCAACTGGCTGAACTGTCACAGGGTCTGAAATTACAGGGTTTGAGCTTCCTGTTTCCAGAGCAAAATGTTCTAAAAGATTTATGACATTATCATGCTTCTTTTGGGTTTTCAGCTGTTCCAGAACTTCTGGTGGGATGTTTTGTTTTACCGGAGCTGCATCAAATACCGCCCTTGGCCGCTTCTTCAGAAGCGGCATGTAATCTGCTAAATGGTATGAACATTGATTTTTACCCATCAATCTTGCATGGATAGAAATGAGTGTTCCTTTGTAATATATTTTTACTGTTTCCGGATACCCTTTTACGCTGACTTCATGACCAACATATTTCACTGGAACGGAATATGTATTTGTTTTAAAGCGAACGGTAGAAAAGGCATTTACACGTACATTCATGCACTTGGCTGTCTCAAATATGTACGGAGGCAGCTTGCGCAGCACCTGCTGTTCCTGCCGGAACATTTCACCCACAGATGATTTTTTACCTCGTATTTTATGACTTTCATACCGCTGGCATCTTTCCAGGAAAACCTGGTTGAGCTCTTGCATACTCGATACCTTTGGTACAGGAACACATATGTTACGGCGGGCCCAACCAACGAGACCTTCAACCAGGCCTTTTTCATGGCCTTCGGCAGGATTACAGAATATTGCATCAAATCCATAATGTGCACTTAGTGCAGAATATCCATCCTGCATTCTGGCGTGTGCGCCGAAGCCATCTTTAACAGCCACTTTACCATTATCGAAGATAACTCTTGCAGTTGTACCTCCGAGAACATTGAAAAGTGTAACAAAAGCATCCAAGAAGCTTTCTTCGTTCTGGCGTCTGTAGGCCAATACTATTGGACGGCAGCTGTAACACAGTCTGGCACAAAAAAGGTTTACAACCGTCTTTTCACCATCCAGATACACCGTGGCTTCACCCCAGTCAACCTGGATTGCATCTGCCGGATCAAACTGCAGAGGGATAAATGCCTGTGGCATTTTACCCCTAATTTCATGGACTGCACGTCTAATTGTAGACTCACCACCATCGAAGCCTTTTTCTTCTACAAGGCGATCATAGATTCTTCTCGCGGTATGTCGCTGTTTTTTCAAACTTTCCTGGTTGTCTTCTTCAAGGCAGGAAGCGATGAAAGCAAGCACATCTTCAGTAAGAACGGAAGCCTGGCGTTCAGGAGTTTTACGTTCCCAGGGAACAGATTCTCCCTCACAATACTTTTTTACCGTATTACGGGAGATACCCATAGATTTAGCAATGCTCCGTTGGCTCTCACCATTTAGGAAGCGTTGTCTGATTTGTTTGTAATCGTTCACTGAAATTACCACCTTTATCACCTCTGAACCTAAAATTAAGTTCAGAGTAATACGAAAGTGGCTCACTTTCAAGCGAGCGTTTTTGTTAGAAGTGGCTCACTTTTAGATTAGCATTTATAGGAAGGAGAACATGTATGAGTACAGAAACAGGTGGGCAGGATATTTTGCACAGAAACTATAAGGACAGCGTCTTTCGGCTGGTCTTCGGTGAGCCGGAGAAGATGATCGAACTGTACAATGCGATTTTCGATACGGACTATCCGCCGGATACGGAGATTGATATCAATACCATTGAAGAAGTTTTTCATAAAACTCAGAAGAATGATATTTCATTTACTCTGGCGGGCAAGTATGTGGTGCTGTCGGAGCACCAGTCCACGGTCAATCCCAATATGCCGCTGCGGGATCTGCTGTATATCACGGAAATCTGGAAGGGGATGTTTGATCCGGATGCCGTATACAAAGAACGGCTGGTCAGACTTCCGCGTCCTACATTTATCGTGCTGTATAATGGGCTTACGCCTCTGCCGCCGGTGACAAAACTGGAACTTTCGGATTGTTTCCTCGGTGAAGGAGAATCTCTTTTAAATCTGTCCGTGATGGTGTATAATGTCAATGAGGGGGCGGGCTGCGGCCTTCTGGAGAAGTCTCCGACGTTGGCACAGTACAGTCAGCTGGTTTCCCTCGTGAGAAGCTATCAGGCAAAAGGCCCGGTAACGAATCGGGTTATGCAGGAGATTGTGGAAATCTGCCTGGAGAAAGGGATTCTGGTGGAACTGATGGAAAAACACGGAAGAAGTATCATTGATATATTGCACTTCGAAATCACGCAGGAAGAGGCTATGGAAATGTCCAGAGAGGACGGGTATGAGAAGGGGGCTGCTGATGAAAGGAAGCGGCTGAATACACTCATTCAGAAGCTGACGGAAGAAGATCGAATTGACGATCTCGTAAAATCTGCATCCGATGCAGCATTTCAGGCACAGCTGTTTGAAGAATTTGGAATTTAATACAAGAAATTATGCCGTTTCGGAACGCAATCCGGAGCGGCATTTTTATTTACTGGGAAGTTTATAGGACACCTCTTATGTAATAATGATACCATCAGAAGGAGCCGCGGAGCTCCGGTATCAGAAAGAGGAGGTGCACCATGGAATATATCGTTTTAAATCTTGAAGGAAACCGCATGAACGGAAAGGTAATGCAGATTGGGGCGGCGCGTGTGGATGAGAAGCTGGATGTACTGGATACATTCCAGATGAAGCCGGAGCAGGCAGATCCGATGGATATGACCGATGCCATGGAAAAGTTCCGCCTCTGGTGCGGGGATGCGCCGCTGGTGACCTGGGGACAGGATGATATCTGGCTGCTGGAATACCTCATCTCCGAAAACGGACTGAATCTGGACTGGATGCCGGAGATTTTCGACGGCCGTGAGATTTTCGAAGAGCAGGTAAGCGGTCACCGTCAGGCTGATCTGAATTATGCCATGATGGTGCTGGGCATGAAGCCTCGTGCTGTGAAGAATTCACTGACACGTTCCCTGTACATGGTGAAGGTCCTGCAGAACTTAAGCTTCACCCGCGGTATCGAATCTCAGCGGTGGGGCGGCTGTAATGAAATGTGTGGTTACGGATATGAGCTGGCTTAGGCCGGCTCTTTTTTTCTTGGTGATTTTTCCTGCAGGATTTGCTATAATACCCTTAGAAAGCAGGTGAATTACCATGAGAAAAGATACATTTACGTTTACCGGCGCAGGCGGCTGTGAGCTGCACGCATCGGTCTGGATGCCGGATCAGGAGCCGAAGAAGATTTTGCAGGTGATACACGGCATGACCGAGCATATGGGACGGTATGAAAAACTGGCTGAGACTCTCACAGAAGAGGGAATCATGGTGGCAGGTTTTGACCTGCGGGGCCATGGACACAACCCGGGAAATCCGGAAATTGCAGCCTTTGCAGAGGGCGATGCAGAGCGTTCCATGGAGGACATTCACCAGTTCCGTCAGCTGCTGTCTGAACGGTTTGGGGGACTTCCTCATATCATGCTGGGATTTTCTCTTGGGTCATTTCTGCTGAGAGCTTATCTGGAAAAGCACAGTGAAGGACTGGCTGGAGCAATTATCATGGGTACCGGCTGGCAGCCTTCCATGGTGCTGAGCGGTGTAATGACTGTGGTGAAAACCCAGCTGAAAAAAGCCGGATTCGAAGGAACTACGCCGCTGGTAAAGAAGCTTTCCTTTGAGACATACAATCAGAAGTTTGCGCCGAACCGCACGGAAGCCGACTGGCTTTGCGCAGATGAGGCGCAGCTGGATGCCTATCTGGCAGATCCGCTGACCCGTCAAAATATTTCCGCAGGGCTTTTCCTGCAGCTCCTGGGGCTGATGAAGTCAACTGGTGCAGCGGATGCATACAAGGGATGGCAGAAGGACCTGCCGGTACTGCTTTTATCCGGACAGGAAGATCCGGTAGGAGATTTCGCCAAAGGCCCGCTGCAGGTGGAAAAGATGATGAAAAAGGCGGGATTGACTTCTGTGGAAACAGAGTTTTATCTGGGCGGCCGGCATGACATCCTTCACGAGGAAGTTTCCGGTACAGCCGAAGAAGTACGGCAGAGAATTCGCCAGTGGATGAGGTAACGATATGGAAAAAATAATTGACTATTTAAAGAAAGAATATGATAAGCTGGACACTTCCATCTTTGAACTCTCCGACGCCCTCATGGGCGCTGCAGGCCGCAGCCGCGACACTGCCTCCGAACTTGACAAAATCGATGCTGCAGCAGGTGATATGAGTAAGACGTTAAACGACACCCTGGCGGAAACCCTGGAACTGATCGATAAGATGACCAAGTCCGGACTGGGCAGTTTCGAAGGGCTTGGAGATTTTGCGGGTGGTGCAGCAGCGCCGAGCCTGGTGGACATGATGGACGCAGCGGGCAAGACTGCGGAAGTGAAGACCGCAGATGTAAAGCCTGCAGAAGCGAAAGAAGAAGCGAAGGCGGAAGAAGTGAAGACTGCTAACGCGGAAGCCAATGCGGAGCAGGAGCCGGAACCGACACTGGAGGAACTGCTGGCGGAAATGGACGAGCTGGTGGGTCTGAAAGCGGTGAAGAAGGACATCCGCACCATGATGAACTTCATCCGCGTCTGCAAGCTGCGTACTGAGCGTGGCATGAAGGCATCGGACCTGTCTTACCATATGGTATTCTCCGGCAATCCAGGTACCGGCAAAACCACCATCGCTCGTATGCTGGCTCAGCTGTATAAGGCTATCGGCGTGCTGAAAGAAGGTCAGCTGGTGGAAGTGGACAGAAGCGGCCTGATTGCAGGCTATCAGGGTCAGACAGCAATTAAGACTCAGGAAGTGATTCAGTCTGCCATCGGCGGCGTGCTTTTCATCGACGAGGCTTATGCACTGGTGGAAAGTGACAACGATACTTACGGCAAAGAATGTATCGCGACTATCCTGAAGGCCATGGAAGACCACCGCGATGAGCTGATTGTCATCGTGGCAGGTTATGATGACCTGATGGAAAAGTTTATCGATTCCAACCCTGGACTTAAGTCCAGATTCAATAAATACATTCACTTCCCGGACTACACTGGGGAAGAGATGATGGAGATTTTCCGGATCCGCTGCAAGAGCAACGGCTACGAAACAGAAGCGGAGGCGGAAGAACTGCTTCTGGCTGTGTTCAATGACATGTACGACACCCGTGATGAAAACTTCGGTAATGGCCGTACCGTCCGCAATATCTTTGAAAAAGTTATCAACTGTCAGGCTACCCGTCTGGCCACCGACATGGACATCACCGATGAAGAACTGCGTCTGCTGACCGTGGCAGATGTAAAGGAAGGTCTGGAAATGACACCGGAAGAGCCTGCGGAAGGCAGTGAGGAGGACGCATAATGTTTGATCTTTTTATGGGAGGAACCGGAGGCCCCTTCGGCATTGGTGGATATGATGAGGGCCCGGATCCTTACGAACTCGTTTTTGAAGAAGAGCCCGATGAACACCGGGACATGCTGATGCGTCTTGCAGCCTGCATGCCCCTGTATAAGTGCGATACCTTCGAGGACACCCTGGAAAGCGCATGTTACGTGTGTAATGTGGACAGAGAGGCTTTATCTGAAGAAGATGTAGACTGGCTGGAGGAAATGTACGAAACTGAATAGATAAGAAAAGAGCCGGCTTGCGTTTGCAGCCGGCTCTGTTTATTTAGATTTGTGCATGTACCTGTTCTTTTAAGAGATTTTTTAAAGCTTCCTGAAGCACCTGTGAGAAGTTCACATTATGTTCCAGGGCTAAAGCGTTCAGCCATGCAGGCAGGGTTACAGTGCGGTTGACGGACCGGTTATTTTCTGCCATGCGGATAGACGGCATGTAAACGTCGATGAGAGCGGCGAATTCGTTGGCCTCTGTGATAATTTCGGAGACGGGCGTTGGTGCAGGAATTTTTTCACCGTCTTCCTCTAATCCGAAAAGTACACAGCCCAAAAGCTCTCTGGCGGAGAGAAAGGCATCATTTTCGTCAATTCCGCTGGTGGCACAGTCCAGATCCGGAAATACTACAGCGATTTCCTGACCGGGTTCAAAAGTGAATACTGCAGGGTAATAATAACGGTCGGGCTTCTTCATGGCTCGAACCTCCTTCTAATCAAAATGCAGTCCGGACTGCCGTTCGATACTTTTCAGCGTCTGGAGAGGGATATCTCTGTCCGGGTGCTTGATGGTAACACGGCCTTTTTTACCGGGTGCTTGAATTGATGATGGCTGCCAACTACGTTTACTTCGTACCAGCCATCTGATAATAGTATGCGAATAATTTCTCTTGATGAATAGCTCTTCATGAAAAATCCTTTCGTAAATCAATAATAACAAATATAAAAGTATTTGTCAAATGAATATAAACAGTAAAAAATAGAAGAATATGTAAAAATATGATATTATGCGCAAGCATTGTTTTCAAGTGGAAATTTCCACTAAATTCCAACAAAATCCGACCGGGAACGACATCTTACCAACCATTGCATTTTATATCCAGCTGGGTTATAATTGGGACAGTAGAGTAATTTAAGGGGAAAACAATGTACGAAGCATACCTTCATGAGTCTTCTCTGCCGCCGGAACTGGTCATTAAGAACTTCGTTCCCAATGTGGAGGATGACAATTACGAAAACTATATACTGGAGTTTATCAACGCCTCCCCGTGGTTTATGGAGAAGGTAGGGTATATTCCGTTCTTCCATCCGGTCAGTGAGCATTTCGGTGAGTGTGACTGCATTTCCGGCGATTACGGTATCGATCTGAAGCTGATTCTCAGTAATTCCGAGCTGAAGCGCAAAAGCTGGGAACGGGTACTGTATTATCCGCAGGAGAATGATCAGCTGGACTGGTTCCATGATGATGAAATCCGCCAGAATTTCGCTACACGTCTTCATGCTGCGCTGCGTATGTTTGACCTGGAGGATCTGAAGGCTCTGGACAGCCTTGGATTCGGGCAGGAGTATTCCGGAATGAAGGATGTGGAGGTCATTAAGCGGGATGTGAAGTACTTCCTGAATAATCTGGAAACAGAGAAGCACCTGCTTCTGTTCCACGGTTATGAGATGTTTTTCGATGCACCGGACAGTGTGGAGATTACCTTTGAGGAAGGCTTAAAAGAACTGGAAATGGCCTTAAATTATGATTTTACTAATGCCATGGCCTATCGCAATGAGGTAGTGCCGGGCCTTGAAACATATATTTCGACAATTTTCGACGAATATTTCGTCCTGCTGCAGTGGCAGGGAGCGGACAAAGGATTCCACTGTGTGGATACGGTTCCAGTGACCGAAAGCCCTGTATTTTTAAAACTGCGTGAACTGAGTGAGAGGAGATAACCCATGGCAAAATCATCCAACCAGAAACTGAAACTGATGTACCTTGCGAAGATTTTGCAGGAAAAAACAGACGAGGAGCATGGTCTGACCATGCCGGAGCTGATTGAGCAGCTGGCACTCTACGACGTGAAAGCGGAGCGGAAGAGCATCTACGATGACATAGAAGCTTTGCGGGAACAGATGGATATGGATGTGGCCAAGCGGACAGAAGGAGGCAGAACCGAGTATTACCTGGCGAGCCGGGATTTCGAACTGGCGGAACTGAAGCTGCTGGTGGATGCGGTACAGTCTTCCCGTTTCATGACCCAGTCACAGACAACAGAGCTGATTGACAAAATCAAGGGGCTGACCAGTGTTCGTCAGGCAAATCAGCTGTCCCGTCAGGTTCATGTGACCAATCGTATTAAAACACCGAGCACAACCATTTATACCGTGGATATGTTGCACATGGCTATTTCACAGGAACGTCAGATTTCATTCCAGTATGTGAAGTGGAATGTAAAGAAGGAACGGGAGGCTCAGCATAACGGCAAAATTTACAGGGTAAGCCCGTGGGCGCTCATGTGGGACGATGAGAACTACTATATGGTCGCTTTTGACAGTGAAACCCAGAGCATCCGCCACTACCGTGTGGACCGTATGTCACATACGCAGATTCTGAGTGAACGCAGAGAAGGAGCTGATCACTTTAAGAACTTCGATATGGGGATTTATTCCCGAAAAACCTTCGGCATGTATCATGGTCAGGATGAGCAGGTAACCCTGCGCTGCACCAATGATTTAGCGGATGCTATGATTGACCGTTTCGGACAGGATGCTGTTCTGTACCCGGTGGATTCGGAGCATTTTGAGATTGCGGTCAAAGTCTCAGTCAGCCCGGTGTTCCTGACATGGCTCATGAATTTTAACGGCAAAATCCGCATCATCAGCCCGCAGCGTGTAATCGATGAGCAGATCAGGCTTGCGGAAGCAACGATTGCACAGTATAAATAGAAAAGAAAAAGGACATCTGCGGATGTCCTTTTATTATGCTTATTTTTCTTTGGATTCGTTTGCGATATGGTACATGGAGTGTGCCAGAAGATTCTGTGCCGGCCAGTAGGTGTAGGAACAGAGAACCCAGGTCAGGCGGCTGGCCTCCCCGAACATGTCCACCGCAAGCATCAGGTCGGAGAAGAGGAAAAGCACTCCGGCTACAGCGATGATTCTGCGGGATGTCTTACGGCTGAGCTGCAGATTGGAAAGGGCCTTTCCGGTCATGCAGGAAATGATAACCGCGTAGGCCAGCAGCATCTTTTCCATGAACGGGTCTTCCACCTGAATGAATGGGGTGCCGGTCACGCAGAATATGGCAAAGACAGCCAGCGGCAGGATATAGAGCAGGTCCTTTTTTCGAGGCTTTTCCATGGTGAAAAAGGCCGCCATGTA
Organism: Anaerovoracaceae bacterium; assembly: GCA_045578745.1. Classification (GTDB taxonomy): domain Bacteria; phylum Bacillota; class Clostridia; order Peptostreptococcales; family Anaerovoracaceae; genus RGIG7179. Next base: position 28,260 of record JAZNKW010000015.1, read on the forward strand.
GATTACATGACCCAGAGCAAATAAGGCTACGCCAACCATGAATTCGATGCCCAGCAGTACATCAGCACAGGCGCCCATAACCAGTGCGGCCTCCATGATATAGAGGATGCTGCGTTTCTTCATACCGGCTTTCTGCGCGTGTACCAGGTTGACCGTGCCAAGTGCACAGAACCAGAGGCTGGTCACACCCTTCAGCCAGAGACCGCCGTGGTAATCGTAGAATACCAGGCACGCCATGGCACCGATGAAAATCAGTAAGTTCAGCTTCAGCAATTTATTCTTAATATTTTCGTTCATTACAGTGTTCTCCTTGGGTATTAAAACAGGAATATATTCAGTATACACGAAAGCCGGACTCTTTTCCAGTGGGAAGTTTATAGGACACCCCTTATGCAATAATATAATCACAGAAGGGATCAAGGGGATTGCTTCAGGGATAGAAAATAAAATGATAATTATTATCAAATATATGCTTGTATACTTCTAATTGTGGTATATATAGGTTAAATAGATAATAACCTACAACATATAGATGAGAAGGGGCTTTGGCCGGGAGGTAATGAGATGTTAGATAAGATGATCAAGATGACTGAATACGCATTATCCGTTTTAGTATGTGCCATGGTACTGAATATCTGGGTTTGGTAAGTGATTGTATTTCTGTGAGTTTTGCAGTATAATCAGGTATATGATTTTTATGCGAAACAGGGAGGATTACCATGAACTTATATACAATTCAGTCTAAGGCTGCATCCGAATGGGTGAAGGAAAATGTAAAGGTGTATGTGCTCTATGATCACACAGCGCGTGTGGAATTTAAGGCAGAGGACCGCCATGGGGATGCCATGGAAGCGTACCTGGTGAACCGTAAGGATGGCACATCTTATATGACTGATGATGGTCTGATGGTGCAGGATCTGGAAGGTACTGGTCTGGATATGGCAGAAGGCGGTGCAGGCTGGCAGGCTGTTCAGGCTGCAGCTGCGAAGCACGGCGTTCAGCTGACCGAAGACCGCGAACTGCTGGTTGAGTGCAATGAAGGGGATTTTGCACAGAAGGCAGAAGCACTGGTGGCATGCATGACAGAAGTCTGCGCACTGGCATAAAGCTGAATTTTAAAGTAAAAAAATGAGCTGGCACGATGGCCAGCTTATTTTATTTCATCTGAGAGGCCTTGGCTTGCGCCTTCAGAGCTTTTTCTTCACGCTTTTCTTCCTTGTGCTGCTGAGAGCATTTTTCAGCGGCGATGGCAAGGACAACCATGGCTGCGTCCAGGGCGTCGTCTTCATCCGGAACTTCAATAACGTAAGTTTCCAGCAGACGAAGCAGCTTCTTGTAGACTCTGGCAGTTTCGCGGCCGCTCTTGTCATGTACGGAGTAGTTCCAGGCCATTACATCGCCTTTTACATCCCAGCCGTTGAAATCGACCTTGAATTTCGGCTTGAGAAGGGTGATTTTCTTGCTGATGGTTCCCACTTTATCGCCGCCCTTGTACAGGTCGAAATGAGGCATCAGATCGATAATCCGTTCACGGACTTTGCCAACTTCATTTCCGGCAGCATCGTAAATGACAAACTTGTGGCCCCAGGCCAGTTTGCCTCTGACCTTGAAGTAAATATTGCCGGACTCATCATAGATATTAAAGCTGTCGAACCAGCTTACGATTTTTTCTTTTAAAACCAGTTTCATTTGGATTCCTCCTTAGTCTCTGCGTATTTTGGCAGAAAGTTTTTCGCAGCGTTCTGCGTCAACAGCCACAATCATCATAACAGCGAGCAGGGGATCCACATCGTCTGCGATGACCACTCCGTTGAGCCCGGATGCATCAGGCAGGACACGGGACAGTCGTGCTGCTTCGGAACCGTCTTCTTTTCGGATAGTCCAGTTCCACTCTTTCGTTTTGTCTTCCACTGACCAGCCATTGTCGGCTGTATAGCCGGAGCGGAGAAAACCGCCTTTCTTTACAGTGGCATGTACTTTTCCGTCTTTAATCAGACGGAAGCGGCTCGGAACAGACAGCAGTGTTTCGCTGATTTCGCCCATCTGATTGCCATCTTCATCCAGTACCAGGAATTTTCCTGCAGCGGAAATCTTACCGCAGATCTGGCAGAATACATTGCCATCTTCTTTGTATACGTTGAACTGAGATGTCCAGGATTTGATACGCCGTTCAAAAAACAGAATCATAGAATATACCTCCAGCAGAGTTTAAATAAATCCGGTAAGTTTCCACCATGGCAGGTAGATACCGAAGATCATAATGGTTACAACAACAGTCAGCACCACGGCAAACCGCATAACGTCACGGAATTCGTAGTATTTCTGGCCGTATCCCACCAGGATGGTCATCTGGTTATATGGGAATACGTAGTGGCAGGTTACCAGAACCAGGGCAGTCAGAGAAATGACTTCAGGCCCAAGCACGCCGCCCCAGAGGGCATTTACAATTGGCAGTGATACTGCAAGTGCACCCATGGCACCGCCAAAGAGTGTGTGCAGTACGTAAATACTCAGTGTCAGAAGAAGCAGCGGCAGATACACGTTGTCGGATGCCGGCATGATTCTCAGCAAAATCTCTGAAATAGAGGCTGCGATGCCGCTGTCGGCCAGCACGTTTCCAAGGGCGAATTCGGCGGTCAGGAACAGCAGGAGTCCGATTTTGACAGACTTCAGGTCCGGTGTTTTCAGTATGCCCAGAAGGAACATGATGACTACACCAGCCAGAGAAACGTATGCCTGAGAAATGCCGTGTACACTTTCTGTTACCCACAGTGCTACAATCACCAGCATGAGCACGCAGGTGATGCGGCCCTGACGGGTCATTGGTTCGGACTTGGAACGGTCCATCACCAGTTTGGCATTCAGGTGTTTTCGCTGATAGAGTATATAGACTGCAACCAGCAGTACGGAAGCTGCAATGGTTGGGATTGTCATGTAACGGAGCCACTGTGTCTGGGTCATGTCCACGTTATTAATGGAAAGTGCCGCCGCATTCAGTACCACGTCACCGTTTTTCAGGATCATGGCTGTAGTGGTGGCTGTTACAAAGACACTGAAGAGGACAGCCTTCTTCTGCTCTGCAGTTACGTTCTGATCACGCAGCAGTACGAAGTAGATGGACCCCAGCAGGGTAATGCGGGGAACCGGCTGCGGAATCACGGCTGCCAGCAGAGCATTCAGCAGGCAGGCTGCGATTACCAGGTGTGTCAGATTGCTGCAGAACCGGTTCAGGAAGTCGTTTGCCAGTTTCTTAGCCACACCGGAGTTCACTACACCTGCAGAGAGCAGGAAGGAGGAAACAATGGTGAGGAAGTTGGCTGACAGCGGGAAACTGAAGATTCTGGTCAGGGTGACATTTACATATGATGAGGTGACGACGAAAATCACCAGCAGTGCCACGGAAACCAGAGTTCGGTCTGCAAGCTCAGTAGCCCACAGTGAAATGCCAAGAACGATGGCTGCAAAGAGAAAGTTCTGGACAGCAGCCAGTCCCAGCGGATTCACAGCAAGTGCCAGAAGTGGCAGAAATGCTGTAATTCCAATCTTTATGTATTTCGAATTCATATAATTCTCCTTCTGTTTGATATGAAAACTATACCATGTTTCTGCGGCAGATTCAAGATGCGTAAGAGGATAGTGAAATAATATGAAAATCATGTTATAATAAGATTATCAATTGAAGGGAGACTGAATCTATGAAAAAGAATGAAAATATCACAACACCAGGTGCGGTTGTTGTAAAGCAGATGAAACTGAAGAAGATGACTGAAACGGAACTGGCAGCAGAGATGGGTGTTTCTAAAAACCATGTGCAGAAGCTGATTGCCGGAGAAGTCCGTCTGACTGATGCAACTGCGGCCAAGCTGGAAAAGGCACTGGATCTGCCGAAGGAATTCTGGACCAATCTGGAAGAAGTGTACCGCACGAAGCTGGAAGAAGAATAATCGGAGGACAGGATATGACTGCATCGACAGAACGGGTATTTCATGAAATTGAACTGATGAGCCGTGTGTGGGACTATGCGGAAAGCAGAGGACTGAAGCAGACTCTGTGGGCTCTGGATTTTGCTGCGAAAAAACATGATGGTCAGACCCGCAAAGGTCCGGAGGGCGTCCCATATATCAGCCATCCGCTTTATATGGCATGTCAGGCCATCAGCCTGGGTGTCGCGGAAGATGATCTGCTCGCGGCAGTGCTGCTTCATGATGTCTGTGAGGACTGCGGTGTTTTGCCTGAAGAACTGCAGGTAAGTGAGTCAGTACGGAAGGCAGTATGTCTTGTAACACGTACCGGAAGCAAGGCTGACGAAGCGGCAGAAAAAGCATATTACAGAGCAATTTCCGAAAACCGACTGGCATCCATGGTGAAACTTCTGGACCGCTGTCATAACGTAGCCTTTCTGGCACTGGGCATGAAGGACGAAAAACTGCAGCGGTATGTGAGCGAGACGGAGGAACATTTCTATCCGCTATTTGAAACCACTGCACAGCGCTGGCCGGAATACAGCCAGGCATGCTGGCAGCTGAAGTACCAGACTGCAAGCCAGCTGCAGACCATTAAAGCACTTACATAAATGTATATATAATGAAAGGGGCAGCCTATGAAGCTGATACATTTATCGGACCTTCACCTGGGAAAACGGGTGAATGAGTTCAGCATGATAGATGACCAGAAGTATATTCTGGATGAGATTTTGAAAATAATTGACGGGGAACATCCGGACGGCGTGATTCTGGCCGGCGATATTTACGATAAACCGGTGCCTTCTGCTGAAGCGGTGCAGCTCTTTGATCGATTCCTCTGCAATCTGGCGGAGCGGAAACTGCAGGTGCTGGCCATCAGCGGTAACCACGACTCTGCGGAGCGTATGGCCTTCGGAGCAAAACTTATGGATGCCAGCGGTATTCATATGTCTCCGGTTTACGGCGGTATGACGGAGCCGGTAATACTGAATGATGAATATGGTCCGGTATACTTTTGGATGCTGCCGTTCCTGAAGCCGGCTCATGTGCGCAGATTTTATCCGGATGCGGAAATCGAAAGCTATACCGATGCCATGAAAGTGGCCGTGGATGCTATGAATGCAGATTTCAGCCAGCGGAATGTACTGATTACACATCAGTTTGTGACGGGGGCAGGACGCTCTGAGTCAGAAGAACTGTCTGTGGGAGGATCCGATAACGTGGACGGAACAGTTTTTGATGGTTTTGACTATGTGGCCCTTGGGCACATTCACCGTCCGCAGAATATGGAAAGCAAACGAATCCGCTACTGCGGCACGCCGCTGAAGTATTCCTTCTCTGAAGCAAGTCATGAAAAATCAGTAACCGTGGTGGAACTGGGCGCGAAAACAGGGGAAGGTGCCTGCGGTGAGCTTCAGATCCGCACTGTTCCGCTGATTCCAAAACATGATTTGAGAGAAATCCGCGGCACTTATCTGGAACTGACCTCCAGAGATTACTATCTGGGGACAAGAACCGATGATTATCTTCACATCACACTGACCGATGAGGAAGATGTACCGGATGCAGTGGGCAAGCTGCGTATCATTTATCCGAACCTGATGAAGCTGGATTACGACAATGCCAGAACCAGAGCCAGCCAGAGTCTGACCCTGGCGGATGATGTGGAGCACAGAAGTCCGCTGGACTTATTCGGCGAGTTTTATCAGATACAGAATAACCAGGAAATGAGCAGCCAGCAGTGTGAACTGATGAGCCAGCTGATTGAAAAGATTTGGGAGGGTGACGCATGAGACCGATTCAATTGAACATTTCTGCATTCGGTCCTTATGCGGGCCGTGTGGAACTGGATATGAACCAGCTGGGAAACAGCGGCCTGTATCTGATTACAGGTGATACTGGTGCCGGCAAAACCACCATTTTCGATGCCATCACTTTTGCGCTGTTCGGTGAGGCCAGCGGAAGCAGCAGGGAAGCCAGTATGCTCCGCTCAAAATACGCAAGCTCGGACACTCCGACGGAAGTGGAACTGACTTTTGCCTATGGCGGAAAGCAGTATACCGTAAAACGCAATCCGGAGTACGAACGTCCTGCCAAGCGCGGTGAGGGAATGACACTTCAGAAGGCGGACGGGCAGCTGATTATGCCGGACGGCAGCGTAATTGCCAAATTGAAGGATGTAAATCAGAAGATAAAAGAAATTCTGGGTGTGGACCGGAGACAGTTCTCTCAGATTGCCATGATTGCCCAGGGCGATTTCCTGAAGCTGCTGCTGGCAGATACGAAGGAGCGCCAGGGTATTTTCCGGGAAATCTTTAAAACAGGATATTATCAGGAACTGCAGGACAGACTGAAAGCGGAGTCCGGCAGCCTGGGACGCCAGTGCGAAGCTGCAGGAAGCAGTGTGAAGCAGTACATCAGCGGTATTGTCTGCAGCGCAGACAGTCCAATGTCTGAAAACGCAGAAAAAGCCAGAAGAGGCCAGCTTCCTCTTACTGATGTGATGGAACTTCTGGATATGATTCTGAAAGAGGACCAGCAGACAGAAAATGACCTTAGCGCGAAACTCTCCGTGAAGGAAACTGAACTGGCAGAAATCAGTGAACGGCTTGGAAAAGCCAGAGAACTGGAAGCTGCAGCCAAACAGCTTGAGCAGGCAGAACATACCAGACTGGAAAAGCAGGATGCACTGGCAGCGGCCGATGCACAGCTTTTTATCGTAAAAGAACGGCAGCTGCGCAGAGAAAGTGCGGAGCGGGAACTTACCTTACTGGAATCCATGCTGCCGCAGTATGAACAGTTGAATGCTCTGCAGACTGAACTGAAAGCTGCAGAGAAACAGTGCAGTGAAGGGGAAGAACATGCAGTCCGGACAGAATCTGAACTGGAGCATAAAACCCGGCTTCAGACAGAAAGAAAAGAAGCATTAAAGCTGCTGGAATCTGCAGGAGAGCAGAGACAGATTCTTCTTCATGAAAAGGATATGCTGCAGCAGAAGCTGAATCAGGTTAAGGAACTGGGCAGACTTTCTGCAGCATATGATGATAACTGCGAAGAACTGAGAAAGCTGCAGACCGCATATACAGCATACCAGCGCATAGCGGATTTGACACAGGAAAAGTACGCTAAGATGAACCGTGCTTTCCTCAGTGAGCAGGCAGGTATTCTGGCGCAGACTCTTGAAGAAGGGAAACCTTGTCCGGTATGTGGTTCTCATGAACATCCTCATCCTGCGGAAGCTTCTGCCGAGGCTCCGACAGAGGCGCAGCTGGAAGCTGCAAAAAAAGAAATGGAAGAGGCCGCAGACAATGCAGCAGAAGCAAGCAAAGCTGCAAGCCAGCTGAAAGGTACCGTGGATACCCAGCTTCAGAACCTGAGACAGAGCGCAGAACTGCTGCTGGGAAGTTCTGAAACAGAAAATCTGGCTGAAAAGATAAAGTCTCAGCAGAAGGAAATCAATCAGCAGATAAAAGATACAGAAGCACAGCTTCAAATGGAAGAAGAAAATCTGCAGAAAAAGCAGACTCTGGAAAAGCAGCTGTCTGAAGGAGAGCAGCTGGCAGCCAGCCTGCAGAAAGAACTTTCCGAATGCAGACAGCAGCTGGCAGCAGCAAAGTCTCATCGGGAGGCATTGAAAAAACAGACTGCGGAGCTGGAATCAAATCTTCCTCACGCAGCCCGCAGAGAAGCACTGCAGGTACAGAGCGAACTTCAGCAGTATATCGAATCCCTCCGAAAGGAACTGGAAGATGCGGAAAAGAATTTCCACAGCTGTCAGAATGCACTGACTGAGGCAGAGGGAAGAATTGCGCAGCTGAAGAGTCAGCTTGAGGGCGCACAGCAGTACAGTGTGGAAGTGGAAGAAGGCAGAAGAAGAGACGCAAATGCGGAAAAAGAGATTTTGCAGGCTCAGCTTCAGAAGGCCCGGACTCGGATTACAACCAATGAGACTGTTAAAGTGAATATCGAAAAGACAGCAGGGCAGCTTGCTGAGCTGGAAGAACGGTGGACCTGGGTGAAGGCTCTTTCCAATACAGCCAACGGAAATATCGCCGGCAAAGAAAAAATCATGCTGGAAACTTATATTCAGATGACCTACTTCGACCGGATTATTATAAGGGCAAACAGAAGACTTCTTTCCATGACAGGCGGGCAGTACGAACTGGTGCGCCGTCAGGTGGCCGAAAACAACCGGAGCCAGAGCGGTCTGGAACTGGATGTCATCGATCATTATAACGGGACACAGAGAAGTGTTAAGACACTGTCCGGCGGTGAATCCTTTAAGGCATCTCTGTCTCTGGCACTGGGACTTTCCGATGAAGTCCAGTCTTCTGCCGGAGGAATCCGTCTGGATACCCTGTTTGTGGATGAAGGTTTTGGTTCCCTGGACGAAGAATCTCTCCGACAGGCCATCAGTACGCTGGCAGGTTTGAGTGAAGGCAACCGTCTGGTGGGCATCATTTCCCATGTCAGCGAACTGAAGGAGAAGATTGACCGTCAGGTGACTGTCCGCAGAGAAAAGACCGGCGGAAGCAGAGTGGAAATCCATATATAAAATAATATGACAAACTGAAAATCACCTATGGTAATTCGTGGACCTCTGTGATAATATATAGTAAATATATGAATTTGCATATAGATATCACGGGACGGAGAGCAGAGTATGAATACACTTTATCTGAAATATGTGCTGGAAATTGAAAAAGCGGGATCTATTTCCCAGGCCGCACAGAATCTGTTTATGGCGCAGCCTAATCTGAGCAAGGCAGTGAAAGATCTGGAACATGAGTTGGGTTACAGTATTTTTAAGCGTACTTCCAGCGGTGTAACCGTTACGGAAAGAGGCAATGAGTTTCTTTTCCATGCCAGAAAGATGGTGGAACACATTGCAGAAATCGAAAAGCTGTCTCGAAGAACTGATGCGGAGCGTACGCTGTTTAAGATTTCCATTCCACGAGGAAGCTATATTGCCAGCGGTGTAACGGCGTTTGTGGGGGAACTGCCTATTGAATCGGGACTGGATGTGACGGTTAACGAGACCAACACGCTTCGGACCATCTCCAACGTGGCAGACCGCGGATACAATATGGGGATTATCCGTTATAATGTGGAGGATGAGGGCGTGTTTTACAGCCGTCTGAAAAACAACAAGCTTGAATCTGAAACGCTTTGGGAGTTTGAGTATGTTCTGGTTATGTCGCAGGAACATCATCTGGCCAGAAAAGAAAAAATCTATGCAGAAGATCTGCAGGATTATATCAAGATTACCCATGCGGACATTGAAAACCACCGTGAACTGGATCACAAGAACATAAGGGCAGGTGCAAAGCCGGAAAAGACTATTTATGTCTATGAACGAGGAAGTCAGTTTGACCTTCTTACCAATGTACCTACCACCTATATGTGGGTATCGCCGATTCCGGAGTCAGTTCTGGAAAAGAACGGGCTGGTGCAGCGCATCTGTGCGGACCAGGATAACCGATATAAGGATGTACTGATTTACCGTCAGGATTACAAGCTTGGGGCATTCGATAAACTGTTCCAGAAAAAAATATATGAAGCAAAGGTGGATGTAGCGTCCGCCAAGTACGAATAGGAACACAGCTGCTATATATAAAAATATATGGCAGCTCTCTTTTTTTATATTACCTGCTTGGTTCGGAGTCTGTTAAAATATGTATGTTTAAAGAAGTAATATACTTTATTATATAAGTAAGTAATTTTAAGGAGAAGATATCGTAGTGGAAAGTTGTTTAACAATTCAGGAAGTACTTAATAAATATATAACGGGCTGTATGGCCAAGGTGCAGATGACATCAGGCCGTCTGGTAGGTAAGGCGATTCTGGCTGGTATGATGATTGCACTGGGGGCGTCTGCCAGCAGTGTAGCGGCACATACCATTCCAGACGTAGGTCTGGCAAGACTGGCAGCGGCAGTTGTATTCCCGGTTGGTCTGATGATGGTTATTCTGCTGGGTGCGGAACTGTTTACCGGTGACTGCCTGGCTGCAATCAGCGTATTTGACGGCAAGCAGAAATCCAAGTCCATCATCAAACTCCTCGTTGTAGTTATTTTCGGTAACTTTTTAGGAGCGACTCTCATGGCAGTCATGGTATACCTCAGCGGACAGCTGGACTATACTGCAGGAATGCTGGGAGCTTACACTATTAAGGTTGCAGCCGGTAAAGTAGGATTGACATTTACCAAGGGTGTCGTATCCGGTATTCTGTGTAATATTCTGGTGTGTGCGGCAGTACTGATGGCGATGTGTGCAAAGGATGTAACCGGCAAGCTGATGGCATGTTTCTTCGTAATCATGCTCTTTGTTACAGCTGGTTTTGAACACTGTGTAGCTAATATGTATTATATTACAGCCGGCATGCTGGCACTGGACAATCCGCATTATGTGGAACTTGCCATGGAAACATATGGATTTACTGCAGAACAGCTGGCACAGCTGAATATGCAGAATTATTTCTTTACTAATCTGCTGCCGGTAACCATCGGTAATATTCTGGGTGGTATTATCTTCCTGGGTGCACCGCTGTTCTATCTGCACGCAGCAAACAAAACTCTGTATGAAACTATTGCTGAAAATATTAAAGTAACTATTGATAAGGAGGATGGTAACGATGATTTCATTTATGACAACTTTCCTGATGGTTTTGGCTGCTAATGTAGCCGGCGTAGCTGTTGTGGCTGGTGTACTGTATGTATATTGGAACCACAAGACCGGAGAAGGAAAGGAGCAGATTGTATATTCCAGACCGGCGGAATGTACCAGCAGCTTCAGCTTAATGGCACCATTAACTGCTCGTGCAGCAAGATAAGCTGATTCTTCGAAAAAATAAAACGGAAATAAAAGAAACCTTCACGGAACGCGAAGGTTTCTTTTTTCGTATGAAGAGTTTTATAGAATGAACATTTTTACGGTCATCATTTCCAGGGCATCTTCTGCGGTGTAGGAAACGGTTCGCGCATCCACTGAATATACGCCAGGATAGAAGCATGCGCGGTATGCTTTTGCTGGTTCCTTGAAGCTGATTTCCACATCGTAAGTTTCAGGTTCTTCGATTCGGCACTCTTCGCACTTTTTCAGACCGGCTTTTACACCTTCTTCAATAAGGCGGCAGGCCTTATCTGCATTCATATTGAAAGTAGCACCGCCGACACCGTATTTTACTCCAACGGTTTCAATTGCAGGAACCAGTTCCTTTGCATGTTCACAGAGCTGCTTATCGCCGCTGACGAATACAGCAGGCACACCGTGGCAGGCAGCCACATAAGTGTTCATGTCGAATTCTGCTGCATCTCTGCCGTTGATTCTGAAGTAGTTGTTCTGGGTATTCATGGTATGAGCCAGAGGATTTCCGTCGTAGTTTGCACCACTGTGGTATCCGATATAAATCACTGCATCAAAGGTTTCATCCAGACCTGCCATCATGGATTCCGGAGTTCCTGTCCAGCCACGGATAAGGATGACTTCTTCCGGAAGTTCCTCTGCGATGATGTTTCTGGCACTGTCATGGGCGTCCTTTACAAAAATCTCAGTGGCTCCGGCAGCAATGGCACCGCGGCATGCAGCCACGACTTCACGTGTCATCTGCTTTTTCGCTGCTTCGTGGGCATCGTGGTAAAGCTCGGTTTCATCCCAGTTTGTCACATTGGTTACGCCTTCAATATCAGCACTGATGTATACTTTCATAGGTGGTACCTCCTCAAAATCTTTCCATTTCAGTTTTACCATAATTCGGTAGTTTCTGCAATCTTTCAGCTGGGATAAAATATCCACGTTTCTATCGAAAAATTTTCAATCATGTGATATAATGAAACCATGAGCAATAAAAATGAAAAAGAAAGAAAATTTCAACTGGACGCAAAAGGACGGATCTTCATTACCATTGGAATGATGGTTTTGCTTAGTGTGCTCATAAATGTCATGATGGCATGGTTTGACCAGCCGGAAGAACTGAAGACGAGAGAAGGGCAGATGGAAAACCGGTATGACCCGGAAGCCTTTTTCCTGGATGAGAAGGGCAGACTCTGCTATGAAGATAAGAACTGGACCAGCTACATCTGTGTGGATGTATCCAGTTATCAGAACGAGGTGGACTGGCGTCAGGTTGCTGCAGATGGTGTGGAATTTGCCATGGTACGCCTGGGATACCGGGGATACAGCAGCGGAGCCATGAATCTGGATCCGTTCTATGAGCAGAACGTGAAGGGCGCCAGAGATGCAGGTCTTCACGTGGGGGTATATTTCTTCTCCCAGGCTGTAACGGAAGAGGAAGCTATGGATGAGGCGCGGTTTGTGCTGAGGAAACTTCGTGGAAAGCGGATCGACGGGCCGGTTGCTTTCGATATGGAGTATATCGATGGAGCTGAGCGGATTAATCATCTGACCGTAGAAGAAAAGACTGCTATTGCGGATGCCTTCTGCAAGATCATAGAGGAGAATGGTTATCAGCCGATGATTTATGGAAATCCTACCTGGTTTACTGAGGATGTAAATCTGGAAAATCTGTCACACCGAGGAATCTGGCTGGCACATTATATTGAAATGACCCAGTGGCCGTTCGACTACTGGATGTGGCAGTACACAGACAGAGGTACTGTCGCAGGAATTGAAGGCGGCTGCGATCTGAATATATGGATGGAACCGAAAAATTAAATAGAAAACGAAAAAAACCAGGAGGGCAGTCCTGGTTTTTTTCTGTTATAGTGTTCTGTTATACGAGGCCCTGTGCTTTCATTGCATCGACGACTTTTTCAAAACCTGCAATGTTTGCACCAGCAACATAGTTGTTTTCCAGATTATAGCGTTTGGCAGCATCTGCAACCTTTTCGAAAATACCTTGCATGATACCTCTCAGCTTATCATCCACTTTGTCAAAGCTCCAGGAGAGGCGGGTGCTGTTCTGGCTCATTTCAAGTGCGGAGGTTGCTACACCGCCGGCGTTGGCTGCTTTGCCCGGCATGAAGAGGATGCCGGATTTGAGGAAGAAGTCTGTTGCATCCAGAGTGGTCGGCATGTTAGCGCCTTCAGCAACTGCATAGCATCCGTTTGCTGCCAGCATCTGAGCATCGGCCAGATGAAGTTCATTCTGGGTGGCACAAGGAAGCGCGATGTCGCAAGGAACAGACCAGATTCCTTTTCCTTCGTGATAAGAGGCGGTTGGAACTCTGTCAGCGTATTCATGGATTCTGCCACGCTTAACTTCCTTAATATCTTTGATGATATCCAGCTGAATGCCGGCAGGGTCATAAATATATCCTGCAGAGTCGCTCATGGCGATGACGATTCCGCCTTCTTCCATTGCTTTTTCAGCGGCATAGATGGCTACGTTACCGGATCCGGATACGATAATCTTCTGATTTTCGATGGACTTGCCCGCGGCAGCCAGCATTTCTTCCAGAATATATACCAGCCCGTAACCGGTAGCCTGACGGCGGGTCTGAGAACCGCCGTAGGAAAGGCCTTTACCGGTAAGCACACCTTCATAGCGGCCGGTCATTCTTTTATACTGCCCATACAGGAAACCGATTTCACGGCTGCCTACACCGATATCACCGGCAGGAACGTCCTGGTCAGCACCGATGTATTTATAAAGTTCAGTCATGTAACTCTGACAGAAGGACATGATTTCACGGTCGGATTTTCCCTTCGGGTCAAAATTTGCACCGCCTTTGCCGCCGCCAATCGGAAGGCCGGTCAGGGAATTCTTAAATACCTGTTCGAAACCCAGGAACTTGAGAATGCTCTGGTTTACGGTAGGGTGGAAGCGGAGACCTCCTTTATATGGGCCGATGGCGCTGCTGAACTGAATACGGTAGCCTTTGTTAATCTGAATATTTCCCTTGTCATCAATCCATGGAACTCGGAAAGAAATGATACGTTCCGGTTCTACCATACGTTCCAGAATGGCAAGCTGACGGTATTCTTCTTCATTTTTTTCGATTACCGGTTCCAGTGATTCCAAAACCTCTTTTACCGCCTGGTGGAACTCCGGCTCGGCAGGATTTTCGGCAACTACTTTTTCATATATTTCTTTTACGTAACTCATAATAACCTCTTTCGTTTTATCTTAAAAATTTATTGCAAACACACAATCAATATGCGATTCAACTGTAGATATCTTACAAAATTCCTGGAATGTCTGTATTATAATTGGAACCTGGAAATTTGTAAACGGGTTAGGCGTTTTACGGACAAGTCTATTTGCTGTACTGTGTGCTCTTTAATAATTGTTTTTATACTGTATTTTTTTCTTCATCTAATATAATAATTCTCTTGCATTCTTATAATTATTATGCTATTATTAATGTATACAAAGTTTAGATGGTAAGGTGAAAGAGTGGGTAAAGCCCACTCTTTCAATTTTATTCGGGTTAAAGGAGGTACTTATGGCAAAAGTAAAGGTAACTGCCCTGATTGAAGAAATCACAGCTGCGTTTCTGGAAGAAAACGGACTGGAATTATACAATGTCGAATTCCTGAAGGAAGGCCGCGACTGGTTTCTGAGAGTTTATATTGATAAAAAGCAGGGGCAGGAAGAAGAATATGTTTCAACTGATGACTGCGAGAAGGTAAGCCGCTTCTTAAGCGAAGAACTGGACCGCCTGGATCCGATCGAACAGAATTATTACCTGGAAGTATCTTCTCCGGGACTGGACCGTGCACTGCTGAAGGACAGCGATTATGAGCGCTTTGCAGGACGTCTTGTGGATCTGAGCCTGTATAAGGCAGTAGACGGAAGCAAGGCATACCAGGGAATTCTGGTTGGTCTGGTTGATGATAAAATCGTAATTAAAGACGAAAAGGAAAAGGAAATGCAGTTTGACAGAGCCCAGGTTGCGAAGACCCGCCTGGCTGTCGTGTTCTAAGGAGGTTATAGAAGAAATGAACAAGGAATTTATTCAGGCTATTGCAGACCTGGAGAAGGAAAAGCAGATTTCCAAGGATGTGCTGATTGAAGCCATTGAATCTGCGCTGGTTTCCGCATATAAGAAGAACTATGGTACTTCTCAGAATGTACATGTAAACATTGACCGTGAAACCGGTGATATCGATGTTTTCATGCGTATGGAAATCGTGGAAGAAGATGATTTCTACGATGACATGACGCAGATTACTATCGAAGAAGCACGTGAAATCGACTACCGCTATGAAGTTGGTGATGCTGTGGAATACCAGGTTACACCAAGAGACTTCGGCAGAATCGCTGCACAGACTGCAAAGCAGGTAGTGGTTCAGAGAATCCGTGAAGCGGAAAGAGGAATGATTTTCGACAACTTTATCACCCGTCAGGGCGAAATCATGACCGGTCAGGTACAGAGAATCAGCAACGATACCATGTTCGTAAGCATTGGCAGAACAGAAGGTATTCTGGCTGGAACTGAACAGGTACCAGGCGAAACATATAAGATTAATGACAGACTGAAAGTTTACATCATGGATGTAAAGAAGACCACCAAGGGTCCTCAGGTATTCCTGTCCCGTTCCCATCCTGGTCTGGTTAAGCGTCTGTTTGAACTGGAAGTTCCTGAAATCGAAGACGGTACTGTAGAAATCAAGGGTATCGCAAGAGAAGCAGGTTCCAGAACAAAGATGGCTGTTTACACTGAATTCGAAAACGTAGACCCTGTTGGTGCATGCGTAGGTACAAGAGGTGCCAGAGTTCAGGCTATCGTAGACGAACTGAATGGCGAAAAGATTGATATCATCACCTGGAGCGAAGATCCGGAAGTTCTGATTGCAAACGTACTGTCCCCTGCTAAGGTGGAACAGGTTATCGTGGCAGAAGACGGTGAAAAGACTGCAACTGTAGTTGTTCCTGACTACCAGCTGTCTCTGGCAATCGGTAAGGAAGGTCAGAACGTACGTCTGGCTGCTAAGGTTTCCGGCTGGAAGATTGATATCAAGAGCCACTCTCAGTATGAAGCAATGAAGGCTGCTGAAGCAGATATGCCTGAAATTGTTGAAATCGAGGAGGAATAAACCTTGAAAGAACGGAAGATTCCAATGAGAAGATGCATCGGTTGTATGCAGTCCAGAGAAAAGCAGTTTCTGATCCGTATTGCGGGTTATGAAGGTCAGCTGACACTGGACCCTGCAGGCCGCGCCAAGGGCAGAGGCGTATATCTCTGCAAAGACAGCAGAGACTGCTGGCAGAAGGCCGACAAGCGAAAGGCAATTGAACGGAACTTCGACATGCCGGTGAGTGCAGAAATGAAGGCAGAAATTTTCCGCCAGCTGGAGGAACTGACTGATGGAGAATAAAGTACTCAGCTATTTCGGTTTTGCGGCGAAAGCCAGAAAACTGGTGACCGGCTACAACACATGCATCTATATGATGGAAAAGAGAAGAATCAGACTGCTCATTCTGACGGAAGATATTTCGGAGAACTCCGTGAAGAAGATGGTGTCGGCCGCAGAGAAACATCGTGTTCCCTACAAAATCTTCGGCTCCAGAGAGCAGCTGTCCCAGATAACCGGTAACGTTGATAAAGGCATTTACGGCATTACCGATGACAATTTTGCAAAAGTAATTTCAGATGGGATTGATCATATTCAATCAGTTAAGTAAGGAGGTGTTCGAATGGCAACAGACAATAAGGAAACTAAAATTGTAAAAGCCGCTCCTAAGAAGGCGGATAGCCATCAGGACGAACAGCCGCGTGTAACGGTGAAAGCTGCGGTAATTCCGCAGAGAAATACAAAGAAGCAGCAGACAAAAACTGCATCTGCTGTCAACGACAGACCTACTCAGAGACCACCGATGGGTAAGCCTGTTGTAAACAAGGACCTGGAAAATCGTCACAGACCGCCAATGGGCAAGCCTGTGGTATCTAAGGAAGTGGCAGAAAGAGGCCAGGTAAAGGAAGAAACAGTAGAAATTAAGATTCCTGCAGCAGAAGTGAAGCAGCCTGAAGTGAAGGCAGTGGAAACAAAGCCGGTTGAAGAAGTAAAGGCTCCTGCAGCAGAAAAGAAGGCTGATGCTCCTGCAAGACCTGCACGTCAGGACAGACCGCAGGGAGACAGACCATACCGCGGAGACAGACCGCAGGGTGACAGACCACAGCGTGGTGACCGTCCGCAGGGCGACAGACCATACCGCGGAGACAGACCGCAGGGCGACAGACCACAGCGTGGTGAACGTCCGCAGGGCGACAGACCACAGCGTGACGGACGTCCGCAGGGTGACCGCCCACAGAGAGCAGAAAGACCGGCAGACAAGCCAAAGCTGGAAACAAAGCCAGTAGCACGTAAGCCGGAAAGACTGGCAGCTCACGACAAGGAAAGAGATAAGTTTGCTAAGCTGGAAAACGGCGGCAAGAAGAATAAGCAGAAAATCCAGGAAAGATCCCTGGAAAAGCAGGCTAAGCCAAAGAAGCATAACAAACCAAAGCCTGCAGTAGAAGAGGTAGAAGAAATGGAACCATTACCAGAAGGTACAACCGTAGTTACAGTTCCTATCACTGTAGCTGGTTTTTGTGAACAGGTGGGCATCTCCACCACTCAGGTCATTATGGCTCTGATGAAGATGGGTATTATGGCCAACATCAACCAGAACATTGACGAAGACACTGTAATGATTCTGGCAGATGAACTGAAGATCAGTGTGGCAGTAGGCAAGGTAGAAGAAGAAGAGGAAGAAGAAGGTCTGGAAGTATATGAAGATAAGGAAGAAGACCTGAAGCCTCGTCCTCCAATCATTACCGTAATGGGTCACGTAGACCACGGTAAGACTTCCCTGCTGGACGCAATCAGAAGAACAAACGTGACAGTATCCGAAGCTGGCGGTATTACACAGCATATCGGTGCGTCCGAAGTTAATATCAACGGTCAGAAGATCGTATTCCTGGATACTCCGGGTCACGAAGCATTTACTGCAATGCGTGCCCGTGGTGCACACGTAACCGACATCGCGGTCCTGGTAGTTGCAGCTGACGACTCCGTTAAGCCTCAGACTATCGAATCCATCAGCCATGCAAAGGCTGCAGGCGTTCCAATCATCGTTGCAATCAACAAGTGCGACAAGCCGACTGCGGACCCTGAAAGAGTTAAGATGGACCTGATGAACCATGGTATCGTAGTGGAAGATTACGGTGGAGAAACTATCGCAGTTCCGGTTTCCGCAAAGAAGGGCGAAGGTATCGTAACCCTGCTGGAAATGATTCTGCTTCAGGCAGAAATGCTGGAACTGAAGGCAAATCCAAACAGACTGGCTACCGGTTCCGTAATCGAAGCAAGACTGGATAAGAACAAGGGTCCTGTAGCAACTCTGCTGGTTGACAACGGTACTCTGAAGAGCGGCCAGAGCATTGTAGTTGGTACCAGCTACGGCCGTATCCGTCTGATGACAAACTATAAGGGCGACACTATCAAGAAGGCTGGCCCTGCTACTGCAGTAGAAATCCTGGGTCTGTCCGAAGTTCCTGAAGCGGGTGACATGTTCAACGCTGTGAAGGACGATAAGGTAGCGAAGGAAATCGCTGAAAACAGAAAGATGAAGCTGAGAGAAGAAATCCTGGCAAGAAATGCTGCAACCACTCTGGAACAGCTGTTCAGCCAGATTCAGGAAGGTGAAACCAAGGATCTGAACCTGATCATCAAGGGTGACGTAAACGGTTCCGTTGGTGCAATCGTAGCTTCTCTGGAAAAGATGAAGAATGAAAATGTAAGAGTTAAGATTATTCATACGGGCGTAGGTACTGTAAATGAATCCGACGTAACACTGGCGGCTACAACCGGTTCCATCATCATCGGCTTCAACGTACGTCCTACAACTGCTGTACAGACTATGGCTGACCGTGAAAACATCGAAATCAGACTGTACAGAGTAATCTACGACATCATCAATGATGTGGAAGCTGCTATGAAGGGTATGCTGGATCCTGAATTCAAGGAAGAAGTTCTGGGTAAGGCAGAAGTCCGCAGCACCTTCAAGGTTCCTGGTGTTGGTATCATTGCAGGTACTTATGTACTGGAAGGCAAGATGGTACGTAACGCAGAAATCAGACTGGTTCGTGATGGTATCGTAATCCACGAAGGTAAGGTTTCTTCCCTGAAGCGTTTCAAGGACGATACAAAGGAAGTAAATCAGGGTTACGAATGTGGTCTGGGTATCGAAAGCTACAACGATATCAAGGAAGGCGACATCATCGAATGCTTCCATATGGTAGAGATTGAACGCAAGTAAATTGCTCGAAGTCCTCGGCACTGGCAGCGGCATCGATACGCCGCTTGCTGTGCAGGGAATGAAGCAAACTCGTCCACATGGACTCAGACAGTGCTTCATTCCTGCTGCCCATCTGTGCGGCTTAACCGGCCGCTGCAGCAGTGACTGCCGAAAACTCGCAATTTAACGTTCAACCTGAAATGGGCCGGCGGCGCCGGCAGGAAAGGAAAAGTGAATGGGTAAAGGTTATAGACAGGGCCGTCTGGGCGAAGAAATCCGCAAGATTGTCAGCGAAATGCTGATCAGTGGTGTAAAGGACCCAAGACTGTCCGGTGCCATGATCAGTATTTCCGGTGTGGATGTGACCAATGACGGCAGCTTTGCTACCTGCTATGTTTCCATTCTGGGATTCAGCAAGGATCCGGAAGAAAAAGCTGCAGAAGCTGCAGAAGTGCTGGCAGGTCTGAACAGTGCCAAGGGTCTGTTCAAGCGTGAAATCAGCAGACACATTAAGGTTCGCCGCATTCCGGAACTGATTTTCAAAATCGATGAAGCACTGGAATATGGCAGACATATTTCTGAAGTTATCGCAGGTCTGGGAATTGAAAATTACCAGAGCGATGAAGAAGATATTGATACAGAAGACGAAGAATAATTCAAAATGATGAAACAGAACAATTCTTTCCGTGAAATCAGTGATAAGCTTTTAGCCTCAGGCAGTGTGCTCATTTATCCTCACGTCAATATGGACGGGGATGCTCTGGGATCTGCCGTGGCTCTCTGCCGTGCACTGAGAGATCTGGGTAAATCCAGTTACATTTTAATAGAGGATGAAATTCCGCGGAATCTGCTGTTCCTGGACAGAGGTTACTGTACCCATGACCAGAACATTCTGGAGCATGTGGATGTTTCCCTGTGCCTGGACTGCGGCGATTTCAGCCGTTTCCTGAAGCGGAAAGAGAAGTTCCTGGCAGGGAAGACCAGCATCTGTATTGACCACCACCGTACTACGGTGCCGTTCTGCGATTACAATTACGTGGATCCGGAAGTTGCAGCCACCGGTCAGCTGATTTATTATCTGCTGAAGGAAATGGAAGACTGCACGGACTTCCGCATGGACGGAGAAATTGCGGATGCAATTTTTGCTGCGATTACTACAGATACAGGTAATTTCCAGTATTCCAACACTACCCGTCAGTGTCATGAAATTGCTGCAGAGCTTTATGATCTGGGTGTGGATGTGCGGAGAGTCAGCCAGGAAATTTACGAAAGCGTTCGTCAGGAACGGATTCTGCTCCACAGTGCGGCAGTGGCCGCTATGGAATGTTTTGCAGGGGGAAAGGCTGCCATGGCAGTTGTGACTCAGGATATGCTGAAACAGACCGGAGCGGGAATGGATGAGACGGAAGGCATCGTGGATAAACTGCGCTCTATCGAAGGTGTGGAAATTGCAGTTCTGGTGAAGGAAGATACGGAAAAGCTGAAACTTTCTCTCCGGGCAAAAAGCTGGGGAAATGTAGCTGTCATTGCAGAAGAATTCGGCGGCGGCGGCCACACCAAAGCAGCCGGATGCAGTCTGAAGCTTCCGCTGGAAGAAGGGCTTCCTCTGATTCGTCAGGCAGTAGAGCGTTCTTTGCAGATGTATCACGAATAAAATGAATTAAATAACAAGGAATGATTAAGCATGGTAAGAGACGGAATCATTAACATAAATAAACCGCAGAAAATGACTTCCCATGACGTAGTTGGAAAACTGCGCCGCATTCTTGGCATGAAGAAAATCGGACATACAGGCACCCTGGACCCTATGGCGACCGGGGTGCTTCCTGTTTGTTTGGGAAGTGCAACGCGAATTACCGAGTATCTGGACCTGGACTTCAAGAAGTACCGCTGTACCATGATTCTCGGAAAAAATACGGATACCCAGGATATCTGGGGCGAAGTAATTGAAGAGTTCGATACTGCAGGAGTGACAGAAGAAGCAATCCGTGCGGCCTTCGAACCGTTTATCGGTCATATTGACCAGAAACCTCCTATGTACAGCGCAGTCCGTGTAGAAGGACGCCGTCTGTACGAATATGCCCGTGCAGGGCAGGAAGTGGATGTAAAGACCCGCAAAATCTTCATCCGCAGCCTGAACATCGAATCCATCGATATGGAGAAGCTGGAGATTATCTACACTGTAGAATGCTCCAAGGGAACATACATCCGCACCATCTGTCAGGATGTGGGCATCGCTCTGGGCACCGGTGCAGTGATGACAGGTCTGGTGCGTCTTGGCAGCGGACGTTTTGTCATTGAAGAAACGGTGACTCTGGAACAGCTGCAGGCTATGAAGGACGCGGCAGTGAAAGAAGCCAGATTGGCAGCAGGACTGCCGGAAGAAGCGGAAGAAGGGGAACCGGAAGTGGAACTGCCGGATGGCTGGTTTGACTCTGTGCTGCTTCCGCAGGAATATCCGCTGATCCACTTCGGAACTGCAGTGGTAAATCCGGACCTGGGTAAAAAGTTTGTGGACGGCTGGCATATTGCACTGAAGGACTGCAGAATTGAAGCGCGTCCTGAATATGAAAAGAAAGAGCCGGAAATGCCAATCCGCGAGGAATATCGCAGAGCATGGAATCTCTTCATGGAAGAGGAAGATGGCACGAACCGCCAGTATCTGGGCGTAGCATTCTACAACTTCAAATACAAAAAGCTGGTAGCAGACAAAGTATTTTTCAGGGGGCCTGGTTATGATAGTGATAAATAATCTGGCTGATATTAAGAATATCCCTCCCTGCTGCATAGCGCTGGGAAATTTTGACGGAGTTCATGTGGGGCACCAGACTCTCATTGCCAAAGCTGTAGAAAAAGCCCATGAACTGGGAATTCACAGTGCTGTTTTTACGTTCTCCAATCACCCAAAGAACCTGTTCGCAGGGGAAACCGTGGTAAAGAATATTATTTATCAGGAAGAAAAAGCGGCTCTCATCGAAAAGCTGGGAGTGGACTACCTGTTCAATGTGGAATTTACCCGTGAAGTGGCATGTATGAATCCCATGAGTTTCATCGATGACCTGCTGGTGGAAAAGATGAATCTGAGAGAAGCCTTCTGCGGATTCAATTATCATTTTGGATACAAAGCGGCAGGAAATCCTCATATTCTCCGTCAGAGAGGACTGGTGAAGGGTTTCAATGTAAATGAAATGGAACCTGTAACCATCGATGGCGATGTGGTAAGTTCCACACTGATCCGCAGCCTGATTCGTTCTGGTGATATGGAAGAATGTGAGAAATATCTGGGAAGAAAGTACAGCATCGGCGGTGAGGTTGTAGTTGGAAACCGGTTGGGAAGAACTATCGGATTCCCTACTTCCAACATCATGATTGACGAAAACATGGTGACACCTCCAAACGGTGTATATATTACCAACTGTTATTACAACGGACATAAGTACAACAGCATCACCAATGTGGGTGTAAAGCCAACCATCGGTGATTTCCAGAAGAATATGGAAACCCATATCTTCGATTTTAACAAAGAACTTTACGGAAAGCATATTCAGATTGAATTCCTGAAGATGACCCGTGAAGAAGCAAAATTCAGCAGCGTGGAAGAACTGTCTGCGCAGATTGTAAAAGACTGCGAACAGGCGAGAGAGTTCCACGGACTCTAAAGGAGGTACGCTCTATGGCAGGGCTCTATGATGATGCACAGAAAATAATCGCAGCTTCCATACAGGCGGCGCTTCCCGATACGGCAGTGAGAAAAGCACTGGATGAAATCGTGCCGGTTCTGCCGGCGGGCCGTATGGTTCTCGTTGCCTGCGGAAAGGCGGCCTGGCAGATGGCATCTGTCGCAGCAAAATATCTTGGATCAGGGATTTCGGACGGCGTGGTTGTAACCAAATACGGACATGTGACTGGTGATATTCCGGGAGTGCGCTGCTTCGAGGCGGGACATCCGGTACCGGACGAAAACTCCTTCCTTGGAACCGGTGCTGCACTGGAAGCAGTAGGCGGTCTTACAGAAGAGGATGCGGTCCTGTTTCTGGTATCAGGCGGAGGGTCTGCACTTTTTGAAAAGCCTCTGGTTTCTCCTGAGGAACTGGAGTCCATTACCCGCCAGCTGCTGGCATGTGGGGCTGAAATTACGGAAATCAATACGGTGCGCAAACGTATTTCTGCAGTAAAAGGCGGAAAGTTTGCCCAGCTCTGTGCACCAGCACATGTATATTCTGTAATTCTTTCTGATATTATCGGTGATCCACTGGATATGATAGCATCAGGACCTGCATATCCGGACAGTTCCACCTGCAGTCAGGCGTGGAATGTAATACATAAATACGGTATAAAGATTTCTGAAGAAACCGAAAAATGTCTCAGTGTGGAAACACCGAAAGAACTGCATAATGTGACCACTATGGTGACAGGCAGCGTAAAGCAGCTCTGTCACGCAGCCGCAGAAACGGCGGCAGAACTTGGATACGAACCTGTGATTCTTACGGACAGACTGGCCTGCCAGGCGAAAGAAGCCGGAAGCTTTCTGGGTTGGATTGGAAGAACCAACAGTGCAGGCGGTGCGGCGAAAGCCTTTATCGCCGGCGGTGAAACCGTAGTAAAACTGACCGGGACAGGAAAGGGCGGACGGAATCAGGAACTGGCACTGGCCGCAGCAGCAGAAATTGCCGGGCTTGATAATGTGGCTGTTTTTTCTGTGGGATCCGATGGAACGGACGGACCGACAGATGCAGCAGGCGGCTATGCAGATGGAAATACTGCAGCAGCTGTTCTGAAAAAGGACGGAAGAACCATAGATGAGGTACTTGCTGAAAATGATGCTTATCATGCATTGCAGGCTTCCGGCGGACTGATTATAACGGGTCCGACAGGAACCAATGTCAATGATGTGGCTGTGGTTCTTGTGCGTTAGTGAGAACAGATCAGATGCTGAAGAAAGGACAATAAAAATGGAACTGAAAGAACGTATTCTGGCCGAAATGAGAGAGATGGAAGGCCATGCGGGTTTATACTATAAAAATCTGGCTACAGGTGAGACCTGGGGCTTTAATGAAAAAGATGTGTTTAAGGCGGCAAGTGTAACCAAGCTTCCGCTGATGGTGCTGATTCTGGAAGATATCCGCGATGGAAAAAAGAGCTTCCGCGATATGGTTACCATTACTGAAGCACAGAAGGTTGAGGGATGCGGTACCGTTCAGCATATGACCGGTGACGTGACTCTGGATGTGGAGTCTCTGGGTAAGATGATGATTTCTGTCAGTGACAATACTGCAACCAATGCGCTGTTCCGTTATGTGGGCGGCAGGGAGGTTACTCATCCTCGTTTTGATGGTATGGGGCTGACAGGAACCCGTTTCTACAGAGAATACTATTCTGAGGGACCGGATAATTGCATGGTACCTGAAGAAATTGGTATTCTGCTGGAAAAGATGTACAAGCGTGAACTGGTCAGTGAGGAACTGGATGGCTGGCTGGAAAATATTCTGTCCCAGCAGCAGGTAGAACATAAAATGTGCGGCATGCTGCCGCCGGATGTGGTTGTGGCACATAAAACCGGTGATACATCCACCATCGCCAACGATGTAGGCATTGTGTTTGCGAAAAAACCGTTTGTGGCATGTTTTGCATATAATGGGGAAAATACAGCGATGCATGAATTTGAACACTTCATCCGCAGAACCACTCTGGCTCTGGCGGAAGAAAACGGAATCTGACCTTTAAGGGAGAAACAGTTATGACAAAAAACGGTTATCATGTAATTGAATTATTGATGGACAGCATGAATCAGGGAATTATGTTCCTGGATTCCGATATGGTAATTCAGCACTGCAACCGACGGGCCAAGGAGATTACCGGGATTGTTTTTGATACGCAGGAACATCATGAAGCCGGACGGATTGAGGAAGGTGACATCGTTGTTATTGCTGACAACAAGCTGGGGGATGATGACGGCCAGCTGACCGGAAAAGATTTGGAACTGCTGAATATCAACGATAAGGATATCCGGGATGGTGATATGCTGGTTGCTGTAGGGGTTTACAAAAATAAGAAAATTGAACCGCAGTACAAATATATTCATGGTCATTATATGAATACGCCGCTGAAGCTGGATGTAAACTATTTCGGTTTTCATATTACAGCGGAAGTGAATAACGAAAAACATGAAAACACCATTCAGGTCAATGACTATGTGTTCAAGATGGAATTTCTGAATTCTGTGGGAAACATGGTCGTGATTGACAGCAGTACCGGAGATGTCAAGTTCTTTCAGGAGAAGGGTTACGGTGTCAGAAAGGAAGAAATCGGTTATCTGCTCCGTGAAAATCCATGGGCAGAAAAGACGGGAGGAAACCGTGATATTGACGTAACAGGACGAAAGTTCCTGGAGTTATTTGATGAGTCTCCGCTGTCTGAGTGTATTGAATCCATTTTGGCTGGTAAGCGTGCGCAGGTATCCAATCAGCTGTATGAGCTTAATAAACGACCTTTAATCTGCAACGTTGTGCCATGGAGTGGAAAGCAGGCACCGGACTGGTATCAGGAGGCTGAAGGTTTTGCCGTAAATCTGGAAGAAAAACAGGAACTGACGGGGGCTTTCCTTATTATCCGTGACACACAGCATCTGGAAAATCTGCTTAATGAACGAAATGAAATTATCCGTCAGATGGAAGCGCATGAAGATGAAGAAACAGGGAGCGAACGCGACTATCCTGAAGAAGCATTCCAGGGTTATGCCGGTAAGAGCAGTAAGACCAGAGAAATCAAATATTTGGGCTGGAAGGCTTCTCAGAGTAAGTTCAATGTTATTATAACTGGTGAAAGCGGTACAGGTAAATCCAAACTGGCCCGTGAAATTCACCGCCTGGGAAATCCCAATGCTCCGTTTGTGGAAGTAAATTGTAATGCCATTGCTCCGAGCCTGTTTGAAAGTGAACTGTTCGGCTATGTTGGAGGTGCCTTTACCGGTGCAAAATCTGACGGTAAGGTGGGCTTTTTCGAAGCGGCCAACAAGGGTACTATTTTCCTGGACGAAATCGGGGAAATTCCGATGGATATTCAGGTAAAGCTTCTTCATGTGCTGCAGAACAAGATTATTTACCGTGTCGGTTCATCCAAACCGGTCAAGGTGGATGTGCGTGTAATTGCTGCAACCAATAAGAATCTGGAAGAGGAAGTTGCTATGGGACGGTTCCGCCAGGACCTGTTCTACAGAATCAACGTGTTCCCGATTGACATTCCTCCGATCCGCGAACGTAAGGGAGACCTGTATCTGCTGATTAATCATATCCTGAAAGATCTCTGCGATAATTATGGTCTGGAACAGAAACAGTTCTCCGGAGAAGCACTGCAGAAGATGATTGCATATAACTGGCCTGGTAATGTCCGTGAACTGGAAAATGCCATCGAGCGCGCGATTACTCTCTGTGACACCAATATTATTTACTCAGAACATCTGAAAATCGGTAAGGGCTCTATTCCTACAACCATGAAAGAAATGCTGGCCAAGGAGGAAGAGCGTATTCTGGAAATGACGCTTCTGAAATATAACGGGGATAAAAACAAGGCTATGACTGAACTGGATATGTCCAAAACCGTTTTCTATGAAAAGCTGAAAAAATATAATATCCGCTATTAATTAAAAAAATAGCTTTCCTGAAATACGGAAAGCTATGGACGGAAAAAAGCACTGCGAAGAAAGAATGGCGGTGCTTTTTTATGTTTTGTGGGATATATGGGCATAATAAACGGATAAAAATAATTGGCACACTTTTTGCTTTATGATTGTAAAGGGATTGTATCCTGAAGTTGTTTAATGTTTAAATTAAATATAAATTTATGTAAAAAGAAAGGGCGTTACAATGAGAGAATTCGTATGTGACAATATTACCGCTAAAGACGGTATTCTGTATTTTGCAGGCCAGAACACTGTAGAACTGGCAAAGAAGTATGGCACTCCGCTGTACCTGATGGACGAAGACAAGGTTCGTGAAAAGTGCAGAGCTTACAAGCAC
>JAZNKW010000016.1:0-39707 GCA_045578745.1 Anaerovoracaceae bacterium
TACTGTCGATATTACACTATCGCAATCAAAAAATCATCCTTTTCAGGATGATTTTTTGTATTAAGATTATTTCGACTTTACAAAGCTGCAACTTGCCCAGAAATTACTTAGGCAAACTAGAATTTACTTTGTCATCTGACCTTTTTTTTCAAAAAAATATGTACTTTCCATGTAACCGTTGAAATTCCAACGTTTTCCCTTTTTAATTATTTTTAAGTTTTTTCTTTTATTTTTGAAACCGGGATGCACGGGGGGCGTCTTTTGATGGCGAAAGAGCCTGGAGGAGAGATTTTGCTTAGATCACACACAGGTCCGGCCATAATGTGGCAGCAGCCAGGTCCCATATAAAAGGAAAGGCCCGCCGGGTGGCGGGCCGTGGTCAGTTCTATTGTTACAGTTTTTCGATGGTATCGTGGTCAGGGGCGGTTACAGTCCGAATTCTTCCAGGAGCTGCTGCTGATAGGCGGGATCCTCCATGGAACGGAATAAGTCGTCCATGCGGCCAGCATCTTTCAGAAGTAAATTCAATTTGTTTACGCGTTCCATCGCTTCTTCGCGGCCTTTCTCCATGCCTTCTTCGCGGCCTAACTTAAGCCCGCGTTCGAATCCATTTTCTTCGAACAGCTGCTGTATCTCTGCTTCTGTAAATTCCACACTGAGCATATCGACGATTGTCTTCCCATGTTCCTTCATAAAGTCCACCAGGATTCCTTTCTCCATGCAGATATTATAAATCTGCTGGCGTTCGTGATGTGTAATAGGCCCCCGGCTCCAATACTCACGTACCAGGCTTATAAGCTGGCTGTACTGGTACAGCGTCGGGCTCTTCGCAAGCAGACTGCAGCCTGCTCCTTCATTCACATTATACACGATTACGCTGAGATTTAAAAGACTTTCTCCATCGCCCAGGAAACAATCTGAAAGTTCCAGCTGGCTTTCCGGCGGGAGTGGATCCCTGCCGTTGTACATTACCACGAAGGTTGGCCTTGGCAGCTTCACCAGAGTATCTTTAAACACAGCTTTGGAATCCACCATTTTCTTGTAAATTTCCGCGATATACCACAGATCCCGCAGCGGCATGTTCGGGTTGATAGTGGACTGATGTTCTGTTATTACAAGGTAGGTGTTGGCGATAGTAAAAGATATGTCGTTCTTATCGTTCAGGTACAGTGCATCCTCGATGGTGTTGATGTCCACCGGTGTCCCCGGCGGATAATTGGTATCGTAGAGTGCATTATATAGTTCTACCATCTTCTCTTTATTGTTGAAGATCAGACGAAATACCGTGTCTTTATGATTACGTAACGTAATATCGCTATTATTCATTTTAAATCTCCTTTTTATACTCTTCTGTTTCACCTCCGTTTCCCTTTGCATTTTCATTATATATGCCGGTACCGGCTTACAGCAATACGAATAGATATCCATTTATCGACAGGTTTCGACACCGTGGAATGGAGATTTTGCTGAATGGCGCATACACAAAAACGTTCTATTTCCCCATTCCCACCAGCTCTCCCAGTTCACTCAGCAGGAGCCGCATAATCTCCTGCTGGTCAATGCCGCCGTATCGGTCGTCGGCCGTGATGATCAGGTTCTTTCCCGGGATGACGCCGGCCCAAAAGTAAAGGATCATTTTCTTTTTCCAGTTTTCCATGTATGTGGGATCATCCATCCTGCCCAGGTGCTCGTGGTGTTTCTTCGTACCGTCAGGCAGTGTGCAGGTGAAGTCGGGAACATAGTAGTCGGGGATGTTCAGCTGCCGCTTGATGGCCCAGGCTTCCGGCGGTGCATCCTGGGGCCAGTAGATTCTTTCTTCATATGAGTAAGGGATTTTCAGGCTGTCATATACATTACCTACGATGATTTCGGATTTAGACCGGTTGATTTCGCCTTTCATGTTTTTATGTTTCAGGTGTTCGGCATGATATGCTGCGCCGCTGGTGATGGCCTGCTGCTGAGCAGCGATTCTGGCGTCCTGCCGATGGCGGGCTGACCGCTCCCAGGCTGCTTCGATAATTTTTCGATACACAGGTTTCATCCCTTCCAGCACCCTGTCGTCGCGGTAGGACCGATACCTCTGCCGGAGCTGCTCCTGTACCTTCAGGTTTTCTTCAATAATTTTCAGCTTGCGTTCCAGCAGATTCCTTCTGGCAATTTCTCTGGCCCGCTTCCCATTTGGCGGAATACTGTGTGTCTGATTTTCGTACACTGACCGACCGTTGGCCCCCTGTTTCAGTCTGCCTGACGGCAGTCCTTTCATTTCCTGCCGGATCAACGTTATCATCCTTTTCTCCAATTCCATGTCCTGTTTGATTGCTGCTTCGAATCCTCGCATGATAATTGCCCCCTTTTGTTTTTCCACATTTTACCACCCTTTCCTGTCAAAATCTGTCGAACCTTGCTGTCCGGCTTAATTATTTTTCTTTCAAATCATCACGCCGCACGCCAAACATACTCTCCTGAGGGTGTTTAGCGTGCAAACTTCCATTTATCTCCTGCAATTCCGGGGAGGTCCAATGAGTTCCGGCACGCTAAACACCCCATCCGTCCGCGAAAAAGCGTGCAAAACACAATCAGCAGACGATAATCTGCACTCTCGAACAAGATGTTTTGCGGGGTAAGCGTGCAAAGCATCGACGTCTGCACTCTACGAGGCATGTTTTCACGGCACTAAGCGTGCAACAGCCGTTACCGCCGCTCAGCGAGCGACAGCCCGGCGCCAAACGCATGAAAAAAGACCCCGAGGGTTTCTCGGAGTCTTCGATTTCTTTTATGATATTACATCATGCCCATGCCTGGGTTGCCCATTGGCATAGCTGGAGTTTCTTCCTTGATGTCTACGATGCCGGCTTCGGTAGTCAGCAGCATTGCGGAAGCAGAAGATGCGTTCTGCAGTGCGGATCTGGTTACCTTTGCAGGGTCTACGATACCAGCTTCGATCATGTTTACGTATTCTTCAGTTGCAGCGTTGAAGCCTACGCCTACTGGGCTGTTCTTAACTGCTGCTACAACTACGCTGCCTTCCAGGCCTGCGTTTTCTGCAATCTGACGAACTGGTTCTTCCAGTGCTCTCTTGATGATTGCAGCACCGGTCTTCACGTCGCCGGTCAGAGTTTCCACGTATGCAGCTACTGCAGGGATGGTGTTTACCAGAGCTACGCCGCCGCCGGATACGATACCTTCTTCTACTGCAGCCTTAGTTGCATTCAGTGCGTCTTCAATTCTCAGCTTCTTTTCCTTCAGCTCAGTTTCAGTTGCAGCACCAACCTTAACTACTGCTACGCCGCCGGACAGCTTAGCCAGTCTTTCCTGCAGCTTTTCTCTGTCAAAGTCGGAAGTGGTTTCTTCGATCTGCTTTCTGATGCTCTGTACTCTTGCCTGTACGTCAGCCTTCAGACCGCCGCCGCCAACGATAACGGTGGTGTCCTTGTCAACCTTTACGGATGCTGCAGTACCTAGCATGTCAGCTGTAGCTTCCTTCAGTTCGTAGCCCAGGTCTGCGGACAGTACGGTTGCACCGGTCAGAACTGCGATGTCTTCCAGCATAGCCTTTCTTCTTTCGCCGTAGCCAGGAGCCTTAACAGCAACAACATCCACGATACCTCTCAGCTTGTTCAGTACCAGAGTTGCCAGAGCTTCGCCTTCCACGTCTTCTGCGATAACCAGCAGCTTTCTGCCCATCTTCATTACCTGTTCCAGCAGAGGGATCAGTTCCTGAATGTTGGCAACCTTCTTATCGGTAACCAGGATCAGTGGGTTTTCGATGTTTGCAACCATCTTTTCAGCATCGGATACCATGTATGGAGACAGGTAACCTCTGTCGAACTGCATACCTTCAACCACGTCCAGAGTAGTGCCCAGGGACTTGGATTCTTCTACGGTGATAACGCCGTCACGGCCAACCTTTTCCATTGCTTCTGCAATCAGGTCACCTACTGCAGGGTCTGCTGCGGAAACGGAAGCAACCTGTGCGATTTCTTCCTTCTTTTCTACCTGCTGTGCGATTTTGCCGATTTCTTCTACAGCAACTGCTACTGCACCCTGGATACCCTTCTTCAGTTCCATTGGGTTAGCACCTGCAGCTACGTTCTTGAAACCTTCGCGGATGATGATCTGTGCCAGCAGAGTTGCGGTAGTAGTACCGTCACCTGCCACGTCGTTAGTCTTGGAAGCAACTTCCTTAACTACCTGTGCACCCATGTTTTCCACTGCATCTTCCAGTTCGATTTCCTTCGCGATAGTTACACCGTCATTGGTGATCAGCGGAGAACCGAAAGTCTTATTAATCAGAACATTACGGCCCTTAGGTCCTAATGTAATCTTTACTGTGTTTGCCAGCTGGTCTACACCTGCCTGCAGTTTTCTTCTGGCATCTTCGCCATAAAAAA
Source organism: Anaerovoracaceae bacterium (assembly GCA_045578745.1). GTDB lineage: Bacteria > Bacillota > Clostridia > Peptostreptococcales > Anaerovoracaceae > RGIG7179. The sequence goes on from JAZNKW010000016.1 coordinate 4,392, forward strand.
TTTCCTTCGCCATTTCTCTATACCCCCTGAATTATTCGATAACTGCCAGGATTTCAGCCTGACGCATGATAGTATATTCTTCACCTTCGTACTTAACGTCAGTGCCGCTGTACTTGGCGAAAATAACCTTATCGCCAACCTTCAGTTCCATCGGTTCGTCCTTGGTACCAGGGCCTACCGCAACAACTTCTGCCATGTTAGGCATTTCCTTAGCAGCGCTGGTCAGAATCAGACCGCCTGTGGTCTTCTCTTCTGCTGCAGCTCTCTTGATTACGACTCTGTCGCCTAAAGGTTTGATTCCAAACATCTTATATATTCCTCCATATTATTCAGTGCGGTCAGCCCGCACATTTTTTCATGAATTTAGCACTCCTTCTTCATGAGTGCTAAAACTATTATACCCCGTGCCCGCTGAAAGTCAAGAGCGGAATTGGATAAATTTTGTGTAAAGTCTGTGAATTTACAGGCCTCTCATATAATAGAAGAGATACTGCTGCGCGAAGCCTCCGTACTTCCCAAAATGCTCCCTGGCATAGGCCTGCATTTCCCCCACGCGGTTTTCTTCTATATTATATACTGTATGCATGGCACGGCGCATCCATACGTCAATTGGGAACGCATCGTAACGCCCCACACCGAACAGTGCGATGCAGCTGGCTACTTTCGGTCCTACCCCCGCAAAATACGTCAGCTCGGCCACCGGATCTTCAGCCTTACGCAGATGGTTTTCCACGGCTTCCATACCTCCCATTTCCAGAACCTGGCGGGCGGTTTCGATGAGATAAGGCACCCGGTAACCCAGGCGGCAGCCATCCAGGTCTTCACGCTTCAGAGATGCCAGCACTTCCGGTTTGGGAATAGTGTACAGTTTTTCACTTTCGACAAACGGGGACTTGGTGTCATGGGTCTGCGTCGAATCCTGTCGACCCGTGTCGAAAATGGATTCCGGAACATCTACCGGCTCCCCGAACTGGCGGCACACCGCTTCGATGCAGCCTTTGATCCGCGGAATGTTATTGTTCTGGGATATGATAAAGGAAATCATGGTCTCCCAGAGATCCTGATTCAGTATGCGTATTCCCTCACCCGCTTTGATGGCCCGCCGCATGGCAGCATCACCCCGGCCAAGGGACCGCTTAATCTTTCCATAGTCTCGCCCAAGATCCAGGTAATCATACCAGAACCGGCGGAATTCTTCTTCGGACTCGTCAGGAGAAACCGCTGTTCCGGTAACGGTGAGAATACCGTCAGACTCCGTCATACGGGCGAAGCGGCCTCCGGCAATCCCTGCCCAGCTTCCATCCGGCTGCAGGTTCCATCGGAAACACTGCCCGCAGTCAAATATATGTGTAAGGTGAAAATCCTTCACCTCAAATGTCACTGTTAAAAGCTTCGTCATAGGCCGCCTACTCGATGCCGCGGACTTCCACGTTGACTTCGGTCACGTTGAAGGCGGTCATCAGTTCTACCTGATCGTTAATCTGTTCCTGAAGCTGCTGGGCAGTTTCCCAGATCGGGTAGCCTCTTTTCAGACGCACCGCCACGGAAAGCTTGAAGGTTTCCGGACGTGGATCCTGAATGACGCGGATGATGGCTGCCACTGCCGGCATGTGGAATGCCACGCAGGTAACGATGTCCTCCAGCACACGCTCGTCCACGAAGTACTCACCCATGTAGCTGTAAGTCGGACGGACTACGGTACGTTCTGCTGCAGCGCCGGCGTCTTTGCCGCGGAACAGACGCAGAGGGTCCATGAAGTATCCCGCAAAATTCCTCTTCAGCTGCAGTGCCGGTGCGGGAATAACGTGTTTACCCAGCACATCACGCTGCGTTCTGGCAATGGCACGCTCTTCTTCGGTGGTAATGTCCTCGATAAAGATGCGCTCCACCTGAGTCAGAGACTCCTGATCCGGGAGCAGCCCCAGACGGAGAATGATTTTGTCGGTCATACCAATACTGGTACCCAGAACCAGTATGGATTTCGGTTTCTTGTGTCCGATGGCTCCGGCTACTTCGTCACGGATGGCATCATCGTTAAAGAGCGCCACCTTCACCGCTCCGATTTTAGTAGCCTGGCGCTTGGCGGAAATTCCGGCCACCACCGTATTCTTGTATATGAAAAGTCCGTCATCGATAATGGACTCAATCTGCTTTTCCCGGCACAGTTCCATGGCGTGGAAGCTCTTACCTGTACCGCTTTTTCCTATCAGTGCATAAATTTTCATGCTGTACCTCCTGCGGGGAATAGTGCAGAATCCCACTGTTTACAGTGTACCACAAATTGTGTGCACTTTAAATGATAAAATTTACACGCAACTAACACTTTACTATTTCGACGCGTTCTGCTATAATCAGTACAAAGATATATCTTTAATAAGGAGGAATTTACAATGGCTTTCAAGATTACTGACGCTTGCATCGCTTGTGGCGCTTGCATCGACGAATGTCCAGTTAACGCTATCAGCGAAGGTGACATCTACGTAGTAGATGCTGACACTTGCATCGACTGCGGCGCTTGCGCTGGCGCTTGCCCAGTTGACGCTCCAGTTGAAGCTTAATTCGACGGAATTAAACAACGAACATAAAAATACCCGGATCCATCAGGAACCGGGTGTTTTCTTTTTTGTAATAATGTGTGCGGCAGGTTTACTGCTCCATATCCTGCATATAGTATGCAAGGGCATGCAGGCTGTCGCTCATGTGTACGTTTTCCACTGCCACGTTTTCAGGCAGTTCCAGATCCACTGCGGTGAAGTTCCAGATGCCCTTTACACCGGCACCTGCAACGGTATCTGCCACCAGCTGTGCCTTTTCAGGCGGAACACACATAACGGCGATATCCACGCCTTCCTTTTCGATGAAGCCCGCCAGGGATCCGCAGGTCAGCACGACTGCATCCTGGAATTCCACGTTCTGAATGGACTGCTTCACATCGAAGATACCTGTGATGTGGAAGTTCTTTTCGTTTTTTGCAATATATGCAGCCATAGCCTGGCCCAGACGGCCGTAGCCGACGATTACGATTTTATACACCCGGTTCAGGCCCAGGATGTTGCCAATCTCTTCATGAAGATTCTCTACACTGTATCCGTAACCCTGCTGGCCGAAACCGCCGAAGTTATTCAGGTCCTGACGGATCTGTGATGCAGTGTAGCCAATCAGATGGCTCAGGTCCTTGGAGGAAATCTTCTCCACGCCTTTTTTCAGTAATTCGTGCAGATATCTTCTGTAGCGCGGCAGACGTCTGATGACTGCTGCGGAAATCTGCTTTTCCTTTCCCATTTTATATCCCCTTCTCGCAAAGTGGAAAACCCGCTTTCACAGCGGGTTTTCTATTATGCTATGAAATTATTTGTTTTCTTCTACGTACTTAACCAGGTCTTCTACAGTCTGGAACTTTTCTGCATCTTCGTCCGGAATTTCGATACCGAAAGTATCTTCGATTGCCATGATGATTTCAACTGCATCCAGGGAGTCTGCGGACAGGTCCTTCATCAGATTGGTGTCCATATTTACATCGGCTTCTTCAACCTGCAGCTGTTCGATAATAATATCTTTAATCTTATCAAATGTCATAATTTGCCTCCTAACTATCTGTTTGCATTCTCAAACTATGGTTTATTATAAATACTTTTATGTGCCATTGCAAGGGAATTTTTTAACAAAATACTTGAAGTTTATGTGAAATATGCAGAACATCTGCATTTTTCAACATTTTTAGCTATTCTTCAAGTTCCGCCCATTCCAGATAAACATCATCCAGAATGCCCTTCTTTTCATGAACTTCTTCTCCCAGACGTGCCAGCAGCTGATAGTCCATGGCATTGGCAGGATCGGCCATCTGTCCTTCCAGCTGGCTGATTTCTTCTTCCAGCTGAGCGATACGTTCTTCCAGTTCCGCCATTTTTCTCTGGCGGCGGCGTTCTTCCGCTTCCCTCATCTTATTCAGCTGGCGCTGCTCTGCGGCAGTCAGCTGCACATCTTCCCCACCGGAAGCCTGGCCTGCCAGATCCGCCAGACGCTCTGCGGAGGCAGAAGCCTGGGACTGGGTGTTTTGCCCAGTGGCCTGACGCATGCCTTCCAGATACTGTTTGCCGGAGCCCAGCTGTGCCTTCTTTTCCAGGTAGTAGTCGTACTTACCCAGGTACTCGGTCAGGCCGCCGGCTTCCAGTTCCAGGATTCTGGTCGGAATCTTCTGCAGGAAGTAACGGTCGTGGGATACGACGATGACGGTGCCCGGGAATTCCAGCAAAGCATCTTCGAAAACTTCCTTACTGTCGATGTCCAGGTGGTTGGTCGGTTCGTCGAGGATCAGTGTATTGGCGCCGCTGAGCATGAGCTTCAGCAGTGCCAGACGGGCTTTTTCGCCCCCGGACAGGCTGCCTACCTGCAGGAACACGTCTTCCCCCTGGAAGAGGAATCTGCCCAGGATGGAACGCATTTCCGAGTCAGTGTACAGTCTGTAGGATTCTTTCATTTCTTCCAGCACGGTGTTGCGGTCGTTGAGCAGGAGCTGGCCCTGGTCGTAGTAGCCGAATGCCACGTTATGGCCCGGCTTCAGGATGCCGTCGCTCGCAGCTGTTTCGCCCAGCAAAATACGCAGCAGGGTGGTCTTCCCAACCCCGTTTGGTCCCACGATACAGATTTTTTCGCCTCGCTTGATATCGAAGTTTACATTCTCGAAGAGGTCTCTTCTGGTATCGCCGTAACCGAAGTGCTTGGCCAGACCTTCGGCCTGGAGCACGTCGTTGCCGGACTGGAAGTTCTGCTTGAAGTGGATCTTCATACGGCCCATTTCTGATTCAGGGCGTTCCAGACGTTCCAGCGCATCCAGACGCTTTTCACGGGATGCAGCACGCTTGGCCAGTTTTTCTGTACCGCGTTCTTTGAAACGGCGAATCATTTCTTCCTGGCGTGCGATTTCTCTCTGCTGGTTTGCATAAGCCCGCAGTTCAGTCTCTCTTCTGATACGCTTCTGCTCTGCAAACTGCTCGTAGTTACCATCATAACAGTACAGTTTATGATGCTCCACTTCAAAAATTCTATTCACAATCTGATTGAGGAAGTAACGGTCATGGGACACGACCAGGATGGTTCCCTTATAGCCGGACAGATACTGTTCCAGCCACTTCAGGGTGCCGATGTCCAGATGGTTGGTCGGTTCGTCCAGCATGAGGATGTCCGGCTTTTCCAGAAGCAGGGCTGCCAGTGCCAGTCTGGTCCGTTCTCCTCCGGAAAGGGTGTCAATCTTCTTATCGTAATACTCCGGTCCGAAAGCCATGGAGTTCAGAATCCCTCTGATTTCGCTGCGATAGCTTTCCCCGCCTCTTCTGTAGTATTCATCGTGGATGCTTGCCTGGCGGTGAATCAGCATATCACGCTCTTCCGCTTCCGCACCTACGGATGCTGCGGACAGGTGAGTCAGGCGCTCTGCGATTTCTTCCATGTCCTTTTCCATGTTCAGCAGATCTCTGAAAATCTCAGTCACTTCTTCGATGACGGTTCTGTCACCGTTGAAGTTTTCCCTCTGCTTCAGGTAGCCGATTCTGGTGTTCTGGGACACGAAAAACTCTCCGTCATCGCAGGAGAGTTCGCCGGTGAGCATATTCATCAGGGTGGACTTACCCGCCCCGTTCTTACCGATGATGCCGACACGGTCCCCTTCATTCACATGAAAGCTGACCTTTTCGATAATCACATCGGTCCCGTAAACCTTACTTAAGTTTTTCGCTGATAATACAATCATTTAATTACTCCACAGGCCCGCAGCCCGGGCCTCTATTCTATGTCAGGTAATGGCAGACTTGGGTATGCGTCCATATCCATGCTGTCTGCTCCGAATTCTTTATACTTGTAATATGCGCTGCAGCCGATCATTGCTGCGTTGTCTGTGCAAAGGATTGGGCTCGGTCTGAAGAGCTCGATGCCCTTCTTCGCGCATGCGTCTTCCAGCATGGCTCTCAGCTTGGTGTTGGAAGCAACGCCGCCGGCCAGAACCAGCTTCTTGCCTGCAGGGTTCTTTGCATAGCGTTCCAGAACGGCACCCACGGACTTATCCACGATAACGTCCATTACCGCCTGCTGGAAGCTTGCAGCCACGTCGGCCTTGTTCACTTCGCGGCCGGCCTGCTTTTCGGTGTTCAGGTAATTGAGCACGGCAGTCTTCAGGCCGCTGAAGCTGAAGTCATAGCTGTCCTTTTCCAGGTAAACACGCTTGAACGGGATAGCGTCAGGATTGCCTTCCTTCGCCAGCTTGTCCATCTTCGGACCGCCCGGATAACCCAGGCCCAGTACACGTGCCACTTTATCGTAAGCTTCGCCTACCGCGTCGTCACGGGTGGCACCCAGTACGCGGCAGCGGTTGTAGTCTTCCACGTCAATAATATTGGTATGGCCGCCGCTGGTTACCAGAGCCATGAACGGTGGTTTCAGCTCCGGATACTCGATGTAGTTGGCGCTGATGTGTCCCAGAATGTGGTGCACACCCACCAGCGGAATGTCATGAGCAAAAGCTGCCGCCTTGGCAGTGGCCACACCCATCAGCAGAGCACCTACCAGACCAGGACCCATGGTCACACCAATCAGGTCGATGTCCTTCCAGGTTACCTTGGCCTCTTCCATGGCCTGATCCACCACCCGGTTGATGTTTTCCAGGTGATGACGGGATGCGATTTCCGGCACTACGCCGCCATACTGCTTAAAAATATCAATCTGTGACGAAATCACGTTGGCCCATACTTCTCTGCCGTCAGCCAGCACCGCTACGGATGTCTCATCGCAGCTGGATTCAAATGCCATCGTGATAAATTTACCGTCTTTCATTGTGTTTCCTTTCTTGTTTGTTGCATTTTCAGGGAAATTTTTCCGATTTGTCCAGCAAATCTTCATTTTCCCCCGCAAAACATCCGGTTTCGGGCTATTTCCCTTCTAACTTTCGCACCATTTTATATCAACTGCCCTTTCATCCAGCAAAATATACTGTTTTAGCTGTACAGAAATATAAGTCTACGTTTTTCGTGCAATTTCAGCCTCGAAATACTATTGTTTCGCTCCGTTTTCACTGTCATTTCATAAAATTGCTGGACAAAAATAATTTTTCTGTTCGTCCATACAACAATTTCGCTATTCTCTCCACATGATAATGGCGTCTTCGCCGTTGTCCTGATAGTAGCCTTTGCGGACGCTGATTTCCTTGAAACCTTTGCCTGCATAAAGGGCCTTGGCCGGTTCGTTTCCGGCACGGACTTCCAGGGTGAACCGTTCTACCCCCGCCTCCTGGCAGGATGCAATGAGCACGTCCAGCATATTAGATGCAATGTGCTTTCTGCGGTAGTCCGGGGATACTGCCACGTTGGTGATGTGGCCCTCGTCCACGATGTTCCAGATACCCACATAGCCGCAGACCACGCCTTCCACCTCCGCTACGATGTAGAAGGACAGCTTGTTATTCAAAATATCATGTTCCAGAGATTCGTAGGACCAGGGATCTGAGAAGCATACCTGCTCCAGGCCTTCGATGGCCATGATGTCCCTCTCCTCCGCCTGTCTGATAATTAACTGTGCCACGACGCGCACCTCCTATATGATATATGGCAAGCAGCAGGCTGTCCGCTGCCGTTTACTCCTGCTTCGGCAGCTGGCAGATTGGCAGCTGGCCTGCAGCCAGCTTTTCTTCTGCTTCTGCCTTACGCATGTATTCCGGATGCAGGTCGTTATAGTGCAGAACTTCGCCTGCCTTTACCTTTTCGTATGCAAGCTTTGCCACGGCAGCAGCGTTCTGATAACGAACTTCCACAGGGGCAAAGAAATAGTCCTTTTCCAGCAGCATGAATGCCTGGGAAAGTTCTTCCAGAATCTTTGGTTCGTAAGCGTCGATACCGTCACCGTAGAAGATGACCGGACGGCCGTCTTCCTTCACCTGACTGCGCACGATTTCCAGCACGTCGGCCAGCATGGTCGGGCATCCATCCAGATATCCGTCCACGATGCCGTAAACCTGACCGCGGCGGGCATTTAAAATACCCACAACCACAGGATCACCTGCAGGCACGCAGTCCATGGTGTTCACGCCCATGGTTACATTATCCTTATACATGAATGCATCCAGAGTCGGTACGCTGACGCACGGAATGTCCAGAGCCTGAGCCAGAGCGCGGGCAGTGGATACGCCGATACGGATGCCGGTGAAAGAACCGGGGCCCGCAGAAACAGCGATGTGAGACAGGTCGGATTTTGCTACGCCAGCGGATTCCAGCAGACGGCCTACCATCGGCAGCAGATCCTTCAGATGATTCATCTCGTCGGTGGAGGTCATTTCCCCCAGCACCACACATTTATTCTCTTCTTCACTGACAAGAGCCACAGAACCGAAAGGTCCGGTGGTCTCAATTGCTAAAATGTACATTTATATACTCTCCCGTTTTCTTCTTCCGCGTAGTCGATGCAGATAAATTTCGTATCTTCCGGCAGGGCTTCCATTACCAGGTCCGCCCACTCTACCACGCAGACACCGCGGCCATAGAAATACTCGTCCGCTCCGATTTCAAACAGGTCCTCTGCATTGCGCAGACGGTACACGTCGAAGTGGAACAGAGGCAGCCGGCCTTCCCGGTACTCCTGCACGATGGTGAATGTAGGGCTTGTAATATGACGCTCAATGCCCAGACCTTCCGCAATGGATTTTGTCAGGGTGGTTTTGCCGGTGCCCAGATCACCAATCAGCGCATAGACCGTACCCGGCAAAGCTTCCTCTGCCAGCTTCAGTCCGAACGCCCGGGTATCATCTTCATTTCTGATTTCGATAATTCTTTTAAATTCCATAAGTCTCCTTAACGATGTAAGAACGGTGAAATTCTCTTGTATAAAATAAAGGTTACTACACTGTTGATACCTGCCTTCACCACGTTGAATGCCAGGATGAACGGCATCAGGCTCATAACCACTTCACGGGTTACACCCATGAACAGTGGGGTGATAACCAGGTTTGCAGCAAACATCATGGCGGTCATGGCGATAGTACCGCAAATCAGTCCGACTACAGCCATCTTCTTGGTCTTATGACGGCGGTAGATGGTACCGGATACCAGTGTCAGAGTAGTGGTTGCCAGGATGTGCATGATGATGCCATAGGCGCCGCTTCCTGCACTGACGGTAATTCCCTGAAGCACGGAAGTTACTACGGTCAGCAGTACGCCGGCCGCAGGACCGAAGGCGAAGGTACCGATGAGAATCGGAATGTCCGCAGGGTCATATTCCAGAAATGCCACCATAGGGAAAATCGGGAAGTGAATGATCATAACCAGTACGATGGAGATTGCCACCAGCATGGCCATTTTCGCAAGTTTTGCAGTGTTTTTTGTTCTTTCGTTGTTCATAACATATTCCTCTCTTTCTTAACTGAACTGAAAGTTACAGGAATCTGTCAGGCATAATGAAAGCCTTGACAAAAAATATCAAGGCTTCTCAAGTACACGTTAATAATGTCTATCGTGTTTCTACCATCCGGACTATACCGTCGGTCCGGGAATTTCACCCGGTCAGCCGCCGAAGCGGGTCGCGGACTATACCGCCGGTGAGGAATTTCACCTCGCCCTGAAACAGATTGCTCCTAAATATTATATTCCCCGGAAGACAGTTTGTAAATAGCCTGTGTATAAATTTTTGTCATCTGACGCAGGCGTTCCAGAGACAAACGTTCATTTTTCTGGTGCATCAGGTCCTCGTCACCAGGGAAGGCCGCACCGTAGGCAATGATGTTCGGTGTGGCACGTGCATAAGTGCCTCCGCCGATTACCTGAGGCTGGGACTCCATATCACCGGTTTCTGTTCTGTAAATGTCCACCAGCATCTTTACCATCGGACTTTCCAGGTCCTGATAGATCGGCAGCTGATGACGTACCAGAATGCGGCCCATGTTGTAGCGGGTCAGCACAGGTTCCATAGCCTCAAAAATCGGATCCGGTCCACTGGATACAGGATAACGCAGATTGATGGTGATTTTGCCGGATTCCGGCCCCATTTCCGCCATTCCCACGTTGAAGACCATCTTGCCGGACACTTCGTCTTCGAAATTGATTCCCAGGCCCTCGCCGTCCAGGCAGAAGCCGATGTAACGGTTATAGAAGGCAAAGAATTCATTGTGTGCTTCATTGACAAAGTTCAGCTGGCCCAGGAAGTCCATCATGGCAGAAATTGCATTTACGCCTCTGTCTGGATGTGCTCCGTGAGCGGCAAGGCCGGTTACAACCAGTTCCAGGGACTTGCCCATGCCCTTGCAGGTAATCTTGTGGCCTGTCAGTTCACGCCATGCAGCAGCACGTTCCTTGATCTTATCGTAGGCACCTGCCACTTCACTTCTTACGACAGCCCGGCAGCGGTCCGGTACACTGTTCGGTGCAGTGCCTCCTGTCAGAGAACGCAGTTCCAGGCCTTTGGAGCCAGCCTGTGTCTTCTGGAATTTTTTCGCCAGTTCAAAGGTGAGAATCCCCTTTTCGCCGTTGATAATCGGGAAGTCCGCATCCGGAGTGAATCCGAAGTCCGGACGCTGTTCTTTACTGAAGTAGTATTCCATGCCGCTGCTTCCGGTTTCCTCATCCAGGCCCAGAATCAGGCGAATGGTATTCTGTGGCTGGTAACCTGCATCCTTCAGCGCCTTCATGGCGTAGAGACAGGAGATCACAGGTCCCTTGTCGTCAGTGGTTCCTCTGCCGTAGATATATCCATCCTTCACTTCCGCTCCGTACGGATCAAAATCCCAGCCGTCGCCCGCCGGTACCACATCCAGGTGTCCCAGCACTGCCATAATCTTCGGCAGTTCTGTTCCGGTTCCGGTTCCCGGCCAGTCAATATGGCCGCCGTAGTTATCCACGTTGCGGGTAACAAAGCCCAGCTTGCGGCCCAGTTCCAGAGCCTTTTCCAGACATTCCTGGTTTCCCGCACCATATGGGTACAGCTGACCGTCCTTCGTGCGAACTGCCGGCGCGGCTTCTGTATTTACACGGAGCAGTTCCTGAAGCGCTCCGATCATTTCTTCTTCATTAAGTTTCAGATATGTTTCAAAATCCGGTGTCATTTCCTTCTTCCTCCCGGTTAAATAATTTTAAAAAAAGATTGCGCAACTCCCTGCCTGCATCCGCTGCGGCCGAAATTACGCAATCCCTGTTTCCTTAATTATACGGATTCTACTGCCTGGATTTCAGGGTAGCTTTCCTTCAGGATTCTTTCAACCACACCCTTGATGGTCATCTGTGCACCAGGGCAGCCTGCGCAGTGGCCCTGCAGTCTTACCTTAACGATCATGTCTTCAGTCAGTTCAACGAATTCGATGTCGCCGCCGTCTCTCTGCAGGAAAGGTCTGATCTTACCCAGTGCTTCAATAATCTTCTGTTCCATAATAATTTATCTCCTTGATATTTTATAATTATATTCTACCTCATTAATAAGGTTTTAATCAAATGATTGGTTTAGTCCACGTGGTAGTGGCCGATTTCCTCACCGTCTCTGTAGTGGTGAATAGTGATGGTCTTGGTCGCTTCATTCTTGCCGTTAAAGCTGATGAAGCCGGATGCCCCTTCAAAGTTCTTGATTCCCGACAGCACCATCTTAATATGGCGTCCGGACGGAACGCCGGTTTCCTGCGCCGCAATCAGTTCTTCTGTAGCTGCCTTCAGAGCTGCTTCTGTCTGATACTTTACTGCCAGATCTTCTACCGTAGTTGCCATCACAGTTTCCTGCGCAGTTTCGATGGCCTGCAGTGCCAGCAGATACGCATCGAAGGCTACGGCAGTTCCTTCTTCCGGAACCGCATCAGGACCAAACTTTGTGCGGTAAAGTTCCAGAAGCTCCGCAGATTTGTGGGTTGTGATATCATAACCGAAGTCGGAGGAGTAAGCCGCCTCCAGCTGCGGATTTTTCATAAGAAAATCGTGGAACTTTTCATCATTCCAGGAACGGCCCCCCAGCCACAGGATTCCGTTCAGCTCCAGCGCCATAGCCTGTTCCAGGAAGGTCTGTGCCATAGTCGGATTCATAGCCAGAAATACAGCCTGCGCACCGGAATTACGGATTTTTTCGATGGTTGGTCCGAAGTCAGCGGTGTCTGCAGGAACGGTGTAATTTCCTTTTACACACTTGTTGTTTCCGGTCAGCTTCTTAATCTTATTGGTAAAACGCTTGATGGTCTCTGTCGCTGCATCATCGTTTGCAAACTTTACGGTAGCCACAGTTTCCTTCAGGTTTCCGGTATAAGCGAATTCAGCCAGCGCATCGCCCTGACGGCTTTCCGTATAGGTAGCGCAGAAATAGAATTCGTTATTGGACGTAATCAGCGGATTGGTTGCAGAAATAGTGATTGCCGGAATGCTGGCTGCCTTGATATAGTCACTGGCCATCAGAGTTACGGTATCTCCCGAACTGCCCAGAACCACAGCAGGCTTCTGCTTCAGCAGCTCCTGAATTACGGTTTCTGCTACGTACATGTTGGACTGGTTGTCCGCATGAATCAGTTCCACATCCATCCCAAGTACAGTTGGATACAGTTCATGTGCCAGTTCGATGCCCAGAACTTCCGCCTTACCGCGTGCAGCATTCTGCCCGGTAATGGATTCATAAATACCGATTTTAATGGTCGGCGCCTTTTCGGTCTGTTCCCCCGCAAAGAATGCCGCCTTAAAGTTATTATATGTGGTGCAGCCCGTCATGCCCAGGACCATGGTCAGAGCCAGTGCGGCACACACAACCTTTTTCAGATGTTTTTTCATATATATTCTCCCGATATTCGTCGATTGACACTCTTTAACTAATATATTATATACCGAAACCGTTCAAATTGCAATGAAGTTTTCGTGTATGTTAACTTCTCATAAATTTCACATTTTCTTTTTACACGCCTCTTCACTCCGGGCGAAAAATGTGTTAAAATAACTTCAGCCCTCGGGCTTTGAAAATTTTGAAAATATGTATGAAAATCTAAGGAGGATACAACACTATGAAATGGGTTTGTACAGTATGCGGTTATGTTCACGAAGGTCCTGAAGCTCCAGAAGCTTGCCCTGTATGCAAGGTTCCTGCTTCCAAGTTCAACAAGGTAGAAGGCGAAATGACTCTGGCTGCTGAACATGAATACGGCATCTACGAAAAGACAGTTAAGAACAACGCAGATATCAGCGAAGAAGATAAGAAGTACATCTTCGACCAGTTAATGGCTAACTTCAACGGTGAATGCTCCGAAGTTGGTATGTACTTATGCATGGCACGTATCGCTCACAGAGAAGGCTATCCTGAAATCGGCCTGTACTGGGAAAAGGCTGCCTGGGAAGAAGCAGAACACGCTGCAAAGTTCGCAGAACTGCTGGGCGAAGATCTGGAAGCAAACATGAAGGCTACCACCAAGGATAATCTGGCTTGGAGAGTAGAATGTGAATTCGGTGCTACTGCAGGTAAGTTCGAACTGGCTAAGTGCGCAAAGAAGAACAACCTGGATGCAATCCACGACACCGTTCACGAAATGGCAAGAGACGAAGCTAGACACGGTAAGGCTCTGAAGGGTCTGCTGGAAAGATACTTCGGCTAATTCACTTTGTGAATCTGAAACATATAAACAATCAGGGGGAACGGGAAACCGTTCCCTTTTTTACGAGGGACTTAAGATGGCAAATGTTGATATTTACCGGCAGTATTTTTCTGCCGAATGCACCTTCAATGGTGTGGAACGCCGCGGGGCAGCTGTATGGCTGAATGCGGAAAGTGAAAGCGGAATCATCCGGTACGAGGTCGGCGTAACCTTCTTCCCACACCAGGACGAAGAAGATTTCGGCATAAGCTACGACGCCTGCGGGCAGAAGGAGCTGCTGCGGACCGAAGGCCGCCGCTCCAAAAAACGTGATGCCCAGTGCATGGAACAGATGCGGGCTGCAGCCGACGAAATTGCAGCTTCACTGAACGGCACCATCCACTGGGATAAGCCGCTGAGAGAAGCGCAGTATGAGTAAGGCATACGGATGCAGATGAAACGATATACTGAAAAGGTGCGGTTTTCCGCACCTTTTATCATGAAGTAAGCACCGTGCTTACCAAAATAAGTTTTCTTCGTGCTAAAATGCTTAAATGAGTCAGTATCTTTACATGCTGACTCATCCAATGAACACATCAGTAAGGAGTTTATATATATGTTAAAAAAATCTACTTTTCACCTGGAAAATGAACTGAAAAAAGCCGACTCACTTGAAAGTTTTCTGGAAGAGCATGAAGGTGAACTGGAAGTGGGAAGTCTGGCATCACAGCTTCAGCTTCTGATTTCGGAAAAAGGCATGATTAAAGCAGATGTAGTCAAAGAAAGCAATCTCAACGGCGTATACGCTTATCAGATTCTTGCCGGAAAAAGAAGACCTTCCCGTGATAAACTCCTTGCGCTCTGTTTTGCCATGAACGCCACACTGGAGGAAACACAGATTTTGCTTCGTCAGAATGAATCTGCCACACTGTATGTGAAGAACCGCCGGGACAGCATCATCATTTTCGCACTCTCCCGCGGCCACTCTCTGATTCAGGTAAACAGTGCCCTGTATGATCATGGGGAAGCAATTATTGAATAAATTCAGATAATAAAAGGAACTGCCGACCGGCAGTTCCTTTTTGATTATTTCTTAATCGTTCTGATAGCCTTCCAGGACCATTTCGTGTAAACCTTTTCATCGTTTATGTACTTGAAGCCGCGAACCTTGTAGTAATAGGTCTTTCCTGGCTTCAGGTCCTTATTGTTGATATAGTAGTTTAACTTCGCAGTATAGAATGGCTTTTTACCGTATCCCTTGTACCTCTTGGTGGAACGATAAATTTCGAATCCGTCGAATTCCATGCCTTCAGGAACATTCCAGTAAACCTTGATAGCCTTCTTGCCATTCAACTTGGCTGCCTTGGAACGAGCCTTAAACTTGATGGATTCCACTTCGGAAATCAGAGCCTTTTCAGCAGCAGTTTCAATCTTATCGATTTCGGCCTTAGCTGCTGCCTTGACAGCTTCCACTTCTTCTGCCGTCTTTGCTGCTTCGATATCCTTCTTAGCCTGATCCAGGATTGCCTGAATTTCAGCTGCTTCTGTATCTGCATAGTCATCAGCATCTGCATAAGTGTTTACTTCTGTGTTTGCATCCTTCTTTGCAGTTTCCAGAGGATCAGCAGGCTTGGATGGAACGAATCCGCCGCCACCGCCGCCGGTGTTGCCGGAGTCGGTGTTATCATCGCCGCCTTCATTTCCAGAACCGCCTTCGGTCTTCTTCCCGATTACTGCATATTTTGAGAAGTGACCAGTGGTGAATACCAGACCGTCACCATCTGCATAAGTCGTTTCCACTTCTACCGGAACACCTTCCTCTGTAAAGTAAACCACGGTGTAGTCTTCCAGATTGCCGCCGTCAAGTTCCTCTTCAGAGATTGCAATACATATGATACCGTTTCCTGCAACCTGACCTCTGGTTTCAGCAATTTCGTATACCTTCTTTACTTCACAATCCTCGCCATGGAGCTGCTGAACGTTTTCGTTATAAAGTTCGCTTTCGTATTCCTCTTCATCCAGCTCTTTCGTATCTAGCTCGATGTCATCTCTGCCGAAAATCTGGAACTTGTTTTCCTTAAATCCTTCTGGTCTAGTAACATGGAATACAATCTTAATGGTTTCGGCCGGATTGGTACCTTCATACTGTGCCTTGTCGAAATACATGTTGTAATCGGTGAAGTCGCCTAACTTTTCAGCAGTAAAACCGTTCTCATCCAGGAACTGCTTGAGGTAAGTAACATTTTCATAGCCTACACCATCGATACCGTAGGTTGCAATTCTGTGAACGGTACCTGGTGCAGTTTTGTGTGTTCCGTCAGCCTGATCGCTGCCGCCGGAACGTGGGCCGTGCCAACCAACTGCATCCAGTTCTTCACCAGAATCAATCAGGTTGCCATCTGCATCCCACATATTATACAGACTGCTGTCATCGGCAAGGAATACAAATGGATTTTCCCCATCGTGAATGTCGGTGATTACATAGCCTTCTTTCAGTCCAATGGATACGGTACATACGCTGCCCTGACCGATGTCAGTGACAATCGCGCATGCATCTTCAAAGTATGCCTTGATACCGCCATTTTCATCTTTTACAATCTCGAAGTCAGGGAAAACAGGGACATAGCCGAACATTCTGTTTATGTCGTTCCATACAGGACCAACCTTTTCAATACCTGCCAGAGCACCCTCGAAGTATACATCCATACCGAAGGAGATGCATGCACGAAGGTCACCGCTGCTGTTTTCTGCAGTAATGTATAAATGGCTGTGGCCAAGGAATTTATCCAGATGAACCGGAACTGCTTCATAAGCTTTACCGCCGATGGTTACATCGATTGGAGTTCCGGTTACCAGAGCAGAATCTGCATCCAGTTTCTTTTCCACGCGGAAGCCACCGCCTCCCACACCGGAACCGTTATTGATGCTGTAAACATGGAGCTGTCCCAGTCCCAGATTGGTGTTTTCTCCATCCTCTTGCAGGA
The DNA here is from genome assembly GCA_045578745.1 of Anaerovoracaceae bacterium. Classification (GTDB taxonomy): domain Bacteria; phylum Bacillota; class Clostridia; order Peptostreptococcales; family Anaerovoracaceae; genus RGIG7179. Next base: position 20,925 of record JAZNKW010000016.1, read on the forward strand.
TGTAGAAAGTATTTCTGTCGGAATCTGCAGTTTCTGAAAGATTTAAATTAATCTTCGGCCATTCGCTGTTTACATCATCAAAGTTTTTCCAGATCTTATCTTCCGGAATTTCCTGTACGATATAGATACCGTTGTTGTAGGAGTCTTCCGGGCACCAGGAATAATCCTCACCCAGAATCCACATTACGAAGGTGTATCCATCTTCGTCTTCTTCAGACTGCAGTACGTTAAGCGCCATCCCTGCCTTGGCCATGTCGAAGTCTTCGCCAACGGTAATCTTCCATACATGGTAAGCATCCTGGTATAAGCCGTCCTGCAGTTCCACTTTCACGCCGTTCTTGCCGCCGTCATCAATGTCACGCACATAACGGTTATCCCATCCTTCTACTTTGAAAACATCAAGCTGCAGATCCTCAGCCTGTGCACTGTCTGCTGCCTTCCACAGAATGTAGAATTCATTGGTGGAAGAGTCCCCTGCAAAATATGCCGGGTATCCTTCTTCGCCATCCACCGGGATATTGTTCATTCTCACATATCCGCCGCTTTCCAGCCTGTAGGCGTAGAACTTATCTGTTTCATCAGATACGCCCAGGTTCAGCTCATCAATTGTCAGCTTACGAGTCCACCAGATGTCATTCTCATCGTCGCAGTAATAAGCTCCGATCCATAACTTGGCACTGTTGCTTAAGTTTCTGGAAATGTTCACTCGGAACACGCCGTCTTCTACTGAGGTTTCCACATCCAGAACATCGCTGCCAAAGTCATCATAGAAGAACTCTGCTTCTGCAGTTTCTTCTGCAGGTTCTTCACCATCCATGAAGTGACGGATAACTCTGGCTTCCACGGCTGCAGTTTCATCCAGTTTCAGTTCCCCGTCAAGCTCATGTCCTTCGGCGTCTTTCACTTCGAAGGTATAGAAGGTCTGATTCATGTGAATCCAGCGTTCCCCGGAATCTACCGGTTCTGCAGATCCATCACTCAGATCTGCGTCAGCTTCATATATTTCGTAATACACTCTGAATCCGCTGTCGATACCATCACAGGTTACGGTAATGGTTTCATTATCTTCGCTGATGATTTCCTCATTCACTTCATTCGGATCACTCAGGTTCCATACAACCTGATAGTCTTCTCCGGTTTCTGTGTTTTCGCCGCGTCTGTACTGATAGTGACGGGCATTCGCCATCAGAGTTACTTCCAGCTTGCCCTCTTCTTTCTCTCTGTCAACGTAATCAACATCCGTTCTCCACAGATCATCGACTGCGTGGATCGGGATTTCCTTTACAATAGGGGCTTCCCCTTCAATGTAATTATCATGGGTAATCTTCAGAACCGCTTCGCCGGTCTTCAGTGTTCTTACACTCCAGCCACATTCATCTTCCCATGGAATCAGCTGCACGATGCCGTCGCCGCCTTCAATGGAGACATCTGTAATTTCCAGCCAGAATTCTTCCCAGTCAGGGAATTCTGCGTTTCTTACACTTGCCCGGACTTCAGTTCCGAATTCAAACTGGTCTCCAGGAAGCAGGAACTGTTCATCGTCCATAAAATAGTCGAATTCCACTTCAGGTTCCATCAAGCGAACATCTCTGGAATGACTGATATTCATTTCTTCCTCGCCAGTGAGAACAACAGGCTGGATTTCAAACCATACATCCTCGTCTTTTGATGGTACGGGAAGAAATGCCGCAATGGCTTCCGGATGAAGAATCAGGCAAGTTGTCCCTGTTTCTTCATCTACTGCAGATTTACACAGGCCATCCTGCTTATCGAACGGTATGAAACGATCCTCATCCCATGACCATGTACCGATTCGGAACGCCAGCTCACATTCTTCGGATTCTATATCTTCCGCCAGACTGCCGTTCATCTCATAATAAACTTCCGCTTCTTCCTGTCCCTTAAACACCTTCGGAGGTCCGTCGGTCAGCCAGGTAATACGATATTCATCACCTTCGGGTTCATTATCCGGTTCTTCACCAGGTTCCGCAATTCTTACCAGTGCACCATAGTCACGTTCATTGAAGTACGTATAGAAATCATAGTGAGGATATTCGCCATCTTCATTATGATGATATATGAAACTAAACTTATTAGAAGTACCTTCAATATGCTCTGCTGTAATGTCCTTTGCTATTGGACGTTCTTCACCGCTTCCGTATTTGAACTCTAACTCCGCATCGTAAGGAACTTCCTTTATGTTTCCAATAAAGGAATGACATTCCTCTTCTTCGGACCACTTATACTCTGCAGTGTACAAATACTTTTCCGCCACGATACCGTCTTCCATCCACAGCAAGTCTGTCAGATGCTCGGCCTGATTTCCACCATCTTCTTTGATGGCATTCAGTTCTTCCAACGTTAAATCACTGTAAACCAGCCATGTTTCCACATGTTCTGCTGGTTCGCCGACATCTTCTGCAAGCGCTGCCGCCGGCATCATGGTGACAATCAGCATCACACACAAAATTGAACTTAAAAATTTCTTCATTTTTGCGCTCCTTTCCCATTTTATTTACGTTTCAATGATAGTACTTTCGCAGACTGAAGTGTTAAGCACTGTGCTTACTTTCTGCAAAGAAAAAGCCCCCGGCCTACTGGCCAGGGGGCAGTTCTTCTTTCATATAAAACGTCAGTGGGTTCATATTGGACGTCACCTCGAACCAGGTATCGCCGCCATCGGGATTCTCGAAGGTCAGTTTATATACCGGCCCGTGCCAGAGTCCATAAGGTTCACATGGTTCTATTGACACCAGAGGACTGGTACACTTCACTTCCAGCACATCCATGCCCATAGCTGCTGCCAGATAGAGCGTTACCGGTTCCTCTCTGCGGTAAGTATAGTCAATCGCATAAGTGTCGCCTTTTCCTCCGATCCGCCTGGACTGCAGATACCCTTCCGTGAAATCAACTGCTGTCGGCAGACTGGTATAAGCGCTCATTCCCTCTCCCAGAACCAGCACATCTATCGCATACTTTTTGCCGTCCTTTTCTGCATAGAGATAACCGGTTGACCCAGCATCACAGTTTTGGGAGACGATATCCCATCCGCCGTTTTCCGGAAGCCATCCATTGACAACGCCCAGCTGCGGATCACAGTAAACCTCATATGTATAATCCACCAGAGTTCCATCTTCGATATAGTAACGGGCACCCTGGGAACCGTGACGGTGAACACGGGCGTAATCTTCCATCCGGTCATATTTATAGAGCTGCAGCCACTCACCTTCCATGGCCGGCGCCTCACCATCAGCTTTCACCGGCGGTTTGGCATATTCCGGAGAATACGGCAGCTCATCCGTATACGCAAGAATTGTATTTTCAGGCACGGACGAAGACGGATTTCTTGCCGCAAACCATCCCACACCCACCAAAATTACCGCAGCAGCCACTCCCGCTGCAGTCAGCTTTACGGTTCTGCTCTGCCGGATTAAGGGCAGCCCCGGGGCAGGATATTTTGTTGGGGCGCCCAATGCATCCACCAGCTCACTCATGGACTGATACCGATCATCGGGATTGATTTTCGTACAGGTTTCGATAACACTGCTCAGCCGTCCCTTGCGGTACTGCTTCACCGTCGGGTGATTGCCGGTCAGCATTTCATTGCGCAAAATCCCCACGGCATAAACATCCGATCTGGCGTCTGACCGTGTGAGACCAAACTGCTCCGGCGCTGCATAAACTACAGTCCCGATGAGCTGGGTATCCTGCATCTTTTTCGGCTCAATCGTCATGGAAGCGTCCAGGTCGATGAGACAGATTTGGCCTTCTTCCGTCAGCATCACATGTTCCGGCTTGAGGTCACGGTGAATCAATCCGTTCTTATGGAGTACTTTCAGCGCATCACAAACCTGCAGAGCAATTTCCACTGCCTGCCGTTCACCCATGACTCCCTGCTTAGACAAACGCGCCTGAAGGGAAGACCCCTCCACCAGTTCCTCTTCCACCACGAAGAAGCCTTCCTCTTCGTAGGTACGGTAAACCACAGGAAATCCCTCGCACCAGGTTCCTTCTAACACGCGGTAAGCCGGAATTTCTTTTCGGTAGAGCCGGAGAATAAAACTCCCAGTATCAGCTCTCTGCACACGAAGCACTGCATGTTCTTCTTTTATACTTAACGTCTCCTCCAGGGTCATGCCGCTGCTTCGGAGAACTTTTTCTACTTCAAACATGATTGTTTCTTACCTCACATTATGTTAGAATTGTACCACAAGGGAGTTTATTATGCCAAAGAAAAGCACATCCAATCTTGAATATGAATTAAAACGCAGCGAGTCCATTCACGACTATCTGCAGACAAATAAGGAGGAACTGGCATCAGACAGCCTTCCATCGCTTCTTCAGACGCTGATGACCGGGAAGAATCTCACGAAGGCCGAAGTGGTACGCGAAAGCAACATGAACGAAATCTATGCTTATCAGATTCTGTCCGGAGTCCGCCGTCCATCCCGCGATAAACTGCTGTGCATCTGTCTGGCCATGAAAGCCAGCCTGGAAGAAACACAGGATGTACTGAAGCGGAGCGGCTTTGCGCCCCTTTATGCCCGTAATCAGCGTGACAGTATTATCATGTACGGCCTCACCCATGAGCAGACAATTCTTCAGCTGAACAGCAATCTCTTTGATAACGGGGAAGAAGTGCTGGAGTAACTTCGTCTCATCCCGTTTCTGTGAAACGGAACTGCAGCGGGGTACAATTTGATTCTACCTTCAGCTGTACATCTCCGCCCTCAGGATTGCGGAAAGTCATAGTAAATACAGGAAGATTCCAGTCCTCAGCCCCTTCATAAGGTTCTATGGTTACCAGGCCGCTGTCACATTCAGGCTGCAGATGATAGAATCCTTCCATAGCGGCCAGATAAATGGTCACCGCTTCTTCTGGATTATAAGACAGGTTCACCACGCCAGGGTATGGAAATCCCGGCTCTTCTTCCGGCTTCAGGTATCCTTCCGCCAAATCCTTCTTTGATGGAACATCTGCATATGCACTCATGGGTTCACCCTGAACGAGTACCGGAATCGCATAGTGTTTCCCGTTCTTCTCAGCGTGAATATAGCCGGTTTCACCTATATTGCAGCCCTCCGAGTTCACGGTCCACCCTTCATACCTTGTGTCCCATCCCTCGATATCCCCTACATTGGAATCTGCATATACCTTCCAGGTCTGGTCTATAAGCATGTTAGTGTCTGTATATAGTGGTCTGGACTGAGATCCTATTCGGAAGTTATAGTAAAGATCATATTGATGGCTTTTGTCACCATACAGCGGCAGGTATTCTGAAGATGTGTCCTGCTGCGGCATCAGCGCAAAGAGCCCCATTGCTGCACAAAGAATTATGCAAGCCAGCCAGACAGCTGGTTTGTTTCTTTTTTTGACGGTTCGTGGTGTAGCCAGATTCTGCAGAGTCCGTTCCAGTTCTTCTGCGGTCTGATACCGTTCCGCCGGATTCATTCGGATACACCGCTCGATAATTTCCGCCAGAGGACCTTCCTGGTACCGGATCACCGCAGGATGTTCTCCGGTCAACATTTCGTTCATCAAAATCCCCAGTGCATAAATGTCTGCACGTTCATCGGACCGGGTCAGTCCAAACTGTTCCGGTGCTGCGTACATGGCGGTTCCCAACAGCTGCGTATCATTTTTCTTTCCAGACAAAATCCGCATGGATGCATCCAGGTCAATGAGCACCACGCGTCCTTCCGCTGTCATCAGTATATGCTCCGGTTTAATGTCACGATGGATGAAGCCTCTGCTGTGAAGATAGGCAGCGGCAGCACAAATTTTGCGTGTAAGCTCAATCGTGCGTTCCGGACTCATCCGTGCCCCGCCATCGAGCATCTCCTGCAGAGAGATACCGTCCACGTACTCTTCTTCCACCACAAAATACCCTTCCCGCCAGCCTGTGCTGAAAATCCCAGGAAGGACTTCACAGGTATGCCCGCACAACGATTCACAGGCCGGCACCGCGTACCGGTAGATCCGCAGAACGAACGGACTTGCGTCCGACCGTTCCATCTGAAACACACCGCCGTCCTCTTTCCGGCCCAGGGTCCGTATCAATTTTCCATTATAGTTCTGTAAAATTCTCTTCATAGTAAAATTGTACCATAAAAGTAAACCGCATGGAAGTGCGATCCATGCGGCTGCAATTTATAAAACTTCGAAACTATACGCACAGGCCGAATACGTGGTTCTGACCGTTATATTCGATGGTCAGGAAGTCCAGTACTTATCCTCATCTTATTATTTCACAGTTCGCCATGCCTTCCAGGACCACTGAGTGTAAACCTTTTCATCATTTACATACTTAAAGCCTCGAACCTTGTAATAATAGGTATTACCAGTCTTCAGGTCCTTGTTGTTGATGTAGTAGTTTGCTTTGGAGGTATAGAACGGCTTTTTACCATATCCCTTGTTCTTCTTAATAGAACGGTAAACATCAAAACCATCAAATTCCACGCCTTCAGGGCTATTCCAGTAAACTTTGATTGCTTTCTTGCCTTTCAGCTTGGTCATCTTGGATCTTGCCCTGAACTTGATATCTTCGATTTCTTCAATCAGTGCCTTTTCTTCTGCGGTTTCCAGTTTGTCGATTTCAGCCTTTACAGCGTCTTCGATGGCCTTGATTTCATCAGCAGACTTGGCTGCCTTGATATCCTTCTTAGCCTGTTCAATGATAGCTGCGATTTCTTCTGCTTCTGCTTCATCATATTCAGCTGCATCAACGTAGTTTGTTACTGTCTTTTCTGCTTCAGTCTTAGCTGCTGCATTTGGATCTGTTGGAACAACAGGGTACCAGGAACCACCGCCTGCGGAACCGCCACCTGTAGTGCCGCTTTCATTACCGCCCTGATCTCCGGAACCGGTGTTATCGCCTTCACCGGAATCACCGGTTGCGCCGCCGGAAGAGCCAGTTGTGTCTTCTGTATATTCATCGCTAATTGCATCTTCATCTGCAGCAATAACATATTCTGAGAAGTGGCTGGTGGAGAATACCAGATATCCGTCTACATATCTGCAAGGCAGAGGTACCGGCACTTCGTCATACATCCAGTAGATGGTACAGTACTCGTGATCTACTCCTGACGGAACCGGAATATAGATATCGACCATACCCTTGAAGATTTCGTTTTCCTGCATTTCAAATTCATATGCACCGACAACAACCTTGCTGCTCGCACCATAAAAGTTCTGAATTGCATCGTTATGCTCTCCATAACAGTCACTGTTTTTCTTAATCCATGCAAAATCTTCAAACTTGTAGTTTTCACCCCACGCCATTCCAGAAGCACTGTCCCCTGGTTTAATACCGGCCGCGTCTTTTTCATCTGCGTTTTCATCAAAGAACGCATCGTCCGCAGAAGCCTGATTTAAAACGAACTCAACAGTCCCGATTTTGTCCAGATCTGCATAGAATTCTTCGATGGTCGCATAATCTTTCATCAGCCCAATATCGTAATAAGTGCTGGTTTCAATAAAGGAAACGCGGATACCTTTTTCATCGGCATAATTCTTCATGTTACCCATGGAATTTGCCACTGCCCGTGCATTATCTGCGTAGGTGAATACTTCATATTCCCCCGCATTTTCATTGTAAAAATACTCTGCAAGGTTGGTAGCAGCTTCAATCATTCCGTACTGTCCGCTTACAAATGGAGTCTGCATACCCATACTGCTCTGGTAAAGATTTTCATCAATCGTTCCGTTTGGATTAAAAGCTGTAAAATAGCAGTTCTGCATCATGAGATACCAGAGTCCGCTTTCGGCAGCATTGCCGTTGGAATCATAGCCGGTTACTTTCACGCCATCCAGTTCATAGCCATCTGCGATATCCAGGGTCATGCCGAAGAAACCGCCATTATAAGGGCGATTAGAGGTTCTTACATTGCCGATTTCAGAATATTCTCTTACGGTACATCCATTTGAGGTTACCGGTGCACCCAGTACCTGCACTGGCTGTACATTTGGGAGCTGATTGTCCACTGCCAGCTTATTCAGATAATCAGCTGCAATTTCAGCCACGTTAAGTCCGCCTGCAGTATACTTATACTGAACAGCTTTTTTGACTGTCAGCAGCTGCAAATCATTGCCATCATTGCAGGATGCAACCAGGATAATATTATTGTGTCCGTAGAATGCCGGCAGATTAAACTTATAGATGTCACCCTCATGCCGGCTTACAGAAACTTCATCAATGAACTGATATCCAGTTGCAGTCCCATTCTGCTTTCTCTCTTCGTATGTCAGGAAAATCTCAATGACAGGTTCCTCCGGAGCCTGCACGTAGATTGTATTTTCCTCACCATTTACAGGTTCATACATTTTCAGAGTTTTTTCTGAAATAAATGCCGGCGGGTCACTTTCCATGTCCAAGAAGTGAATCCGGTTTCCGGCTGCATTTGGCACACGGGAATAGAACACATCGGTAAAAATGGACATTTCAGTTTCTGCGATGATCGCATCATTGTCATCATAGAAACGAATCCATCCGTTTATAATACCGGCTTTCATATAGGTTCCGTCTGCCAGCTTTTCATTATTTACAACAGCCTCATAAAGCTGATAGGCACTTGTCATTTCATCAAGGCCAAGGTTTGCATACAGTGCTTCATTGCCAATCTTTGCAATTGGAGTCACTTTAATTCCGGCATTGTCAGAGGTTGTATCCATGATTCCCTCTTCTCTGTGGTATCCGCCGTTGGCCATACTCATGTACTTATCTTCCAGTTCATAAGCAAGGTTCTGTGGCATGGAATTCCCTTCTGTCTCCAGTGCAAAATAGAACTTATGTTCATCACCCAGTTCATTGGTGAAAATAGTATTCAGATTAAAATACTGACCATCCACATTCATGAGATGAATCGGCTGACCGCTGCCACCGTTTCCGTCCTGATTGCCACCATTACCGCCGCTCTGGTGAAGATCCTGCTCCTCTACACGAATCTTATATACATACTCCTGCTCATTATACATGATGACCATATCCGTTTCACCTGCAGACTTCGGCATGAACTCAATTTTTCCATCAGGCGTAATTTCTGCAGTCCCTACTTCATTGTTTGTAGAGCTTACGGTATAATCTGTTACAACTTCGTCACCATCATATACAGTCATGATACTCATAAAAATACCATTGCCGATATTTCCCGGTGCGGCAGTCCAGCCACCGCCGCGGATGTTCAGACCGCTGACAGCAGCGGTTACTGTCATCTCGTACATGCGTTTATCGCCGCCTTCAATACTCAATACCGCAGTACCCGGATTCTTTACACAGATTTCCTTCACACGATTATCGCGTTCTCTGATTTCTGCAACATACTGGTTTTCAGATTCAACGCCCTCCAGCGCAATAAGAGTACCGTTCTCCTTAATTGCGAAGTAACCGAAGTGACCTCCCATGCCGCCTTCAATGGAAGTAATTCCGTACTGGTCGATTGCCGCGCTTACATTATCGCGGTCTTCAACAACTTCACCATTAATCTTAATTCTGTTACCATCCAGAGAAATTTTATCATTATCGTAGATGAAATAAAGCTGTCCGGTCTGGGATCCGTCCTGTGATCCGTTCCGGACATCGTCTTCAGAGATTTCCAGCAGGAATTCTCTTGTAATATCATGCCAGGTTACCAGCAGAATCTTCTGACCGCCTGCAGTAGGTTTAATTCTGAAGATTCCACCATCCGGTCCCTCAAAGGCCGCATTACCGGTTCCACCCCCTGTCAGTTCCAGTGGCTCGATATCAATCTTGCTCTCGCCATTTACCAACAGTTCTACATCTCTATTGTAGAATTCACTGGTCAGAGTTCCGTTTTCTTCTACGATGCTGGTTGTACCCTTTACACGTAATGAGAATACCGGGTTGGTTTCATCAATGCTGTCATTCGCCAGTGCTGTCGCCGGAATCATGGTGACAACAAGTACGATACACAGCAAAATACTCAGTAATCGCTTCATAGTCGATTCTCCTTTTCTAAAAAGTTTATATCATTAAATCCTTAGCCGTTACACACTGGCATTCGAACCAAACAATCGTAAAGATATTGTAGCCCACGAAATGACTTGTGTCAATCGCATTACGCTATTATAAGAAGGTTTATTAAGTACATAATAAGCATTACACTAATTTTGGGAGGTGAGGTCCCATGAAGACAGAATACCGCATTCTCTATGAAAAATTCGGTCTGAATGTGGTCTATTACCGCAAGCGTAAAAAACTCACCCAGCTGCAGCTGGCAGAACTGGCCGATATAGACAGGAGCCATGTCAGTGCCATTGAGCTGGGCAAGGTTGGAGTATCCTTCGATGTCATATTCAAATTATGCGAAGTCCTGGATATAACACCGAAAGAACTCTTCGATTTTCGTGCGTAACATTCCAGAATCTGTAATTTCACGCTAACCCTATTCTAACACCTGCATATGTCCATGTACTATGCAGGCTGCTAAGAGAAGTCTGTATATTTTAGTGAAATACTGATTTTTTACGAATAAAACTGCATGAAAACACAAAAAGGGCACCCTGCAAAGGGTGCCTTTTTAACCCTTAAAAGTAAATTTATGTAATTCCGCAGATAAAAAAACAGGGCCCACCCCCGGTGAGCCCCTAAAATTCAGCCTTTACAGGCTATTTCCCAATATTCAAAATCGCTTCTTCCAGCAGTTTGGCGTCGGTGATCTTGTTTACAGCGCCGCGGAATGCGGATGCGCCATGTACGCCCTTCAGGTACCAGCCCACGTGCTTACGCATTTCGCGGACTGCTGCATACTCGCCCTTCATTTCCATCAGGTCGCGGAAATGGCGGAGCATCATGATTTTCTTTTCCTCCAGGCTGGCTTTTTCCGGTGCAGATTCGCCCTTCCAGGCTGCAATCAGTTCCTGGAACAGCCATGGATTGCCCAGAGCACCGCGTCCTACCATGACAAAGTCACAGCCGGTTTCTTCCATCATGCGCAGTGCGGACGGACCATCCACCACATCACCGTTTCCGATAACCGGAATGTTTACAGCACGCTTTACCTTGCCGATGATAGACCAGTCGGCTTTGCCGTCATAAAACTGTGCGCGGGTTCTGCCGTGAACTGCCACCGCAGATGCACCGGCTGCAGAAATGGCATGCGCCACTTCAACTGCATTGATGGATCCGGAATCCCAGCCTGCACGGATTTTGGCGGTTACCGGCTTGGAACTGTTCTTTACCACTGCACTTACGATGTCATAGACCAGGTCAGGGTCCTTCATCAGTGCGGAACCTTCCCCGTTTCTTACAATCTTCGGCACCGGACATCCCATGTTGATGTCCAGCAGGGCATTTTCATAAGAATCCAGTGTGCGGGCAGTAAATGCCATCACGTCCGGCTCATGGCCGAAAATCTGGATAGCTACCGGCTTTTCATCTTCATAAATCTGAAGCAGCTTGCCTGTATTTTTATCGTTATACCAGAGACCTTTGCCGCTGACCATTTCGCTGTAGGTCAGTGCTGCGCCCTGTTCTCTGCAAAGTCTCCGGGTTGGGGCGTCAGTGATGCCCGCCAGGGGTGCCAGCAGGAATGGGTTTTCCAGCTGAAGGCTTCCGATTTTTAATTCGCTCATAATCGTTCCTTTCGAGTTGAATTCGACAAATTTCGACTATTTTCGCATCGACGTGCAGGACAGCACCGTCTCAGCGATACGAAAGGCTGGCCCGTGGTCGCAGGTCAGCCTTGAAATGTACTATTTTGCCACGCGCTCCAGACGCTTCAGGGCCAGAGCCACAGTCAGACCCGGAATTACGCGGTTGCCGGTGATTTCGGCGCCCAGCACTTCGTTAATCTTCTTCAGACGGTACTGAACAGTGTTGGTATGAATGCCCATGAACTCGGAGGTCTTGGAGCTGTTCATGCCTGCGTCCAGAACGAAGGTTTCCAGGGTTTCCAGCAGCTGGCGGGATTTGTTGTCGCCTTCTGCGGAGAACGGTTCCAGCAGTTCCATGTAGTTGCTCTTCAGGTTTCCGCCCTGCACCTGAATGCTGATGCAGTTGGATACCAGTACCAGTTCGTACTTGGAGAATACACGCTTGTAAGGGAAGATACCTTCCACAAAGGACCAGGTTTCGTTAATCAAACGGAATCCGTCGCCGGCACCTTCGATGCCGTCCACACCGGTCACATGGAAGATGCGCACGCCTTCCTGTGCCTTCAGCTTGTCAAAGAGCTGAGTGCATACTGCCTTTTCGTTGATATCGCTGTCCGCCAGGCTCTTTGCGCCATGTAACAGGATACCAAAGGTTTCGTCGCCTTCCGCGATACGGATGTAGCTGAGCAGACCTTCTTCACGGAAGGAATTCAGTACGTCTTCACCTTCCGGTGTTTCGATACCCTTGGCATGGAACACGCTGATGATTTCGTTTGGCTTTACGCCGGCTTCTTCCTTCAGGGAGTATGCCAGGGACTTGTTTCCGCGGATCAGTGCCTTGGCAAATTCAGCCTTGGCATCACGTTCCGGTGTATACTTCCACATACCCATGGCCAGCACGATGATTTCGGCAAGCTTGGTGATTTCACCGGAGGAGTAGTTATCCTCATTGTCGACGATAAACAGATAATGTTTTTCGCCGTTGATGGTAACCAGACCCCAGTAGGTCAGGACACCATCGATTTCCACCAGACTGTAAACTTCGGACAGATTCAGGGCAATCTGCTTGCCGCGGACGATAGCTTCATCCACGGTAGTACGCTGAAGTGTTTCGATGGTCAGTACCGGATTGAAGTCCTCGCTTAAGAGAACAACCTGGAAATCGTTATTAATGGCAGCTTCCCGCAGCGCCTGCTGGAAACTGCTGTGCTTTTCAAAATTCAGCAGATGGAATACGGTATTGTTAATCAGACTGTTTTTGAAGTTGCTGCCATACAGAATCTGATCCATCACTTCTGTAATCAGACGGGAATAACCGCCCTTCTGACTGTCAACCATAATCAGCAGCGGAAGACCTGCTTCATCAGCCGCATTGATCAGTTCCTTGGAAACCTGCACGTCATTATTGCCCTTCTGGAACACAGCCAGTGCCGCGATTCCGGATTTTGCAAGAACACGGAGGGTATCACACTGCAGGCTGCGGTTATCCCGCATGCCGGAGAAGGAGGTCAGGACCAGTTCTTCCGGATTGCCGTTATAATTCTTCGCATCTTCAATTGTAGCTGCATCCAGCACGGAAACAGTCTTTACCCGGTTATCCAGGCTGCGTTCGCCGGCTACGACGATACACTGCCGGAAGGATTCCAGCTGCAGACAATCTCTTACTGTTACTTTCATAATTCCGCCTCTTTACTTTCTACTGCTTGTCGGATTCTTCGGATTCAGCAGGGGTTTCAGCCGGAGCTTCAGCAGGTGCGTCTGCAGGAGTTTCTGCAGGTGCTTCTGTCTTTTCTGGCTTCGGAATTTCATTCAGAGTAGCCTTGCCGTCACTGTTTAAAGTTACGACACGGCGGCCCGGCTTGGATGCTTCCTGGTCTTCTGCCTGCTTGATCACATCGGCAGGAGCTTCGCCCTCGCTCAGGTATTCACCGTCATACTTCTTCAGTTCTTCCGCCAGTCTTGCTTCTTCTTCCTTACGCAGACGTTCACGTTCTGCTGCTTCTTCCGCATCCTTTTCCTTCTTCTTTGCGTGGGAAATCTTCACGTTTTCAGCCAGTTCTTCTGCAGTGAACTTACCGGTAAACAGATCTTCGAACTGTTCGCCGTCAATAGTTTCCACCAGCAGCAGTGCATTTGCCACACGCTCCAGAATTTCCATATTTTCGGAAATCAGCTGTGTACACTGCTTGTATGCTTCATCGATAATGCGCTTGATTTCCGCATCGATGCTCTTCGCTGTTTCTTCGGAGTAGTTCTTATGGGATGTGAAGTCATTACCCAGGAACACTTCTTCAGAGCTGCTGTAGTTTACGGTACCAATCACTTCAGAGAAGCCGTACTTGGTTACCATTTCACGTGCAATTTCAGTTGCACGCATGATATCGTTGCTTGCACCGGTACTGATATCGTCCAGAGTCAGCTGTTCTGCCACACGGCCGCCCAGCAGTTCGATGATATCATTGTACATGCCCTTCTTGGTTGCATAGTAACGGTCTTCCTTCGGCAGGGACATGGTGAAACCACCTGCACGTCCTCTTGGAATAATGGTTACCTGGTGTACAGGGTCAGCGCCCGGCAGCAGTCTGCCCACTACGGCATGACCTGCTTCGTGGAATGCAGTCAGTTTTCTTTCCTTTTCGCTGATTACACGGCTCTTCTTTTCAGGACCTGCAATTACCTTGGTGATTGCTTCTTCAATTTCTTCCATTCTGATGAAGCGTCCGTTTCTGCGTGCAGTAATCAGAGCTGCTTCATTCAGCAGGTTTTCGATATCAGCCGGAGTGAAGCCCGGTGTTCTTCTGGCCAGCACTTCCGGTGTTACGTCGTCTGCCAGAGGCTTGTTTCTGCTGTGTACCTTGAAGATTTCTTCACGACCCTTGATATCCGGTGTGCCGATGACAATCTGACGGTCAAAACGGCCCGGTCTCAGCAGAGCAGGGTCCAGGATGTCCGGACGGTTGGTTGCTGCCAGGATGATGATGCCGGAGTTTTCTGCAAAACCGTCCATTTCAACCAGCAGCTGGTTCAGAGACTGTTCTCTTTCGTGGGGGCCGGCGCCGATACCGGCACCAGGCTTACGGCCTACCGCATCGATTTCGTCGATGAAGATGATACAAGGCGCGTTCTTTTTTGCCTGGTCAAACAGGTCACGTACACGGGATGCACCGACACCGACGAACATTTCTACGAAGTCGGAACCACTGATGGTGAAGAACGGTACACCCGCTTCGCCTGCAGTTGCCTTGGAAATGTAAGTCTTACCGGTACCCGGAGGGCCTACCAGCAGGATACCCTTCGGAATTCTTGCACCCAGTTCACGGTATTTACGAGGATCCTTCAGGAAATCTACCACTTCTTCCAGTTCCTGCTTTTCTTCATCCAGACCAGCTACATCCTTAAAGGTAACCTTCTTGTCGCCGCCTTTTACCATCTTGGCTCTGGACTTGGCGAACTGGAATGCCTTTCCGTTTCCGCCCTGGTTCATCATGAAGTAGAACAGGAAGCCCAGTGCCAGCACCATAACAATGGTTGGCAGCAGGTTCAGGAATACGGAGCCTGTATCAGGCGGATCACTGGTGTATTCCAGCGTACCTGCTTCAATCTGCGGAATACAGTAAGTATCCCAGATGGTCATCTGCTCGATGCTGGAATTGGTATATGCGAATACCACAGTCTTATCATCAATGGTACCGGTCAGCTTGGTGTTGGTCACATTGATTTCTTTAATTTCCTCATTCTCCAGATGCTGGATGAATTCGGATAACGGTACTTCCTTCACAGTCGCAGCATCCTCCGGCATATTTCCCTGATAGAAATATGCAACCAGCAGAACTACTGCAAACAGAGCAAGGTAAATACCCATGTTCTTTGCAAATTTTTTCACTTTGTTCCCCCTCCACACCTTTGGATTCAGGCCTAAATTTTACCTTTTCTTTCCAAAGGAAAGTTGTTTTCTGTCACAAATAATCTTAGATATTTTATCATAACCGACATGAATATTCAAGGACAATTATCGGTCTCTCACAATTATCTTCTGCTCCGTAAGCTGCAGAATACCGTCCCCGCATTCCTTCATTAGGAATAAGCCACAGAATTTCGCTGCCGATGGCCGCAAGTTTTACGCTGTCACGAAGTGCTTTCGGAACCTTCATATCCACCAGCACATCCTGCAGCTTTTTTCGGTGAAGACCGCCGGCTGTCTTTATGCGGATGTAATCTCCGTCCTGCCGTCTTCTCAGAAAAATCTCATTTGCCGCATCTTCGCCGTACACTTCCTGCAGTTTCGTCAGATCAAAACGTGCTCTCAGTCTGCATTCTCCGGCTGCATTCCGGATGTCAGCCTTGTCATCGTCTATCGCCGATGTACGCACTGATATGCGAAGTTCATCCTTTTCAGCTTCTGCGGTCAGTTTCCGCAGACAGAGCCTGTCATAGCGTTTTTCTGCCGCTGCTTCTCCCGGAAGGTTCCAGGATGCAGAAGGACTGTCAGATCTCAGAACCTGTTCGATTCCTTCAAGATGTGACGCAGCCACATTTTCCGCTGCACCGATAACAGTCAGAGCTCTATGATACAGGCGGATTCTGATGGCTGGGTGAAAACTGTCCAAAATTTCAAGGGAGAATTCCACCATTTCACCGGTTTCTTTCACCACAGCCTGTCCGTATGCCTTCTCAGCCTCCTGCCAGATAAAATCGGAATCGACAGATGCCGAAGCAGCCAGCCGGTTGAGTCCTGCACTGATATTCGGATTGTACTCCTGACGCAGGTACGGAAGGAGCTGAAGCCGGATGCGGTTCCGCATGTAGACCGGCGCCTCGTTAGTATGGTCTCTGCGCGGCATCAGATTCCGCTCCACGCAGTATTCTTCAATTTCTCTGCGGCTCACATCCAGCAGAGGCCGGATAACCGCAATGTTCTGTTCGTTCCATCGTTTATATGCGATGCCGGAAAGTCCGTCCACACCGGTCCCCCTTAGAAGCCGGAACAGCACGGTTTCAGCCTGGTCATCTGCATTCTGTCCCACAGCGATGGCAATCTTTTCTGCAGAAACCGTACAGCCGTTACCGGATCCACATCCCTGCATAAGTTCCTCAGCCACCTGCGAAAAAGCTTCATAGCGCACCTTGCGGCCGGCTTCTTCCGGGCTGAGCCCTTCTGCTGCCGCCAGCGCACCGCAGTCACGGACGAAGGTTCTGCATGGCCACCCTGCCTGACGGCAGAAGTCTTCCACGAAAGCCTGATCTTCCTCTGCTGCTCCCGGGCGGAACTTGTGGTTCACATGAACCGGATGCAGTATCAGCTGCCATTCCTCCGCCAGACGGCAGAGCACGTCAAACATGCACATGGAATCAGGTCCTCCTGAAAGGCCGATTACGATGTGCATTCCCTTTTCCAGCATCTGATGCTGTCTGATTGTCTGCAAAATCCTGTTCTTCATATTCTGTTCCGTCTTTTCTCTTTATCGTACAAGAATCACTGCCACTGTGGCATCGTCCATCTCCACTCCCCGGTTCCGCTCCTGCGCCCTGGCAAGAAGTGCTGCAGCCAGCTGTCTCGGCCCCGGCAAAGCATGTTTCCGTCCTTCACAGACATCCGCAGTTAAATCATTTAAAAACGATTTAACCCAGTCCGCACTGTCATGGCTGCACCAACCATCGGGACAGCGCCAGCCGGAATCGCAGATTCCGTCGGACATCATCACGATGATGTCCCCGGCTGAAAGCCGGGCGCTGACATGAGTCAGCCGGATCTCCGGCAAAATCCCCACAGGAAGTGCCGGCTGGGAAATCCTGCGGATCCGACGGCCCCGGATAATGTAGGATGGGGCCGCACCCATTTTATAAAATTTTGCACGGCGGTCACTCTGCCCGATAACGGCCAGATCAACCGTGGCATAGATTTCCTTTGGACTGCTTTTCTGCAGCAGCGACCGGTTTACTTCCTTAATAGCCCGTGCCGAGGGCATCCCCTGCTTCAAAAGCCGCCGCAGCAGCCCGGCTGCCGCCCGGCTTTCTGCCGCGGCCTCCTTACCGTGCCCCATTCCGTCGCAAAGTATCACTGCCCGGCTGCCATCGGGCAGCCTGCAGGAAAACACTGTATCGCCGCAGATTTCACTTCCGTTCTCTTCCAGTTCCCCGGCCGCAGCCCGGGATGCATATCCGATTCTGATATGGTTTTCCATGATATCACACCTCTTGAGGCATCATATCACACTCTTCATAAAAACCGCGTCGAATCCTGCGCCTTATTCGATACCATAGAAAACTTTAGCGTTTTCGCAGGTCTGGCGTGCCACGTCTTCGTATTCCATCTCCTTCAGTGCTGCCACGTGACGTGCAGTGTATTCCACCAGAGGAGACTTGTTCTTCTTGCCTCTGAATGGTTCCGGTGTCAGATACGGTGCATCGGTTTCCACCAGCAGGAATTCAATTGGGATTGCCTTCACCACTTCCGGAGTCTTCTTGTTGTTCTTATAGGTTACAGGGCCGGCGATGGAAATGGTTGCGCCCAGCTTCACGTACTGCTCTGCCATTTCGCGGCTGCCGCTGAAGCAGTGGAGCAGAACTCTGGCATCTTTCACCATCTGTCCGTTCGGACCTTTTCTCTTCGGGAACCAGCTGCAGCGTTCATCGCTGAAGGCACCTTCTTCTTTCAGTATGTCCATGCATTCCTGGTCAGCTTCGCGGGAATGAATGACAATCGGCATCTTCAGTTCGTTTGCCAGCTGAATCTGGCGGCGGAACCAGTAGCGCTGCACATCCGGCTCGGACAGGTTGTAGTGATAATCCAGTCCGATTTCACCGATAGCCTGCACTTTATCCTTCTTTGCCAGGCTCTTGATCATCAGCAGTACATCTTCATCCAGAGTCTTTGCATCGTGAGGATGCACGCCAACCACGGCGTAGCACCACGGCAGCTGTTTCGCATGTTCCACTGCCTTCAGGGAGCTTGCCAGATCAAAACCGATGTCGCACACGTACTTTACGTCAGAGCTTTCAATTTCCTTATAGAGCTGCTGCAGATAGCTTTCGCTCATATCTTCGTTATTTAAATGTGTATGAGAGTCAAATAACATGTTTTTTCCCCTTTCTCATAAAAGTGAAAATGAGAGGGCAACTTCCATTGCCCCCTCTTCATTATCTTTTTATTAGCTTACTGCGTTTCCGTCTTC
>JAZNKW010000017.1:0-40752 GCA_045578745.1 Anaerovoracaceae bacterium
CCATGCTAACGTAAAGGTTTGTGCAACTCACGCAGGTATCACTGTAGGTGAAGACGGTGCGTCTCACCAGACTTTCGAAGATCTGGCTCTCATGAGAACCATCCCTGGCATGACCGTAGTAAACCCTTCTGACGGCGTTTCTGCAAGAAAGCTGATGAAGCAGGTTGTGGACTTTGATGGTCCTGCATACGTTCGCCTGGGCCGTGCAGCAGTTCCTGTATGCTACGGTGAAGACGATGAAATCGTACTGGGCAAGGGCAATCAGGTTCGCGCGGGTAAGGACATTACTGTAATCGCGACCGGTATCATGGTAAACGAAGCTCTGATTGCAGCAGAAGAACT
This sequence comes from Anaerovoracaceae bacterium, assembly GCA_045578745.1. Lineage (GTDB taxonomy): Bacteria > Bacillota > Clostridia > Peptostreptococcales > Anaerovoracaceae > RGIG7179. The sequence goes on from JAZNKW010000017.1 coordinate 343, forward strand.
GGCTGCAGAAGGCATCGATGTACGCGTGATCGACATGCACACCATCAAGCCTTTAGATGAAGAAATCATCGTAAAAGCTGCTCAGGAAACCGGCGCTATCGTAACTGCAGAAGAACACTCTGTAATCGGCGGTTTAGGCAGTGCTGTTGCAGAAGTTGTAGTTAAGAAGTGCCCTGTAAAGATGGCTATGGTTGGCCAGCAGGATACTTTCGGTGAATCCGGCAAGCCTGATGAACTGAAGGAAAAGTACGGCATGACTGCAGCTGATATCGTAAAGGCAGTAAAGGGTCTGAAGTAGTACGGAAACTCCAAATACGAATATAAAAACTGTCCGGAAGGCGAAATGCTTTCCGGACTTTTTTGTTCTATTCAGGGTGACAGAGACATAGAGTATAGGGAGTTTGGGCGGAAGAGGGGGAATTGATTATGAATGGAGAACGGCGGGGCAAAATATTTTCACGCAGGAATCTTACGCGGGCAGGGGCTGTGCTGCTGCTTCTGGGACTTCTGGGCGGAGGCGGATATATGCTTGCAGGCAGCGGAGCACTGGATAAGGTGACCGGAGGCCGCCAGGTGGAATTTACGGTACTGGAAGAGGAGAAGCTTCCACAGGTCATTGTTACGGACGTGATTCCTCAGTACAGGGAACTGGAACGGGCGCTTGGATGTGTTATAGACGGAAAAGTTTATGTGCTGGCAACCAGGGGAGAAAAGCCTACGGCCGGCTTTGAGATTGCCATTGAAAAAATGAAGCTGGAAAAGACAGATAAGGGAACAAACCTTGTTGTTACAGCCCTGTTCAAAGATCCGCCGGCAGGAGAGGCAGTGGCCCAGGTTATAACTTATCCATATCAGGTGGCGGTGACGGAACTGACTGAGCTTCCGGATACCATTGAGCTGCGGACGGTGTTTGAGTAGATGATAATGAAATAGCCGGGTGTAATACACCCGGCTAAACTGAGGAAAAGTTTAGAAGAAGTTATTTGCATCAGAGTATATCTGAAATGAGGAGACAGTTTGAGGAATACTTAGATTCTCCACAGTCTGAGGCATGACTGCAGGTTAAACTGATCAGACACACATCTGCCTGGCAGCTTCCGCCGCCTTCTGCATCGTATAATTCTGTTAACACAACTTCCAACTCAGTGACAGGACATGCTGTCCTGTTTTTCGTTTCAAATATCATATACTATCTTTTAGCCCAGTTCACAGCCTACGATAGTTACACCAGCTACACAGGAGTAAGGGGTACCACCCATGTTATGAGTCAGACCCAGCTTCATGTTGTCACGCTGACGTTCGCCCGCTTTGCCATGGAACTGGAGCCAGGATTCGTAAATCATTCGGATACCGGTTGCTCCGATTGGATGACCGAAGGACTTCAGACCGCCGGAAATATTAACCGGAAGCTCACCGTCATGGTTGAATACGCCGTTCATAACGTCCTTCCAGCCTTCGCCGCGCTTACTGAAGCCCAGGTCTTCGTAAAGCAGCAGTTCTGTGATGGAGAAGCAGTCATGTACTTCTGCCAGAGAGATTTCCTTACGAGGGTCTACAATACCAGCTTCCTTGTATGCCAGCTGTGCTACCTTGGCATTTTCCACGATGGTTGCGAAGTCGTAGCTCTGGTGCTTTTCACTGTGTGCAGGACCGCCAATAACCTGCAGTGCCTTTACATACATTGGGTCCTTGCGGTACTTCGGTGCATCTTCTGTACGAACGATGATGGCACATGCACAGCCATCGGAAACACCGGAGCAGTCATACAGAGTCAGAGGATATGCAATGTATGGGGAGTTCAGGATTTTGTCAAACGGTACCGGCTTACGGAACATAGCCTTCGGGCTGCGGGAACCGTTGAAGTGATTCTTATATTCGATGGAGCTTAATGCCTTACGCATTTCTTCTTCAGTCAGACCATACTTGGCCATATATGCAGTCGCAGACAGAGCGAACATGGCTGGTGCGGACAGGTCCGGAATGGTACGGTCCTGTTCCCAGTTTGGAATGGCCAGGCCGCTGTAGCCTCCGTCTTTCAACTTTTCACAGCCGATTGCCATAGCTACATTGCATGCGCCGGATGCTACTGCATAGCAGGCATTTCTGAATGCGTCGGTACCGGTACAGCACTTGTTTTCAATACGGGTTACCGGCTTGTACTGAATCTTCAGACGGTTGGTAAGGGTATCGCCAGCCAGACCGGAAGAGTAGGTACCAAACCAGAATGCATCGATATCGTCAATTTCCATACCGGAGTCAGCCAGACATTCATCTACCGCTTCCACCATTAAGTCTTCCATGCTGCAGTCGAAACGTTCACCAAACTTGGTACAGCCCATACCGATTACAGCAACTTTATCTCTGATACCTGCCATTTATTCCACCTCCTGTTTTAAAACAGCCTTCCAGAAGTAGGTGTGGATGCCATCCACGGTCTGGAGGCAGCGGAAGGACATTTCTACTTCACATCCAACCTTAATCTGATCCAGTTCGCAGTCTACCAGATAGGTAAACAGACGGCCGCCGCCTTCAAAGTCTACTACGACTGCAATATTTGGAGAATCCTGTGAGTCTGCCAGATAGTCTACTGTAAAGGTCTTGATGTATGCTCTGTGACCGTAGAAACGGTACAGATCCAGTTCATCCTTAGTACAGCATTCTACGCAGATTCTGGTAGGTGGGAACTGTGGAGTTCCGCATTTTCTGCAGATGCTTCCGTACAGACCCAGGTTCTTTTCAGGAATACGGTAATATTCCGGCAGAGAAGAACGCATAGGTTTAGGACGGCGTGCAGGTTCATAGGACATCATTGCCTTCCAGCGCAGGTACTTCTCATAATTCATGGTTGTTTTCTTTCTGTTGATCCACTTGGTTAAAGTAGGACGGACAGCCAGCTTTTCGATTTCTTCTGTTACAGTAAAGATAATGGCATCACAGCCTTCGCCGTAGCCCAGATACAGAATTTTATCACCAGGCTTTGCTGTTTCCAATGCACCTACCAGCATCAGTGGAGCACAGGCAGCGCCCGCATTACCAACCATCTTATAGTTGCCGTCCTGGATCTGTTCCGGCTTGAAGCCCATGGCCATGGCAGTCTGCTGCTGGTAACGTTCAGTGTGTGCGTAGAGGATTACCTTCGCAAAGTCAGCAGGAGTCAGTCCAGCCTGTTCCATAATCTTCTTCGCAGTCTGTGGTACGATTTTGCCATAAAATTCTTCGTAAGGGAAACGGTCTTCCCAGCTTCTTACGAACTTGTCATCCTTGTCTCTCCATAAGTCATGGAAATCAGCGGACATACTGTATGTAGCAGTAACTTCAGCGATGACATCGGTATCGCCGAAGAGGAATGCAGCACCCGCATCCCCAAAGTTCATTTCGTTGGCACCGTCAGCTGCACCCATGCGGCAGTCGGCAATAGCAACAACAGTTTCTTTGCCAGCCTTTACGGTATCGACGGCTGCCAGCATTGCCTGGGAACTGGCTCTTAAAGAACCTGCAAAGTCTGCAACTCTCAGTTCTTTGGATAAATCCAGGGCACCGGTCATAGTGGTTGCACACTGTTTTTCCAGATAAGGCGCAGTAGTGGATGCGAAGTATGCTGCACCAATTTTATTTAATTCATAACCGTCAGTACATTCCAGTGCAGCAGCTACTGCCATGGTGATGCTGTCTTCGTCGTAATTGCAGACTGCACGTTCACCGGGAGCCGCCTTCTTTCCATGTGCTTCACCGATTTTTTTACGTTCTAAACGGTTAAATGGTATATATGCGCCGTAGCGTTTAATTCCTGCCAAAGTAAACACCTCCTGTTTTCTTTGAATGGTTTCGGATGTTTAGAGGAAGGTCAGAGCAGAATAGGAGTAAGAAGAACCGATTCGCTCTGACCTGTATATTTGAATTAGCCCTTCAGACCAGTCTGCATAGCACCGTCAACCCAGATGTGCTGACCGGTGGTGTAGCTGGCTTCTTCACTTGCAAAATACAGAACCATTTCTGCGATATCATCTACAGTACCCAGTCTGCCGGTAGGCTGAGATTTCTTCCAGGATTCCAGAGTTTCTGCTGGAACGCTTCTTGCCATCGGTGTATCAATAGCACCTGGGCAGATTACGTTGGAAGTAATGCCGTGCTTTGCGTTTTCCATTGCGATTGTATTGGAGAATGCAATGATTGCGGCCTTGGTGGAAGCATAGTTAGCCTGACCTACATTACCGCGGCATGCGGAAGAGGACATGCTGATGATTCTGCCATACTTCTGGTTTCTCATTGGCCAGTAGCAAGCCTGAGTCATCAGGAAGCAACTCTTCAGATTTACTCTGATTACATCATCCCACTGCTGTTCGGTCATTTTATAGAAAATGGCATCACGGTTGATACCAGCATTGTTTACAAGAATATCTACAGTACCCCATTTGTCAACTGCAGTCTGTACGATTCTGTCTGCATCAGCCTTCATACCGCAGTCACCAGCCACAGCGATAGCTACACCGCCTGCAGCAACGATTTCATCTACAACCTTCTGTGCAGTTTCTTCTTTAATGTCTGCTACAACTACGTAAGCACCAGCCTGTGCCAGTCTCTTAGCTACGCCTTCGCCGATACCCTGACCAGCGCCTGTTACGATTGCTACTCTTCCTTCTTTAATAGACATAATGAATCTCCTTTCTATTTACCGAAAGCGCCGCTTTCACGCATTGCTTCAATCTGTTCGTCGTCATATCCCAGAACTCTCTTCAGGATTTCATCCCCATGTTCATTCAGCTGAGGGCCAGGTCCGATTTCAGCCGGTGTAGCAGACATGTGAATCTGCTGACCTCTTGCTTTTACACTCGGAACTGACAGCTGTGGAGTAGGGAAGTCCACAATCATTCCTCTTTCGATGAAGTGAGGGTCATACTGCAGATCCTTCAGCTTGGTGATCTTCGCACATGGAATGTTTGCTTCACGGAGGATTCTCTGTGCTTCATCCATGTTTGGAAGGGTTGCCAGCCAGCCTTCAATTTCTTCTACAACACGCTTGCAGTTTTCTGGAATTGCACGCTTACCTGCAGTATCCAGATCAGGATCATCAATCAGATGTGGTTTACCCATTACAGTACACAGAGCTGTCCACAGTTTAGGATTCAGGGCAGCAAGTGCGATGCTGTCGCCATTGGCATTGAAGATACCGTAAGGACCCAGGATAACGTGATGGTTGCCTGCACGGTGTACAGTAGGGTCGCAGATAGCCAGTTCGGTATGGTCGTTCATAGCCAGACCGCATTCGGCCAGTGCGATGTCGATATGCTGACCTTCACCGCCCAGAACATCTCTGTGATACAGGGCGCCTGCGATAGCACCGAATGCATTGTAAGCACAGGCATAGTCACAGATGGAAGGACCAATCTTAACTGCAGGCAGATCTGCATAACCGGTGGTATCAATCAGACCGCTCACTGCCTGTGCAATCATATCGTAACCAGGCAGATCCTTATATGGGCCGTACTGACCGAAAGCGGAAGCGGAGTACATAATCAGTTTAGGGAATTTCGGATGCAGGTCTTCCCATGCCAGTCCCAGACGTGCCATAACGCCTGGCTTAAAGCTTTCGATTAAAACGTCTGCATCTTCCAGCAGTTCCAGCAGCAGCTTCTTGCCTTCAGGATTCTTGGCATCCAGTACGATGGACTTTTTGCCTCTGTTCAGCCACAGGTTAGTCAGGCTGACATCTTCTACATATGGTGTGAAGCCATGGCTGTCATCGCCCAGGCCAGGTTTTTCTACTTTAATAACTTCTGCGCCAAAATCCGCAAACATTGCGCCGCAGAGAGGGCCGGCTACGTTATTGCCGAAGTCGATTACTCTTACACCTTCAAATAATTTCTTTGCCATAATTCTTCCTCATTTCTTTAAAAAGGGTACGCAAACAGAGAGGCTGACTGAAAGCTAAGCCTCGAAATGTTCTACGATTTCAATTAAAATTCCGCCTGTGGATTTCGGGGAAATAAACATATAGTGAACAGCAGGATCTTCGAACTGCTTTCCGATTAACTGGATGCCTTTTGCTTCCAGCTCATCTGCCAGTTCCTTGATACCGGTCACCTGAATAGAAATGTGATGGAGTCCGGGTCCTTTTTTCTCCAGATACTTGGATACTACACCCTGGTCACCCAATGGCTCCATGATTTCGAGCGCACAAGGACCAACCTGAACCATGGTAGAAATCTGACCCTGTTCAGGAAACTCGTCGCGGAATAAAACTTCTCCGCCAAAATTTTCAGAAAAGAATTTGGCTGTCTGCAGTCCGTCTGCAGATGCTACGCCTACATGAACTAAACCTTTAATCTCAGACATCTTAAGCCTCCTTACTATTATTTTCGCAATGAAGCATGTCGATGTCCTCAAACCCAACTTCAGTATTACACAGGGAAATCGAAAAGTCAACAAGAAAATTGTTGACTTTTAGTAAAAAATGAAGTAAAATGTTAAGTTAACCATTCATTAAATTATTCAATGAAATATTCAATGAATAATTTAGTTATCAACTAAATTAAATTTTTCATCGAAAAATTTACAGCTTGTGTTTTTTTCTGAATAATTTTATAATATACTCAGGAGATTTTTCGACTAATTTTGTGTGAAAATAAAATGTATATAAATTATGAAGAAGCAGGAGGGTGTTGAGATGGAACAGACAGTAAAGAAGAGAAAGCTGCAGGCCATTGAAACCAAGCAGAAGATTTTCGATGCTACCATGGAGCTGGTAAAAGAAAATGGAATAGATCACGTACAGATTGAAGATATTACTCGAAAGGCAGGAGTATCTATCGGCCTTTTTTATAAATATTTTGCCAACAAGTCTGATGTAATTACAGAGGCAATTAATCAGGAATCAGATATTTACTACATTGATATTAAAGAAAATTATTTAAATGAATTACGTGGCGAAGAAAAGCTGCTTTGCTTCGTATGGCATATTGCTGATTATCATGAAAACAAACTGCATAAGGAAGACTTGAAGCATAACTACGCTACAATTCTGGCCAATCCAAGCCGCCGTCAGTCTATTACCAAGGAAGCGCGGCCAATTTATGCAATTCTGGCTGAATGCCTGGAAGAAATGATATCTGACGGTCAGCTGGCTGAATTCGTGCCGGTTGAGATGACTGCACGCCATCTTACCATGCTGATTCGCGGAACTATCTTCGAATATCTGCTGAATGATGAATCCTTTGATATTATCGGTACATCCAGACATCTGGTTGAAACTTATCTGAGTGGTTTAAAAGCGCATAGAGAAGAAGTATAATTATATTTAAGTAAATATTTTTTAAAATAAGGAAACAGTCAAATAAATGCTTTATGAAAGCACTTATTATGGCTGTTTTTTGTCTTTATTTCGCCAATTTCAGGGATTTCTGACGTTTGGTGAAAGTTTCAGTGAAAGATTCAATGAAGGTTTAATCTTTAAATATAACATATACATAAAGTTTTGTCAACAAAAAGCTCTTGACATCAAGGTCGAAATATGCAAATATTAATGCATAAACAGCATGTCATTCCTCAAACCCAAAAATTCTCATAAAAAAACCTGCGGATCAGACACAGGTTGAGGAGGAGACAATGACAAAACGTTTTACTGATAAAGTTGTACTGGTTACCGGTGCAAGCGGTGGTCTGGGAAAGATTACTGCTGAAAAATTCGCCCAGGAAGGTGCGAAGGTTGCAATCCATTATAACGGCAACCGCGAAAAGGCTCTGGCTGCAGCAGCAGAATTCGAAGAAAAATATGGTGGGGAGTATCGTGTATACGGTGCCAACATTTCAAATGAAGAAGCTGTAACCGGAATGATTAACCAGATTATTGAAGACTTCGGTACACTGGATATCCTGGTGAACAATGCAGGCATTTCGCTGAATGGATCCACCTGGAAGTATAAAATGGAAGACTGGGACAAGGTAATTGCAACAAACCTGACCGGTACCTTCCTCTGCATGAAGGCCGCATTACCTGTTATGCGTGAAAAAAAATATGGACGTATCATTAACCTTTCTTCAGTAGTCGGAATTAAGGGAGCAGCGGGAACGATTGCTTATGCAAGTTCCAAGTCTGCTTTGATCGGTATGATGAAGACTGTGGCAAGAGAAGTGGCACACAACGGTATCACCGTAAACTGTGTGGCACCAGGCTACATGAATGCTGGTGTAATTGCAGATGTACCACAGAAGTACCTGGAAGAAACCGTAATTCCATCCATTCCGATGAAGCATCTGGGTGATGCGGAAGATATCGCCAACGCAGTAGCGTTCCTGGCTTCTAACGAAGCAAAATACATTACAGGCACGCTGCTTCCGGTAGATGGCGGATTCTCGATGTAACTGCAGTAAGAAAGGCAACAGGTATCAGATATGAAAGAAATCGTAATCGTAGGTGCAGCAAGAACACCGTTTGGGAAATTCGGCGGCGGCATGAAGGGCTTTAAAGCTGTAGAGCTGGGCGGCTTCGCTATTAAAGAAGCCATGAAGAGAGCCGGCATCAAAGGCAGTCAGGTTGATGAATGTATCATGGGTATGGTAATTCCTGCAGGACAGGGCCAGATTCCAGCTCGTCAGGCAGCCATCAAGGGCGGAATTCCTCACGAAGTTCCATGTCTCACCATTAATAAAGTTTGCGGATCTGCCATGAAGGCAGTAACCCTGGGCTGTCAGATGATTAAATGCGGCGATGCTGATATCATCGTAGCTGGCGGTATGGAAAGTATGAGCAATGCTCCATATGTTTCCAACAACACCCGCTGGGGTGCCAGAATGAATAACGTTCAGCTGGTAGATGCCATGGTAAATGACGGTCTGTGGTGCCCTGAAAATGACGTACATATGGCAGTCATCGGCGGCGGTGTAGCTGCAGAATACGGCATTACAAGAGAACAGCAGGACAAGTGGTCCTTCAGAAGCCAGCAGAGATGGGCTGCAGGGGAAGCAGAAGGCAAGTTCGAAGCAGAACGTTTCCCTGTAGAAGTTGTAAGCAAGAAGGGCACTGTTGTTATCGAAAAGGACGAAGCTCCTCGTCCTGAAACTACCATGGAAGGTCTGGCTAAACTGCCGCCTCTGTTTGTAAAAGACGGTACAGTAACTGCCGGCAACGCACCTGGTACAAACGACGGTGCAGCAGCAGTGGTTATCATGAGCCGTGAAAAGGCAGAAGAAATGGGTGCACCAATCCTGGCTACCATCCGTGGTTACGGACAGGCAAGTGCATTATCCAAGAATATTGCGACTGTTCCGGGTCTTGCAATTAAAAATCTGATGGAAAAGCATAATGTAGGACTGGATCAGTTCGATATTATCGAAATAAACGAAGCTTTCGCGGCAGTTCCGCTGGTAAGCTGTCTGGGCATCCTGGGCATGTCTGAAGAAGACATGGATCAGAGGGTAAACGTAAACGGCAGTGCCGTTGCGGTTGGTCATCCAATCGGTGCTACCGGTGCCAGAATCCTGATGACCATGATTCATGAGCTGAAGAGAAGCGGTAAGAAGCATGGTGTAGCAGCAATCTGTTCCGGTATGGCACAGGGCGACGCAATCTGGATTGAAGTATAACTTTGGTTCAATTTTTCCCGCATTACGCTGGAAGAATCTATTATAAATAATTGAACAAAAACGATTTATTATTCATGAGGAGGAGAAAATTATGAGTAAGAAATTATTATCATTACTGTTAGTATTCTTAATGGTATTCTCACTGGCTGCTTGTGGTGGCGGCGAAGAACCTGCAGGCGATGAAGGCGCTGCTGGCGAAACCTACACTATCAAGATTGGTTCTGCTTATGCTGACGGTCACTACATGGTAGAATGCTACAAGGCATTCGAAGAATATGTAGAAGCTGAATCCGGCGGCAGAATTCAGGTTGAACTGTTCGCAAATGCTTCTCTGGTAAGCGGCGACTCCGACGGTCTGGAAATGCTTTCTAACAACACTGTTCAGATGGCTAACTCCGACTATACCATGATTGGTACTTTCGTTAACGACAAGAGATGGGAATCCACTTCCATTCCGTTCTACTATGGTACTGACCCTGCAGCATGCTACACAATTCTGGATAACGCAGAATGCTGGAAGCAGCTGTATGCAGAACTGGAAGAAGCCGGCAACATCAAGATTCTGGGCTGTGTAAACGGCGGTTCTGCAACTGTATCCAACGCTGCTAAGTCCATTGAATCTATGGAAGACTTTGCTGGTCTGAGAATCAGAACTCCTGAATCCAAGCCTTACACAGAACCTATCAAGCTGTGGGGCGGAAACCCAACTCCAATGGCATTCGGTGAAATCTATACTTCCATTCAGCAGAACGTAATCGATGGCGTATTTACATCCAAGTCCGCAATCGTACAGTACAAGTTCCCTGAACTGACTAAATTCCATACCGATATCGACGCATTCCTGCTGATCTTCGGTTTTGGTATCAACGCTGATTTCTACAACAGCATGGATGCTGAAGCACAGGCTATCGTAGATGCTGGTGCTGCTAAGATGGTAGAAGTTGCAAGAGCTGGTGAAGTTGACTTCAGAGCAAGTCTGGATACTTCCATGGAAGAATACGGTGTAACTGTAATTAAGCCAGAAGGCGAATTCGCAGAAGCACTGAGAACTGCTGTACAGCCTTATGTAGAAGAACGTTGTGCAGAAATTCCTGAATTCATGGCAGAACTGGATGCAGCTATGGCTGAGCTGTGGTAATTACAGAGTTTAATCTTAACATTATTTTAGCAAGAACATAGCAAAAAAATGGACTGACACCGGTGCATACCGGTGTCAGTCCGCAATTAAGACAAATTGTCATGGAGTGTACAGTATGAATAAGAAGAATATTATACATTTATTAAATAACTTCGAACTCTATATTTGTGACATCCTGCTAGCTGTAACAATTGTAGTAGCCACTTTGGCGGTTATCATGAGATATGTATTCAATGACTCTCTGATCTGGTCAGAAGAAGTTTGCCGTTTCAGTTTCGTATGGATTTCCCTCCTGTCTACCGGCTATGCTGTTAACAATGGCGGTCACCTGATGGTAGACGTATTAACAATGTTCGAAGAAAAAATTCCAGGTGTTATTAAAGGTATACAGCTGGTGATCAATATTATCTGGGTTGCATTCTGTATCTATTTCGCGAAGGAAGGCTTTATTACAGCTGCATCTTCCATGCAGATGAGCCCGGCTTTAGGTATTCCTATGACCCTCGTTTATGGTGCCGTACCAGCAGGTGCAATTATTATGGGTATCCGCGTTCTGCAGAAGACCTATATAGATTTCATCGCATCCCGGAAGGCAGGAAAGGCTGAGGAGGTGTAAGGTATGGATGGTACTTTAATTTTCATCTTAGTATTTATTATTTTGCTTTTAGCTAAGCTTCCTGTACCGATTGCGGTAGGTGTGTCCTGTATTGTAGGTCTGCTGAATGCAGATATCAGCGTACAGCTGCTGATTACCTCATCGGTTAAAACATTGAACTCATTCACATTGCTGGCTGTACCATTCTTTATTCTGGCTGGTAATATAATGACCCGAGGCAGTATTGCCGGAAAGCTGCTGGATATCTGTAAGGCCTTTCTGGGCGACCGTAAGGAAGCTATCGGGGTTGCAACTATCGTAGCCTGTGCTTTCTTCGCAGCACTGTCCGGTTCCTCCACCGCTACCTGTGCGGCACTGGGCCCTCTGGTTATTCCAATGATGCAGAATGAAGGCTATAAGACCCGCTATGCTGCTGCTATCGTAGCTGCAGGTGCCATGGTAGGTCCGATTATTCCTCCAAGCATTATCATGTGTGTATATGGTGTACAGACCAATACATCCATTTCAGACCTGTTCACAGCAGGGATTATTCCAGGTCTGCTCCTGTCCGGATCTTTCGTTGTAGCTATCATGGTTACCAGAAAGATGGATAATAATATTGATTTTAATCATGTTAATGCTGCTGTATCTTTCAGCGGTAAACTGACCTTAATGCAGAAACTGAAGACTCTGTGGGTTGGTAAGTGGGCTCTGATGATGCCGATTATCGTACTGGGCGGTATTTATTCTGGTATTGTTACTCCTTCCGAAGCAGCCGTAATCGCATGCGTATACGTTCTGATTGTAAGCTGCTTCATTGAACGGGAAATGTCCTTCAAGGATGTTCTGGAATCCTTCCGTGCGACCATCAATACCATGGGTGGTCTGATGATTCTTTTGGGTATGGCTACCGTATTCGGTAATGTTCTGACTATGAACCGTGTACCGGAAATGATTACAGAAGCTATTCTGAACCTGACAGACAGTCCAATTTTGATTATGCTGGGCATCAATATTATCCTGCTGATTGCAGGCTGTTTCATGGAAGCTGCAGCTTGTATCACCATATTTACACCAATGCTTCTGCCTCTGGCAATCGAATGTGGACAGACACCTCTGACCTTCGGTATCCTGATGTGTGTAAATCTGGTTATCGGTACAATCACGCCTCCATTCGGTCTGAGCTTATACATGACTTCCTCTATTACAAAGGAACCTGTTTTCGGTATTGCAAAGAAGATTATACCGTTTATTATCTCTTCTGTAATCGTGCTGATGCTGATTACCTATGTACCGCAGATTATTACATTCCTGCCAGCTGTACTGGGTTAACGAAACGCTTATCAAATTTTTATAATTTCAAACCTCGAAAAAGACTTGTATGCCAATACAGGTCTTTTTCACTTGCCTTGGTGTCGAGTTCTGTTATCGTATGTCAGCTTGTGGGAAAGTACGATGCACGGTGTCTATTCATGTCGAGAAATGGCAGAATTTCAACGTTTACAGCTGACAAATCTTGATGTAAAATTATGGCAAGGCGCCTGAATTTCATATTAAAAGGAGATGCAGGATATGAGTACAATTGACAATAACCATAAAGACTTTCTGCCTTTCACTAATGATTTTATTTTCGGAATGGTCATGCGGGATCCTAATGTCTGTCTGGGTTTTTTAAAGGCGGTATGCATGGGGTACGCTTTGATGCCTATGCGGAAACACCGGAAAAATGTGCTGAAATCGAGATGCAGACTGTAAAAGAAGCGTTCATAGGAAAACGTACCCGATTCTATTAATGTAACATGGACCTGGACCATTTCGAACAGGGGAAGGCCTACAGCCAGCTGAAACGGTCTTTTATCATTATGGTCTGCACCTATGATCCTTTCGAACTGGACGAGCCTGTGTATATTTTCCAGTCCTTTGATGAAAACTTGGGCTTGAAACTTGATGACGAGGCATATAAAATAGTCTTAAATACAGCGTGCACTCCAAAGAAGGTTCCGAAAGAGCTGAGGGCCCTTTATGAGTACATCAACGACCCTTCTAAAAGTGAGAGCAGTACGCTGGTAAAAGCCATTGATGAACGGGTAAAAAAATTCAATGGACGTGACTGGAGGTGGCGGCAGGTGACACTGGAATATATGATGATGGAGGAGTACCGAAAAGGATTGGCCGTGGGGAAGGACATCGGCTTTGTGGAAGGTGAAGCTAAGATGGCTGAGCGGCTGAATAAGCTGAATTTACTTCTGAAAGAAGCTGGACGTATGGACGATTTATTCCGCTCCTTGGAAGAACCGGTATACCAGGAGCAGCTCCTGGAGGAGTTCGGACTGTAGCGAACCGCTGTGTATGAATTGCGGAGGTTTTCACTTAAATCAGGTGAAAACCTCTTTTTTATTGTCTGAAAGTAGGGTAAAATAGAGGTTAAAGTGAGGGCGTTATTATGACAAATTCTATGAAAACAATTCACATAAATACGGCAAGTCCCTATGATGTGCACATCGGCTCCGGCCTGCTGAACTCTATGGGAAAACTTCTGCCGGAGAAGATTTTGCAGGGAGCGGAAGCCGGCGGCAAGGCGGTTCTGATTACCGATACCAATGTGGAACCACTGTACGGGGAGCGTGTGTATGCTGCTCTTGCTGACCTGGGCTTCCATGTACTGAAGCGTGTAGTGCCAGCCGGAGAAGAGTCAAAGTCCGGAGAGCAGTATCTGCGTCTGCTGTCCTTTATGGCGTCAGAACATGTGACACGAAGCGATGTGATATTTGCCTTGGGCGGCGGCGTAGTTGGAGATCTTTCAGGTTTCCTGGCGGCTACGTACCAGAGGGGCATTGACTTTGTCCAGATTCCAACTACATTGCTTGCTGCAGTGGATTCTTCTGTGGGAGGCAAAACAGCTATCAATCTGCCGGAAGGAAAGAATCTGGTAGGAGCCTTCAAACAGCCTGCCTGTGTGATTATGGATACGGACACTCTAGAAACGCTGGATAAATCGGTATTTGCCGATGGGTGTGCAGAGGTGATTAAATATGGCATGATCTGGGATGGAGAACTCTTCGAAAATCTTAAGAATCATGTTCTGACAGAACCGGAGCATCGGAAGAGCACAGAGCTGCTTACCGATGTGATCGGCCGCTGTGTGGATATTAAGCGTGAGATTGTAATTCAGGATGAACTGGATAAGGGAATCCGTAATATTCTGAATTTTGGACATACGGTGGGACATTCCATCGAAAAAAAGAGTGGTTTTGAAATCAGCCATGGTGCTGCGGTGGCCATGGGAATGGCGATTGTGACAGAGGCTGCTGAGAAGGCCGGTATCTGCGGGGACGGCATAACGGAAGAACTGCGCGGGCTGCTGATTGCTTATGGACTTCCGGTAGAGGCTCCATTTGCTGTAGAAGAGCTGATTGAAGGAATCCTTTCTGATAAAAAAATTGAAGGGCAGAAAATCAGTCTGATTGTACCACAGCAAATCGGCTGCTGCATCATCCGCCGGATGAGTGTGAGCAATGCCCAGAATCTGCTGGCGGGGGAGGCATAGCCTATGGACATTATGTTAGATAACCGAAAACTGTCGGGTTCTGTAAATGTGATTCCGTCCAAATCCTATGCACACCGTATTCTGCTGGGGGCGTCCCTGGCAGGGCTGACAGGAGGCGGGAAGACGGGGATTTTGCTGGAAAATGACAGCGAGGATATCCGGGCTACAAAACGTGTGATTGCCGGTCTGCAGGGCCGGGAAGAAGTGCTGGACTGCGGTGAAAGCGGAACCACACTGCGTTTCATGGTGCCGGTATGTGCGGCTCTGGGGATGCAGACGGAAACCAGGTTCACAGGCCATGGAAGGCTGATGCAGCGGCCTATGGAGCCTTTATTGAGGGCAATGGAGCCTCATGGAGTTTCCTTCCGGTATGAAGAAAATATGCTGGTTTGCAGCGGAAAACTGTCTGCAGGTGAATATACCATTGAGGCAGGTGTATCATCTCAGTTTATCAGCGGACTTCTGTATGCACTTCCGCTTCTGGAGGGTGACAGTGTACTGAAGCTGACCGGGAATGTGGAATCCCGCCCATATATTGACATTACACTGGATGTACTGAAATATTTCGGCATTCTGATTCGTGAAACAGAATCTGAAGACGGTGAAAGTGTTCGTTTTGAAATCCCGGGAGGACAGGCATACTGTGGTCCTGAAACAATGAAAGTGGAAGGCGACTGGTCCAATGCAGCCTTCTGGCTGGCAGCGGGAGCGGCAGGCGGAGAACCGGTAACTGTGACCGGTCTGAATCTGAACTCCGTGCAGGGAGACCGCAAAATCAGCGATGTGCTGCGGGCGTTTGGTGCTTCGGTGACAGAGGATGCAGCAGCAGGCAGTGTAACCTGCGGCGGCCCGGCTGTCGGTATTCTGCAGGGCTGTGATATCGATGCAAAGGATATTCCTGACCTGGTGCCGGTCATCAGTGCGGTGGCAGCGGCGGCACAGGGAGATACACGAATTTATAATGCGGGACGGCTTCGCATCAAGGAGAGCGACCGTCTGGCCACCGTGACTGCCTTGCTGACAGCACTTGGTGCTTCCGTGGAAGAGGGAGAAGACTTCCTCCTGATTCATGGAGAAGGCAGCCTGCGGGGAGGAACGGTGGATGGAGCTGGAGACCACCGCATTGTGATGAGTGCTGCCGTTGCGGCAGTTCTGTGCCATGAACCTGTAACCATTTTAGGTGCGGAAGCGGTGAATAAATCCTATCCGGGATTCTTTGAAGAAAGGGAAAAATTATTATGAGCAGTACCTTTGGAAATAAACTGAAGATTATCATCAGCGGAACTTCTCATGGCCCGTCCATGACGATGCGGGCCGAGGGATTTCCTGCCGGTGAAATCATAGACCAGGCTCTGCTGCTGGAATTTATGGCTCGCCGTGGTGCGGCAGGAAAACGATATGCAACAGGCCGTAAGGAACCGGATGTACCTGTATTTCTGTCAGGCGTAGAGCCTTGCGGAGATGGCATGCTGCGGATTCTGGATGAGCCTGTAGAAGCAGTCATTGAAAATACGGCGCAGCGTTCTTCTGACTACGACAGTCTGCGGGATGTGCCGCGGCCGGGACATGCGGATTTTGCAGCTATGATGAAAGACGGCAAAGATGCGGATCTGCGTGGGGGCGGACGGTTTTCCGGACGTCTGACGGCTCCTCTGTGCATTGCAGGAGGCATGGCAAAACAGATCCTCTCAAAACGTGGTATCGAGGTCTCTGCGCAGATGATTTCCGTGGGCGGGGTCAGCGGTGTTTGTGCTGTGGATCCGGTGACCGGAATCCACCAGGTGGATGATGGCGGCATGGAAGCCATGTATGGACAGATGGCAGCGGCTCAGGCGGAAGGAGATTCTGTGGGAGGCGTTATCGAGTGTGTAGTAACAGGCCTTGCAGCCGGTTCCTGCGGGGATGCACTTTTTGATGGGCTGGAAGGAAGACTTTCTCTGGCAGTGTTCGGCGTTCCTGCGGTAAAAGGAATTGAGTTTGGAAATGGGTTTGATGCTTCAGGACTGAAGGGCAGCGAAAACAATGATCCGTTTTATGTAGATCCTGCAGAGGGCAGAGTGAAGACCAGGACGAATAACCACGGCGGTATTCTGGGCGGTATTGCCAGCGGTATGCCGGTGGTATTCCGCGTGGCAATGAAGCCGACGCCTTCAATCTTCAAAGAGCAGGACAGCGTATCCATGTCCGGAGGCTGCGATGTAAAGCTGAAAATAGAAGGGCGGCATGATCCTTGTATCGTAGAGCGTGCAGTGCCATGCATTGAAGCGGCAGCGGCAATTGCCGTGCTAGATGCATTGCTTGACTGATCTGCTGTACTCCTTTGTCCTCGCCGCGAAGCATCTGCGGAATCACTCGCACAGCAGACAGTCAAGCATCGAAAACTGCAGCTGCACAGCTGCAATGAAAGGAGCATAGTATGAAAATATTAGTGATAAATGGGCCGAATCTGAATATGCTGGGGATTCGGGAACCGGAGATTTACGGCCGTCAGACTTATGCTGATCTGGTGGCAGCCATTGAAGGATGGGCTGATGAAATGGGCCTGGATGCAGAAGTATATCAATCCAACCATGAAGGCGATATTGTGACAAAAATCCAGCAGGCATATTTTGAGAAGAAAGACGGGATTGTCATCAATGCTGCTGCCTATACCCACACCAGCGTGGCAATTCTGGATGCTCTGAAAGCTGTGCAGATTCCTGCTGTGGAAGTGCACCTGTCTGATATCCGTTCCAGAGATGAATTCCGTAAACAGTCTTACGTATCTTTATACGCAGAGAAAATGATCTGCGGAAAAGGGTTCGAGGGATACAGAGAGGCGCTGGAATATTTGGCGGAAAAGAGAAACTGTAAACGTTAAATATGCAGACTTTCCGTTGTACTGCAGTGCATGTGATGATATAATTGTTTTATAAAAATTCAATACTATTATGAGGAGGTACAGTTATTATGATGGGAAGATTAAGAGCGATGCGTGCGCCGCTGAAGTATGTACAGGGAAGAGATGCTCTGCTGAAGTTCCATGAAGAAATGGGATATATGGGTAAGAGATGGCTGTTCGTATGCTCCAACAGCGGATACAAGGCAGTTCATGAAAAGATTGAAGCAAGCTTCGGTGAACTGGACGATTACAGACGCTATGAAATCTTCGGTGGCATTTCCAGCAACGGAGAAGTATCCAAGATGAAGGCCATCGTAGAAGAAGACAACATTGATGTTGTAGTAGCAGTTGGCGGCGGAAGTGCCATCGATACTGCGAAGGCAACTGCTTACTATACAGGAAAGCACATTGTTATTGTACCGACTGTAGTAGCTACCGATGCACCTTGTACAGGTCTGTCTGTAATTTATAATGATGACGGTACTTTCGACAAGTATCTGTTCTATCCAACTAATCCGGATGCTATCATCGTGGATTCCAATATTATCGCAGAAGCACCGGTTCGGTTCCTGATTGCAGGTATGGGCGATGCACTGGGTACATACTTCGAAGGAAGAGCATCCATCAGAACTGAATCCCCAAGCCTGGAAGGCACCGGTATTACCAGATCTGGTCAGGCACTGGCAAAGCTTTGCTACGAAACTCTGAGAGATTACGGCAAACAGGCCGTGGAAGCATGTAAGGTAAATGCTGTTACACCTGCACTGGAAGCAATTATTGAAGCCAATGTTTATTTGTCCGGCGTTGGTGCTGACAATGTAAACTGTGCTGCAGCACATTCCTTCTATAACGGTGTTACTTCTTTAGGCGGAAAGCATGCAGACCACGGATGCTGCGTTGCATTCGGTACACTGGTTCAGCTGGTGCTGGAAGGTGTTCCTAAGGCTGAATTTGATGAAGTACAGCAGTTCTGTATGGAAGTAGGTCTCCCTGTTACCCTGGAAGAACTGGGTGTTACGACTCCGGAACAGATTAAGACAATTTCTCAGAACGCCTGTGTACCTGGCGAAACCATCCACAATCTGGCTGGTGACGTGCAGCCTTGTGAAATGTATGATGCAATTTTACAGGCAGATGCACTGGGAAGAATTGCACTGGGAAAATAAAAACAGATTAAATGGAGGCTGTCCTTGAGGACAGCCTCTTCTTTTTTACTTTCGCAGATGGAATTTTAAAATTGATATAAAATTGAATTGCACCGCTCCCGAATTTCAGTTAAAATAAAAGTGATTATGAAGGAGTGTGTCATGCTGGAAAATAGTTTTGCTGAGATTTATACAAAGTTTAAGCTGAGTCTGTACGCGAAGGTGTTTAAGCGTCTGGATGACGGAAAGGACAGCCTTTCTGCAGTGGAAGTGTTCTGTCTGGAGGTTATTTATGCGCTGGGACGGCCGACGGTAAATGAGTTTGCTACCTTTGCGGAGCTGTCTGCACCCAATGCAGCCTATAAAGTAAACAACCTGGTGCGCAAGGGTTACCTGCGTAAGGTCCGTAATGAAGAGGACAAGCGTGAATACCATCTGGAAGTGACTGAAAAGTACATGGAGGACTACGGTATCACCTATGACTATATGAATGTAGTTATGGAGAGAATCCGGCAGCGTTTCAGTGCAGAAGAAGTGGCAAATATGGAACATATGCTGGAAATCATCGGCAGCGAACTGATGCCGGAAGTGACTCTGGGACGGAAATTCAAATAGAATTGCGGCCCTGTGACAGTGGATTATCTGCTTCGTATGGGAACGGAGCGGAATATGGAACGTTTATTTTTCACAAAGCGGAGAGAATCTTCGCAGATGCTGACGGAAGAACCGGAGTGGAATCTTCTGCAGTCTGAAACACAGAAAAGAATAGCGGTAATCGGTATAAGCCGGGGTGCTGGTGCAACATTTGCATCAACTACTCTGGCTTTTTTATTGCAGAAGTCGAATTTTGGCGAAAAGGATCGAATGTCGAAAATCCCTGTGACTTATATGCAGATGCGCCAGCCCGAAGCAGGAGAGTCTATGATTTACTACGAAGCAGGACTGGATCAGCGGTTTGGAAGAAATGCTTTCTCAGAAAATCCGGGGGAGAAAAGAAGGCTGTATCTTCACAAGGGCATAAATTGGTCTGTATGGAGACACGGCAGGCGGGACGGAGATGAAAGAGGACCAATGTTTCGCCCATATCCGGAAAATATGCCGGGAGAGTGTGTGGTTGCAGACAGTCCGCCGCTGGATACTTTGGGCAGGTATGATCTTACGGCGGCCGTCATCGATCCGCTTCCTGCATCTGTCTATGCAGGAGCGGAAACTTATGAAATTGTGCGCGATATGGAGACTTCCGGACTTCCTGTTCTGTGGATTGTCAACCGGGATAACAGAGAGGTAAATCACAGCGGTATGAAACGGTTTCTGAAGCTACGGGAGTATGCTTCGCTGCCGCTGCTTGATACGGGACTGATATATCGTGCCCAGAATACCTGCTGTCTTCCTGCAGAACTGATGGACGGCGAGGCTTTCCAGGCTGCAGCAAACCTGGCGGACCGTGTGAGGAAAATAGTGAGCGGACCGGAAATCAGAACATAAAAAATACCCCCGGCACGGGCCGGGGGCATCTGTCATTTTAAAATTTGCTTATGCAGCTGCGTTTACGGAAGTGATGTGAGGGTTTACACCTTCATACCAGTACAGGAAACCTTCCATATCGATAACGTCGCCGATGTTCAGCGCTTCTACAGCATTGTAAACGTCGGTTTCAGCACCGGTCAGGTAGGATTCTACGCAGAAGTTGTAAGTTTCGCCGTTCAGGGAAACGTTGAAGTACAGGTCGTTGCCTTCGGAACCGGAACCATCCCAGTTGTACAGGAATGCCACTTCGTTGCCATCAGCGTCAACGGAAGGTTCTACAGTCATGCCCTTGAATGCTACGAACTTGTTCATGTGATCTGCCAGAGCATCAGTACCCAGCAGTTCAGTTACGTCAGTTGCTTCTGCAACCCAGGTGTCACCTTCTACGATTTCGAAAGTACCGTCCATGATTTCAACTTCGCCAGCCCATTCGCCCTTGTAACCGGTAACCTTGATCTTGGTACCTTCAGTCAGCAGAGCGTAGTCTTCTTCGGAGCAAGCCATGTCGTACATGAAGTAACCGCCTTCGCCGTCCTGTGCATATACGGTAGCCTTGTCTTCCCACCAGGACTGCTTAGCCTGAACGAAAGCTTCGATAACTACTTCGGTATCCAGTTCAGCTGCAGCGTATTCTGCATAAGTCATAACGCCTTCAGACTTAGCGTTAGGATCTACAGCAGCAGGTTCGTCGCCGCCGCATGCAGTCAGTGCGAATACCATTACGAAAACTAACAGTAAAGATAAAATCTTTTTCATTTTCTCTTCTCCTTTTGAATTTGCATTTCAGCAATTTTAAATATGTGCGGACTCCGGATGGGAACATCCGGAATTCAAAAAATATTATACATCAAAATCTGCAGAAATCAATGTTTTTCGCCTGTTTTCTTTTTCACATACTGGCAGATGACATAGGCGATGATGCAGGCCCAGGTTCCGGCCAGAGCCCCGAGAAGGAATTTGGCTGTGGATGGGAGTGGCCCCAGATCCTTATCGGCACCTCCTGCTCCGCCTGCAGCTGCACTTCCCTGATCCAGACGGTACAGAGCTTCTGTTTCAGTATAAAGCTTTGCAAAGAATTCTTCGTTTGCTTCCTGCTTTCTCTTCACCGACTTGGTGGTGGTTTCAATGAGCTGGCCTGCAGCATCACGGAGGGAAGCAGAACCGTTGAAGACCGGTGTAACGAAGGTGTTTTCTGTATTATCCAGAAGCAGCCGGGCTGCCTTGATTTTTACTTCGTAGTGGAGCTGATTGTCTTCTCCGCCGCGGGACAGGTAGTCCTGATATTCATCGGTTGCCTGAGCCTTGGAAGTGACAGGTACGTAACCTTCTGTCTGTGCGTAGGCAATCTGTACTTTATCGGTGAGCATATACTGAGCGAAGAGCCAGGATGCCAGCACTTCCTGCGGGTCATTCTTATTGAAGACGCACATGGAAGGCCCCTGGGAAATCATAGTCGAATTTTCAGGATCGTACTGCGGAATGGTCATGACTTCTGTTTCAAACTTTACCAGCTTATCAGCGGCGATATCAGAAAGCGGTGCATCGGTGCCCATCCAGGTTGCACCTGCGGTAGAGTCCACAGCGAAGATACACTGGCCTGCATTGAGGAAGTTAGCCGGGTAGCTGGAAATCTTGAAGGTGGAAAAAGCTCCTGTCTTCGCATGCTCAGCGATATCATAAAGGAATTCCTTCGCAGTATCATTGAATAACAGTATGTCGCCTTCCGGTGTGGAGTACTCTGCGTTCTGCTGACGGAGCACCTGAATCATCATATTGTCAGTGGACTTGTAGATGAACGGAATCATGACTTTCTGACCGTTTATCTTATAGGTGCCATCTGCGTTCTTTGCTGTAGCAGCTTCCGCAACTTCCCACACGAAATCCCAGGTCAGGGTTTCCGGAAGCTTATATCCCAGCTTTTCCACGAAGGTCTTATTTACATAGCAGGCTTCGGTGGAACGCATATATGGGATTGCATAGTGAGCACCGTTGAATGCACACTCGCCCAGGAATTTCGGGATGATTTCTTCCAGGGTCGGTGCATCGAAGGCAACTTCACTGCCGCCCAGCCCGTACTTTTCATCTGCGAAAAGCTGATCCAGCGGCACCACACTGTTGGTACCTGTCAGGTAGGTGGCAATGTGGTCCGGATAGGTGATGCACACGTTTGGTGTGGTTCCGGTGGCGATATTGGTGATAACGTCGTTGTAAATTCTGCCGTAGTCAGTATAAAGGCGCAGGTTTACATGGATGTTCGGGTACAGGGCTTCGAAGTCTTTGATTGCCTGCTCATAAATCTTAGTCTGGGTCTTATTGGTATCGTTCTTTGCCCAGAAGGTGATTTCATAATCCCGTGAAGTGTCGAATTCCTCCGGAATGACGAATTCATCCATACCGCGGGAACCGTGGCAGCCGGTACCTGTGAGCACCAGAGATGCAGTCAGGGCCAGAGCAAGGCCGAGACGGAAGATTTTGCGGGTTAATTTCATCATCCCTTGGTACCTCCTCTCGCTACGCCTTCCATGATCTTCTTGTGGAAGATGAGGAAGATAATAATCAGCGGCACGGAAATTACCACAACCGCCGCCATCATGGCAGGAATGTTTTCACGGCCAAATCCGTTTTCGCGGATTTCCTGGATTCCGTTGGAAACCAGAAAGTAAGCTTCCTCGTCGGTAATGAGGCGAGGCCATACGTAGGAGTTCCAGCATTCAATCACCTTCAGAATGGTGATGGTGATGATGGTTGGCCGGCAGATTGGAATCATCACTTTCGTCAGGTACTTCAGGTCGGAGGTTCCGTCAACCTTGGCTGCATAGTAGAGTTCGTCCGGAATCTGGGCAAAATTTTCACGCAGCAGGTAAATGTAGAAGACGGAGGTGACGGACGGCAGGATGAGACCCATAAAGGTGTTTCTCAGTTCCAGGTCAGTGATGGTGACGAAGTTGGTGATGATAACCAGTTCGCTTGGAATCATCATGAGGGCCAGGAACAGGGTGAAAGCCAGGTCTTTGCCGCGGAAGTCAAGCCGCGCGAAGGCGAAGGCCGCAAGGACTGTCACCACCAGCATCATGGCTGTGGTTGCCACTGTGAAAATCACGGTATTGAGGAAATAGTCCGCCAGCGGCACTGTGGTGAAGGCATCTACATAGTTCTGGAAGGTAGGTGCCAGCGTATAGAATTTCGGAACATATTCCGAACTGTAGGCACTGTAGCTCTTTACGGAGGTCAGCAGCATCCAGTAGAAAGGAAACAGCACCACGATAGCCCAGATGGCCAGCAGCGCGTAGGTAATGGTCTTGATAGACCGGCTGCGGAGACGGGCTTTCTTTTCAATTGTTTCAAAATCAGTTGGTCTGGTCATATTAAAACCTCGGTATTAAGAGTAGTGTACGTGTTTTTTGCTGATGAGCAGGTTGATGCAGGTGATGGTCAGCACGATGGAGAACAGGATGATGGCTGCTGCCGAAGCATAAGACGGATAGCCGCCGCTGTTTCCGTAGAGCATGTCGTATACATAACCTACAATGGTATTCATTTCTGCTGCATTCAGATTGGTGCCGAAGAGTGCCACCGCATCGCTGTAAGCCTTGAAAGCACCAATGAAACCGGTGATAATCAGGTAAAACAGGCTCGGAGAAATCATCGGCAGGGTGATGCGTGTAAAGGTTCTGAGACGGGATGTACCGTCAATCTTTGCGGCGTTATAGTAGTCCTGCTTCACTGATGCCAGAGCGCTGGTCAGAATCAGAATCTTAAACGGCATAACTACCCATACGGTGTAGAAGCAGAGGACAAACATCTTGGCCCAGTACGGTCCGTCGATGAAATCAACAGGTCCCATACCGAAGAGTCCCAGAATCAGGTTCATGAGTCCATCGCTGTAAGGTGTCTTCTTAAAAAGAATCATGAACACCAGACCTACTGCCAGTGTGTTGGTCACATATGGCAGGAAGAATACAGTCTGAAACAGTTCTTTCAGCTTCTTTATGGAGTTGAGTCCTGCAGAAATGAGCAGGGCCAGTCCTGTGGAAATCGGTACGGTAAAGATAACCAGAATGAAAGTATTCTTTACAGCCTGCAGGAAATAAGGGTCGTGGAGCACGTAGCTGTAGTTATACAGGCCCACGCCGTGATATGTCTGGGATGCGGAGTTGTAGCCTTCCTCGAAGGAGTAGATGAATACGTCAATCAGAGGGTAGACCAGGAAAGCTCCCAGAAAGAGAATCGCCGGCAGCAGGTAGAGCCAGGCTTTCATATTGTTTCGTTCCATGGCAGCCTCCCTTATTTCGCAGTGAAATAGATGCGCTGGCCGGTTTCCGTACTGAAGATGTGTACTTTATGCGGTTTCACATCAAAACGTACAGTGCTTGCTGTTCCCGTCTTTTCCATGAGTGCTTCCACTTCTTCACGGTTTTCGGAGCTGATGATAGAGCGGATTTCTACGTTCTGGCAGTCCGGATGTGCAGATACTACGGTGATGTCACGTCCCATGACTTCCACTTCAGTCAGACTGAAGGTCAGTGATCCTCCGTCTCCTTCGCCCAGAATGAACCCTTCCGGACGGATGCCGATGGTTACCGGCTGGTCAGCAATCTGGCTGCCATCCGGTGCAGCTATATCAAAGAGGCGGTCCTGGCCAATCCAGAGACCGTTCTTTTCGACGCGTCCGTTGAAAACATTGATCGGAGGAGTTCCCAGGAACTTGGCTACAAACAGGTTTTTCGGATCGTCGTAAACATCCTGCGGTTTACCGATCTGCTGGATGACACCGGCTTCCATAACCACAATCTGGTCAGAGATGCTCATAGCTTCTTCCTGGTCATGAGTTACAAAGATGGTAGTAACACCGGTTTCTTTCTGAATGCGGCGGATTTCTTCACGGGTCTGCAGTCTCAGACGGGCATCCAGATTGGAAAGCGGTTCGTCCAGAAGGAGAACTTTCGGTACTTTTACCAGTGCACGGGCAATTGCCACACGCTGCTGCTGGCCGCCGGACAGTTCGCTCGGCTTTCTTTCCATCAGTCCGTCAATCTGCACCAGTCTGGCCGCTTCCAGCGCCTTGGCTTCCATGGCTTCCTTCGTCATCTTTTCGGATCCCTTCAGGTTTTCCAAAGGGAACATGATGTTTTTCTTTACAGTCAGGTGCGGGTAGAGGGCATAATTCTGGAAGACCATGCCTACGCCGCGGTTTTCTGCAGGCAGGTTGGTGACATCATCGTCACCAAAGAAAATTCTGCCCTCTGTCGGGTTCAGCAGACCGCAGAGCAGGTTCAGTGCTGTACTCTTGCCGCAGCCGGAAGGACCCAGCAGGCCGATCAGCTTTCCGTCAGGAATTTCAAAATCAAAATTGTTTACCGCAATGACGTCCTCGCGTACTTTTTTATTGCGGCTTGGGAATTTCTTTGTTACATTCTGCAATGTGATTTTCATAAAAATACCTCGTAATGTGTAAAAAAGGTTATACCGTAATTTTAGCCCAGTCCACAGATTTCGTCAACCGACAGAGGCGGGAAATTTCTTTTGTGAAATCTGCGATTTCCCATAATTTACTGTTCAAAATCCTGTCGTTTTATAGTATAATATAACTAACCAGACCGGATGATTCGAAATGAGGTCGAAAACGGTCTGTATTGCTATGCGTACGGTGCGGAAAGAGGCACCGTGAGTAAATATTTTGCGAGGGGAAAAAGATGATTCGTTTTGAGAACGTAACGAAAACTTACAAGTCCAACGTAGGTCTGGACAATGTAAGTGTACATATTAAAAAAGGTGATTTCGTCTTTCTGGTTGGTCCCAGCGGCGCCGGCAAGTCCACCTTTATCAAGCTGATCTTAAAGGAAATCGATGCGGACGAGGGCAGCATCATGGTGGCAGGCCATGAAGTGACAGAACTCTCCAACCGAAAAATTCCGCAGTACAGAAGACGTCTGGGAACTGTATTCCAGGACTTCCGTCTGCTGCCGAAGAAGACCGTGTTCGAGAACGTAGCTTTTGCTATGGAAGTCATTCATAAGACACCGCGTCAGATCCGTAAGCAGGTGCCGCAGATTCTCAGTCTGGTGGGTATCAGCGACAAGGCGCACAAGTATCCGGACGAGCTTTCTGCAGGGGAACAGCAGCGTGTGGCTATTGCACGCGCCATCGTAAACAATCCGACTGTGCTGATTGCCGACGAACCTACCGGTAACCTGGACCCGGATACTGCATGGGAAATTATGGACCTGCTGGAACAGATTAATCTGCGAGGCACTACCATCGTTATGGTAACCCACGCCAAGGATATCGTGGACCAGATGAAGAAGCGTGTTATCGCCATCGAGTCCGGACATATTGTCCGTGATGAGTCCGGTTCCTATGGATTCAGAGGAGGTGAAGCCGATGCTTAGCAGTATGACATACAACCTGAAGCAGGGCTTCAGACAGATTTTCCGAAACAGAGGTATGAGCCTGGCATCTATTTTCTCAATTACAGCTATGCTGCTGATTCTGGGACTCTTCTTTGTCATTACCGTAAATATCAACCTGTTCACAGAAGCTGTGAAGCAGGATTATGACCAGATTGAAGTGTTCCTGCTGGATGAAACTACCCAGGAACAGACCATGAAGATTATGGCACAGGTAAAGGCCATGGACGGTGTTACAGACGTAACTTACCGCACGGAAGCGGAAGCTCTGGAAATTATGAAAGAACGCTGGGGTGAAAGCGGTTATCTGCTGGATTCTCTGGGAGAAAACCCTCTTCCAAGTTCTATTCTGATTACAGTGGATACACTGGAACAGGCAGGAGCGGTTGCAGATTTTGCAGGAAGCTTCGAGGGCGTGGAAGACATTCAGTATTATCAGGAAACTGTAGAAAAGCTTACTGAAGTAACGGACTTCCTTCAGATGGCAGCTCTGGTTATTATGGGCTTTCTGGTAGTGGTTTCTGTAGTCGTGGTTTCCAATACAGTTAAGCTGACTGTATTTGCCCGCGCGAAGGAAATCGAAATCATGAAATATATCGGTGCGACCAACTGGTTTATCCGCGGACCGTTCCTGGCAGAAGGCATTCTGATCGGTCTGATGGCATCTCTGGTGTCCACCGCTGTAATTACAGCCGTTTACGGCAAAATCGTATCCACCATCGGATCTCAGGTGCTGGCTATTGTGTCCTGCCCGCTGATTCCGGTGAGCTATCTGGCAGGAAATATGACCGTTATTTTCCTGGCTCTGGGCATGAGCATCGGTGCGTGGGGAAGCATCGTATCCATGCGCAGATTTCTGGATACCTAAATCGAAAGGGAGAATTTGAGAATGAAGAAGTTAACGGAGTTTATTACACGCCGACGCAGGGCTATGGCACTGGTTCTCAGTGCTGCACTGGTATTTTCCATGAGCAGCGCATCCTATGTATACGCCAGTCAGACCATCAGCGATGTACAGAATGAGCTGGATGATGTGGAGGACCAGAAGGATCAGGTGAAGAATGACCTGGCCAAGGTTGCTTCTGACATCAAGACCATGCAGGCTACAGTAAACACTCTCAATGCAAATATCAAGAATACTGCGTCTGAAATCACCAGCACGGAAAAGAAGATTGAGAAGAAGAAGAAAGATATGCAGAAGAGAGAAGAAGGCCTTAATGAACGTCTGCGTGTTATGTATAAGAACGGTTCCGTAGGATTCGTGGATGTTCTTCTGGGTTCCGGCAGTGTTTCTGAGTTCCTGTCCAATATGGATATGATTCAGAGAATCTATGAAAATGACGTGGAAGTCATGAAAACTCTGCAGAAAGAACACGAAGAGCTGGAAGTCATCCGTAAGGAACTGAAGGAAAAGAAGGTCCGCCTTGCTGCGCAGAAGGAAGAAGCTGCAGCCAAGGAAGTGGAACTGAACGCTAAGAAGAAGACACTGGAAGAAAAAGAAGATGAACTGTTGGAAGAAGCAAAGGCACTGGAAGCCAAGCTGAAGCAGATGGTCGATGCAAGCAGCCCTTATGTGGGCGGTAAGTTTATCTGGCCGGTTCCAAGCAGCCATTATATTACTTCCTATGCAGGATACCGTATTCATCCGGTATATAAGGTTTGGAAGTATCACAGCGGTATGGACATTTCCGCAAGGGGCGGTGCAGACATTTTGGCCATGGGTGCCGGCAAGGTTATTCTGTCCCAGGCAGAGCCTTGGTACGGCGGTTACGGTCAGTGCGTCATGATTGACCATGGCGGCGGCGTGGTTTCCCTGTATGGCCACTGTTCCAAGCTTCTTGTCAGCGTAGGACAGACTGTAAAGCAGGGACAGGTTATTGCTCTGGTCGGCACAACCGGTACATCTACCGGTAACCATCTCCATGTGGAGGTTCGTGAAAACGGTACTATCGTGGATCCGCTGACCTATATTCAGGGATAAGAACATGCAGATTAGTAATACAATTATAAAACTGTTACATAAGCGGGGAATTCAGGAACGGGAAGACATCGTGGAATTCCTGTCTCCAAGTCCCCGCAGGACTTATGACCCTTTTCTTTTGAAAAACATGGAGGAAGGGGTCTCTCTCATTCTGGAGGAAGCGGTAAAGGGATCCAGAATCTGTATTTATGGTGACTACGATGCCGACGGTATTACATCCACTACACTGATGCTCAGTGTGCTGCGTTATATTACCGATCCGGGTCAGGTGGATTACTACATTCCTTCCCGTTTTGAGGAGGGATACGGCCTGAACATGGATGCCATTCAGCAGATTGCTGAACGTGGCGTGGATTTGATTATCACTGTAGACTGCGGCAGTGTGTCCTATGATGAAGTGGAGTATGCCAAGCAGCTTGGTATGAAAGTACTGGTTACAGACCATCATAATGTTACGGACACCATTGCTGACTGTCTGGTTATCAATCCGAAACAGCCGGGATGTCCGTATCCGTTTAAGAGTCTGGCAGGATGCGGTGTAGCGTTTAAAGTGGCTCAGGCCATTCAGCAGCGTGCGGACCTGCCAAAATCCGTAATCAACGAGGTTCTCGACCTTGTGGCTATCGGTACAGTAGGCGATATTATGCCTCTGGTGGATGAAAACCGCACCATCGTAAAGTTTGGTCTTCGTATTTTGAACCGCTGCCAGCGCCGGGGACTTGCACGTCTTATTGAAGCTGTTTCCCTGACGCCAGGCAAAATCACTTCTGAGAACATCAGCTATGTTATCGTGCCTCATCTGAATGCTTCCGGACGTATTGAAGATGCATCCATGGCAGTGGAACTGCTGCGCTGTGCAGAAGAACCGGAAGATGCAGCGGTAAGTGATGCTCTCGACGAAAAGGTAGCTACACTGGTAAATCAGAATATTCAGCGTAAGAAACTGCAGCAGGATACTTTCCGCAGCTGTGTGGAGAATCTGCAGGAAGTAAAGGACTTCATTCTGATCCGTTCTGAGGATGCCCATGAAGGCATTGCCGGAATTGTAGCAGGTAAACTGAAGGAAACTTATTACCGTCCGTCGGTTCTGGTGACTCCGTCCGGTGAGGAAAAAAAATATCTGAAGGGTACCGGACGCAGCATTGCCGGTGTAAACCTGTATGATCTGCTGAAGAAGAACGAGCATCTTTTTGAAAAATTCGGAGGACATGCCGGTGCCTGCGGATTCCTCATGCCGGAGGAACATCTGCCGGAACTGGAACAGAGCCTGCTGGATTCCATGGAAGAAATTAAGCAGGAGAATCCGGATATATTCTGCCGTAAGTATGACATTGACCTGAATATGGAGGTGGAAGAACTGACTGTGGATTTTGCCAGAGAACTGGAAATGCTGGCGCCTTTTGGAAATTCCAATCCGAAACCGCTGTTCCAGCTTTCCAACGTGACACTGGACGATATACGCTATATGGGTGATGCGGAGCAGCATATGCGGTTCTTTGCATGGAGTCATTCCGGCCGCCGAATTCAGTGTGTACTTTTTAATGATGCGCAGCGATACGGGCTGGCTGTTCATGCCCGCCGTCCTGTGGAACTGGTGGGAACACTGGAATGCCAGGTATGGCAGGGTCAGGAGCGTATTCAGTTCCTGGTGGACGAAATCAAGTTTGATTAATTTGGATTGACGGAAACTCCTGAAAATGATATAATACTTTATAGTATGAAAGCTATAAAGCCGCACAGCGGTAGAATATGAAAGGAGTTTGCAATATGGCATATGAATCCAAGCTGAAGAGAGACGACATTGACCAGCTGTTTGATGCGGTACTGACGCTGGAAGACAGAGAGGACTGCTACAGATTCTTTGAAGATATCTGCACCATCAACGAAATTCATTCTATTTCGCAGAGACTTCAGGTGGCGAAACTTCTTTCGGAGAAAAAGACTTACAGCGAAATCGAATCCATCACCAGTGCTTCTACTGCGACCATCAGCAGAATCAACAAGTGCCTGCTTTACGGTGCAGACGGCTACAAACGGGTGCTGGCACGTCTGAAAGGCAACGAAGAAGAAAAAGCCGAAGAATAAGGTATAAAAAAGACACCCGCAGCGGTGTCTTTTTAATATGTAGGAAATATCACTTATGGAAATGGAGGTTCCATGTACCAGGCAGCAATCATTACCGACCCGGTGGATGCAGAACTTCGGGAAAAAGAGCTGATAAAACAGGTGAAGAAGTTTTTGCCGGAACTGGCAGAAGCAGACCTGAACATTCAGAGGACGGAAAAAGGAAAGCCTTTCATTGTCTATGCTGACAGTGGGAAGGCTGTTTCTGCTGTTCATGTGTCTGTTAGTCACAGCAGCGGTTACTGGGCCTGCGTGGTTTCGGACCGTGCCTGTGGGCTGGATCTGCAGGAGATGCGGCCGGCAGCGGCAGAGCGGCTGGCAGAACGGTTCTTTACTACCCAGGAAGGACGCTATATAAAGGAAGCGGGCATTAAAGGATTCTATGAGCTCTGGACCCGGCGGGAAGCCCTGGCAAAATATACAGGTCTGGGCTTTTTCGGTATGTCCGGCAAGCGCCCGGAGCTGGTGGATTCTGAGGGATGGCCGGCAGAACATGTGATATGGGATGGAAAAAACGTGGTGTTCCAGAATCTTCAGGTACCGGAAGGATTCATGGCAGTCTGGTGTTATGAAGAAGAAAAAGAAGGAGAAATGTAATGAAATTTCAGTTTCTGTTAGATAATAAGACCGAAAACTCAAAGTGTATGGCGGAGTGGGGACTGTCTGTTCTCATTGAAACTGCCGGAAAGAAGATTTTGCTGGATACAGGGCTTACTGACCTCTATAAGGCGAATGCGGAGGCACTGGGTGCAGACCTGACCGATGTCGATGCTCTGGTCATCAGCCACGGCCATTTCGACCATACCGGCGGGGTGCCGTCTTTTGTGAAGATTAACGGAAAAGCACCGGTATACCTGCACAGGGATGCGCTCTATGAGTCCTATGGCGAAACAGATGGCAAGGTGGAAACAGAAGCCTGCAGTATCAGATGGGATGATGAGGAAATCGAAACTGTGTGGCCAAGAATTCAGTTTACAGGCGGCATGGTTAAGTTATATGATAATGTGACGCTGATTGGCGATATTCCGGACCTGGAAGGTTATCCTGCCACAGAACAGTTCTGGCGCCGCCTGGAAAAGGAAGATGGCAGCTCTGAACTGATTCCGGATACCATGAGCCATGAACAGGTTATCGTAGTGGAAGAAGAAGCAGGCCTTTATATCTTCTCCGGATGCAGTCACCGTGGGGTGGTTCCGACTCTGCGTCATGTACAGAGCCTGATGCCGGGCAAGCGTATCGCAGGTCTGATTGCGGGAATGCATCTGTATCCTGCATCACCGGAAATGCGCAGAAAAATCGTGGAAGAAGTGGCAGGCCTGGATATGGATGTAGTATTCCCTGTACACTGCACCGGT
The DNA here is from genome assembly GCA_045578745.1 of Anaerovoracaceae bacterium. Taxonomy (GTDB): domain Bacteria; phylum Bacillota; class Clostridia; order Peptostreptococcales; family Anaerovoracaceae; genus RGIG7179. Next base: position 32,622 of record JAZNKW010000017.1, read on the forward strand.
ATGGATGCTATTCTGCAGATGAAGGCTTTAATGGGCGACAAGTGCGTGGTTGCCTGTGCAGGAGATAAGTATGAGCTCTAAAATGGATGCCTTTGACAGAGCGGCCGGCTATTTGGCTATACAGCCCCGAACGGAGAAGGAAATCCGGGAATACCTGAAAAAGAAAGAATACAGTCAGCAGGAAATTGATGAAGCTGCTGAAAAGCTGCAGGAATACCGGTATCTGGATGATGTAGCTTATGGAATCAGCTTTATCCGGCAGGCGGCAGGCAAAGGCTGGGGAAGAGGAAAAATCGACCGCAGTCTCATGGAAAAAGGTGTCAGCCGCAGCGACTGTGAGGCGGCCTGGGATCAGCTGGCAGAAGATGCAGAAGGCGGCATGGAGGCTGCAAAACTGTTTGATGAGAAAAAACGCGCACTGGAAATTGCGGTGAAGATGACCCGTCAGCACCTGGCGGAAGGAAAGGAACTGGATGAAAAGTTCCTGGCCCGTGTGGGACGGAGGCTGGCAGGGCAGGGATACAGCGCAGATACAGTGTATTTTGTGGTGAATAAACTGAGAGGATTGAAACGATGAAGGAAGACCAGTTTCAGAGAACCCGGCAGCTGCTGGGAAGTGAAGAAGTAGACCGGCTGCAGGAGGCCAGCGTGCTGCTGTTTGGTATCGGCGGCGTGGGTGGTTTTACCTGCGAGGCTCTGGCACGTGCCGGTGTAGGCAGGATTCATATTGTAGATAAAGATGTGGTGGATGTAACCAATATCAACCGTCAGATTATCGCAACCCATGATACAGTGGGACGGCCTAAGGTGGATGTAATGAAGGAAAGACTTCTTTCCATCAATCCGGATATTCAGGTGGAGGCTACCGAGTGCTTCTATCTGCCGGACCGTTCGGCGGAGTTTGATTTTGGTTCCTACGATTATGTGATTGATGCCATCGACAATGTGAGTGCCAAGCTGTCCATCATCTGCGAATCAAAGGCTGCGGGAACGCCGGTGATCAGTTCCATGGGTACGGGAAACAAGCTGGATCCGACCCGTTTTGAGATTGCAGACATTCACAAAACCAGTGTCTGCCCTCTGGCCAAGGTCATCCGTAAAGGACTGAAGGACCGCGGCATTAAAGATGTAAAAGTATTATATTCCCGTGAAGAGCCGGTACGAACCGGATTGAGAACCCCGGCCAGTGTCAGCTTTGTGCCGTCTGTGGCAGGTCTGATTATTGCGGGAGAAGTTATCAAAGATCTGGCAGGAGTTGTAAGATAGAACATGACACTTGAGAAATTTAAAAAATTCATAGAAAAAGAAACCGTGCTGGTAATCGCATTTTTCCTGGCGGTTCTGTCCTGCCTGGCAATCCGCCCATCGGTGGCCGAACTGGCAGGTTACGTGGATTTTCATGTGCTGGGTGTGCTCCTCAGCCTGATGATGGTCGTAGCAGGCCTGCAGAAGGTGGGTGTCTTCGACTTTATCGGTATCAAACTGCTGACTCATGTGGCGGATACCCGTGCCATCGTTATGGTACTGGTGATGCTCTGCTTCTTCCTCAGCATGGCATTTACCAACGACGTGGCGCTGCTGACTTTCGTGCCTTTTGCCATCTTCGTGCTGGAAAAGGCCGGCCATCCGGAGCTTCTGGTTTCGGCCATCGTGCTGCAGACCATTGCTGCCAACCTGGGCAGTATGCTGACTCCAATCGGCAACCCGCAAAATCTCTTCATCTACCAGTACTACGGACTGGAACTTTCTGAGTTCATCGAAACGGTGCTGCCATATGCGGCCTTATCTTTCGTGCTGCTGGTGGTGCTGGTACTGACCAGCAAGAAGGAGAATGTGAAGCTGTCTGAAACCGACTTTGCTGCTGTGAACGCAGAATGGGGTAAGGCCGGTGCTTATACTCTGCTGTTCCTGGTAGCGATCGCGTCAGTTCTGGGATTCTTCCACTGGCTGGCGGTACTGATGTTTATCGTGGGTGCTATAGCCATGATTGACAGGGGAATCTTTAAGAATGTGGACTACTGTCTGATTCTTACTTTTGTATTCTTCTTCGTGTTTATCGGAAACATGGGAAGCATTCCTCTGATCCGTGAAATTCTGGGAAGCCTGATTGCAGGAAATGAAGTACTGGTGGGTATCGTTGCCAGCCAGGCTATCAGCAATGTGCCGGCGGCTCTGCTTCTGTCTGAGTTTACTCAAAACGGCAAAGATCTGCTGATCGGCGTGAATCTGGGAGGTTTGGGAACTCTGATTGCATCCATGGCCAGCCTGATTTCCTACAAGTTGTTTGCACACCGTTATAACGAGCTGAAGGGCAAATACTTCCTCTGGTTCACCGTAATGAATCTGGCATTCCTGGCAGTGCTGTGCGGGCTTCGGATTATACTGTAAGAAATTTACTTGATATTTACATGGAAATCGTTTATTATATTATAGTAGATACACTGCTGTATCAAGATTAACGCCCCTTCAGGAAGAAGAGGGTGCCTTTCAGAAGAGAGGGTATAAAGGCAGCAAGTGTTCTGTTATATTTATTTGAAATGTTGAATTGCTGCCACGAAGGCCGCATCCGGACTGAAGTCCGCCTGCAGCTTCGTGGCTTTTATATTAGAAAGGTTGATACAAAAGTGGAATTTGAGTTTAAGAATATCCTGGGGGAACATGAGTTGAAATACCCGCTTATGGAAATACAGGACTATGTAAAACTGGCATATCAGAATGAGTTTGGTCCCCGGCATCTGGCGGAAAAAGATCGCCTGTATCAGGGAATTCAAAGTGAGACAGCACGGCTTTCAAGTGCAGAAGCCGAGTACGGGACAGAAAACATTGGAAACGGACTGAGCCGTCTGTCTTTGTGCGGACTGCCTCATCCCGATACTGATGCACAGCTGATTGCGGAACTGATGATTCTGACTATGGACCATCATAGCGGAACCATGGAAGGTCTTGAAAGAAAGCTGAAAGCACTGGAAATGAAACTGGGACCGGAAACAGCACAATGGCTTGACGATTACAGAGCAGGCGGATGCCCTCCGGTCAATCACAGCGAAACATACCGAAGCACCTATCAGCCTCACTACCGGGTAATCAAAACTGAGTACGCGAACTGGTTCCCAGCGCTGTCTGAAATCGCCAGTTTGCTTACAGCTCAGAAACCTGTGGTGGTTTCCATTGATGGCCGCTGCGGCAGCGGGAAGAGCAGTCTGGCCGCAGTAATCAAAGAAGTATTTTTCTGTAATGTGTTCCATATGGACGATTATTATCTACCGCCTGATAGGAGGTCTGATGACTGGGAATCCATCCCGGCAGGAAATATGGACCTGGAACGTTTCAAAAAGGAAGTGCTGCAGCCGGTAAAAGAGGGTAAAGATGTACTGTATCAGCCATTCGATTGTCAGACCGGCAGTCTGACAGAACCTGCAGCTGTTTCATCGGCACAGCTGACCGTGATTGAAGGAAGTTATTCTCAGCACCCAATGCTTGCTGATCAGTATGATCTGAAGATATTTATTACATCCGGACCGGAAGTGCAGAGAAAACGTTTGACGGAAAGGGAAGGGGACTATGTACAGGTCTTCTTCAGCCGATGGATGCCTCTGGAGGAGCGGTACTTCGCCGCATTCGGAATTGAAAATAAAAGTGATATGATACTGGATACCAGTCGATTCTGGTAAAAAAACAGGAGGGATATATATGAAAAACAGTAAAGTACAGAATCTGGTCTTTTCTGCGCTGTTATTGACAGTGGGACTTGTGCTCCCATTTTTCACAGGACAGATTCCGCAGATCGGCAGTATGCTTTTGCCGATGCATCTTCCGGTTCTGCTCTGCGGTCTCATCTGCGGATGGAAATACGGATTTGCAGTGGGATTGATCATGCCCGTTATGCGCTCGTTCCTGTTTGGTATGCCACCGATGTTTCCTACGGCAATTTCCATGGCTGCTGAGATGGCAGTTTATGGTGCTGTGGCCGGATGGCTCTACTCCCATTCCCGCTGGCAGTGTGTCGTGTCACTGTATCGCTCTTTAATTGCAGCTATGCTGGCAGGGCGTTTTGTATGGGGGGCTATGCAGATTGTACTGCTTGGACTGTCCGGCAGTGCCTTTACTTGGCAAATGTTTATGGCAGGGGCTTTCCTCAATGCAATTCCGGGTATTATCCTGCAGCTTACCTTTATTCCGGCACTGATGGTAGCATTGGACCGTGCAAGAATCGTACATTTTAAAAGAGCACATGAGAAAAACAATCATCAGGAAGGATCAGAGTATGCAGAAAGAAGATATCATTAATTTTTTCAATCATTGTGCATCAAGCTGGGATGCGGAGATGATCCGCAGCGATGAAACCATCAGAAGAATTCTTGATTATGCGGAAGTGCGCGAAGGAAAAGATGTTTTGGATGTGGCCTGCGGTACCGGTGTTTTGATACCTGATTATCTTGGCAGAAATGTCAGATTCGTCACTGCTATTGATATCGCGCCGGAGATGGTAAAGGTTGCTGAAGGCAAATTCCCGCAGGAAAACGTTCAGATTGTATGCGGTGATGTGGAAACATTTAAGTTTGAACGCAAATTTGACTGCATCGTGGTATACAATGCTTTTCCGCATTTCCCTGAGCCGGAGCATTTAATTAAGGTGCTTGCTTCTCATCTGAAAGAGGGCGGTGTTCTTACGGTAGCACATGGAGTGAGCCGGGCGGAAATCGACCGGCGCCATTCCGGCGGCGCCAGCAAAGTCTCCCGGGGACTGATGAGTGAGGATGATCTTGCGGATATTTTTGGAAAGTATCTTCAGGTAACCGCCAAAATATCCAATGAAAACATGTATCTTGTAGCCGGGTGCAGTGAAGGGATAATTACAGTAAAATAAGCCATCATAATACCATCGGAACGTGTTCCGGTGGTATTTTTTATACATGATTTCTTCACCGAATTTCCATAAAAAAACTTGTGATTTTGGTTGACTTTCCCACCCAAACAGTGTATCTTATATATTGTGATTAGCACTCCACTAAAATGAGTGCTAACAACGAGAACGAAAGAAGGAGGCAGAGCAATGGATTTAAGCGAACGCAAACTGAAGATTTTGCAGGCCATCATCAGCGACTATGTAAGATCTGCTGAACCGGTTGGCTCCAGAACCCTGTCTAAGAAATATGACCTTGGCATCAGCCCGGCTACCATCCGAAACGAGATGGCAGACCTGGAGGAGATGGGTTACCTGACACACCCGCACACCTCTGCCGGCAGAGTTCCGTCAGATAAGGCGTACAGACTGTACGTAAATGCTTTGATGGAAAAGAAGGAACTGTCCGGTGAAGAAAAGCTGGTTATCGCACAGAGACTGCAGGGCAGCGTCAATGAGTTCGAAAAGACCATTGAGCACGCAGCGGCGGTGCTGTCGGAGATTACCAATCTGACATCCTTTGCCATGACCCCGGCTCAGAACAATGATACACTGAAGTTTATCAATCTCCTGCCGGTGGATGAGCACACCGTGGTACTGATGATCGTCGCAGAAAGCGGTAAGATTTCCAATCAGGCGCTGCGGATGAAAGTTCCGTACACTGAAGAGAGCCTGCAGCTTCTGGCCAAGACCATGACTTACAACTATAAGGGCAAGACCATCAGTGAGGCCCTGACCCTTAACATTATAGAAGATGTGGAAACCGATATTACGGCCATGAGCGGCCTGGCTGCCAACGTAATGCCGAACTTCATGAAGACGCTGGAAGATATGCTCAACGTCAACCTGTATATGGAGGGTCTGACCAATATCTTCGACATTCCGGAGTACAACGATCTGGGTAAGGCGAGAAGCTTCCTGAACATGCTCAGTCAGAAGGAAGATTTCACCAGAAAGCTCCTGGAACGTGAAGACGGCATCATCGTAACCATCGGGGAGGAAAATGCAGATGACATTATGCAGGACTGTTCCCTGATTACCGCCACCTATCACGTGGACGGCAAGATGGTTGGCAAAATCGGTGTTATCGGACCGACCCGTATGCAGTACGGTGAAGTCACTTCGATTATCGAATATCTGACCGATAATCTGAACAATGTATTTAAATTAGAAGGCGGAGGAAACGAGGATGAGTGAAGAAATGAAGCAGGACAGCCTGCAGGAAGAAGAAATCCAGGCTGAAACTGCGGAAACAGCTCAGGAAGAAGAGGCAGCGGAAGTGCCGGCTGAAGAAAAGAAAGAAATGTCTGCAGAAGACGAAGCACTGAACATGAAGTACATGCGTCTCATGGCTGATTTCCAGAATTTCAAGAGAAGAACAGAAAAGGAAAAGAGCGACATTTATGCATTCGCCAACGAAAAAATCGTCAGCGAACTGCTTAATGTAATAGACAATTTTGAACGGGCACTGGCCTTAGGCCAGGAAGGCGACAGCTTTGTGGAAGGCATGAACCTGATTTTCAAACAGCTCCAGGGTGTGCTCGAAAAAGCAGGAGTAAAGGAAATCGAAGCCCTGGGCCAGGAATTTGACCCGAATTTCCACAATGCAGTGATGATGGAAGACACCGACGAATTCGAAAGCGGTAAAGTATCCTGCGTCCTGCAGAAGGGGTATACATTAAATAATAAAGTAATCAGACCTTCCATGGTCAAAGTTGCAAATTAGTGAATTTATATTTTCAGGAGGAATAGAAAAATGGCTAAAGTAATTGGTATCGACTTAGGAACAACAAACTCTTGCGTAGCAGTACTGGAAGGCGGCGAACCTGTAGTAATCGCTAACGCAGAAGGCAATAGAACAACTCCATCCGTAGTTGGTTTCGCTAAGAACGGCGAAAGACTGGTTGGTGAAACTGCAAAGAGACAGGCAATCACAAACCCTGACAGAACTATCGCATCCATCAAGAGACACATGGGTGAAGCTTACAAGGTATCTGTAGATGGCAAGGAATACACTCCACAGGACATTTCTGCAATGATTCTGACCAAGCTGAAGAACGATGCTGAAAGCTACCTGGGCGAAAAGGTAACTGAAGCAGTTATCACAGTTCCTGCATACTTCTCCGACGCACAGAAGCAGGCAACCAAGGATGCCGGCAGAATCGCAGGTCTCGACGTTAAGAGAATCGTAAACGAACCAACTGCTGCTTCCCTGGCTTACGGTCTGGATAACGAAGAAGACGAACACAAGATTCTGATCTACGACCTGGGCGGCGGTACATTCGACGTATCCATCCTGGAACTGGCAGAAGGTACTTTCGCAGTACTGGCTACCAACGGTGACACTCACCTGGGTGGTGACGACTTCGACGCTGCACTGCTGAACTACCTGGCAGATACTTTTGCTAAGGAAAACGGTGTAGACCTGAGAGGTGACAAGATGGCTCACCAGAGACTGAAGGAAGCTGCTGAAAAGGCTAAGAAGGAACTGTCCAGCGCAATGACTACAAACGTGAACCTGCCGTTCATCACTGTAACTGCTGACGGTCCTCTGCACATGAACATGGACATCACCAGAGCTAAGTTTGAACAGCTGACTGCTCACCTGGTAGAAAGAACCATGGAACCAATGAGAAAGGCTATGGCAGACGCAGGCGTTTCCAACGCTGATATTGATAAGGTAATCCTGGTAGGCGGTTCCACAAGAATCCCTGCAGTACAGGAAGCTGTAAAGAGAGTAACCGGTAAGGAACCATTCAAGGGAATCAACCCTGACGAATGCGTAGCTGCTGGTGCTGCAATCCAGGCAGGTGTACTGACTGGTGAAGTAAACGACATTCTGCTGCTGGACGTAACTCCACTGTCCCTGTCCATCGAAACCCTGGGCGGCGTAGCAACCAGACTGATCGAAAGAAACACTACTATTCCTACTAAGAGAAGCCAGATCTTCTCCACTGCAGCTGATAACCAGACTGCAGTAGACATCCACGTAATGCAGGGTGAAAGAGAAATGGCTGCAGGCAACATCACTCTGGGAAGATTCCAGCTGTCAGGTATCCCACCTGCACCACGTGGTATCCCTCAGATCGAAGTTACATTCAACATCGATGCAAACGGTATCGTAAACGTAACCGCGAAGGACTTAGGTACTGGCAAGATGCAGAACATCACAATCACTTCCTCCACAAACCTGTCTGAAGAAGAAATCAACCAGAAGGTTAAGGAAGC
>JAZNKW010000018.1:0-38834 GCA_045578745.1 Anaerovoracaceae bacterium
CGAAAGTCTGGTGAGACGCACCGTCTTCACCTACAGTGATACCTGCGTGAGTTGCACAAACCTTTACGTTAGCATGGGTGTAGCCGATGGAGTTACGGATGATTTCGAATGCACGTCCTGCTGCAAACATTGCGAAGGTGGAAGCGCATACAACCTTACCGGACAGAGCCAGACCGGTTGCTGCACCGTACAGGTTCTGTTCTGCGATACCCATGTTAAAGAATCTTTCAGGATATGCCTTGCTGAATTCGGCAGTCATGGTGGACTTGGAAAGGTCAGCGTCCATAACAACCAGGTTTGGATTTTCCGCACCGATTTCTACCAGTACCTTACCGTAGGCCTGTCTTGTTGCCATTTTTTCTGCCATTACCATTCACCTCCCAGTTCTCCTACTGCCTGCTGTGCTTCATCTGCACTTGGAGCCTTGCCATGCCAGCCTGCCTGGTCTTCCATGAAGGAAACACCCTGACCCTTGTGAGTCTTGGCAATAATAGCAGTTGGCTTTCCCTTGCATGCACGTGCTGCGTCAAATGCAGCAAAGATTTCTTCAAAATTGTGACCGTCAATTACGATTACGTTGAAGCCGAATGCTTCGAACTTTTCATCGATTGGCTTAACGGTGATAACGTCATCGTTGTTGCCGTCAATCTGCAGACCGTTCCAGTCTACGATAGCAACCAGATTGTCCAGCTTGTAGTGGCCTGCTGCCATAGCAGCTTCCCAGATCAGACCTTCCTGCAGTTCGCCGTCACCCAGCAGGGTGTAAACTCTTCCAGGATTTCCGTCCATCTTGTTTGCCAGAGCCATGCCCACACACACGGAAAAGCCCTGACCCAGGGAACCTGTAGACATTTCAATTCCAGGTACCTTGTCACGGTTTGGATGACCCTGCAGCTTGCTTCCCATCTTACGCAGAGTCAGCAGATCTTCCACAGGGAAGTAGCCTCTTTCTGCCAGAGCTGCGTACTGTACAGGAGCCGCATGACCCTTGGACAGAACGAATTTATCACGGCCTTCCATCTTAGGATTAGCCGGATCGATATTCATTTCCTTAAAGTACAGAGCTGTTACGATATCAGCTGCACTTAAAGATCCGCCCGGATGGCCGGAGCCTGCGCTATGTACTGCCTTTACGATGCCAACTCTGACACGTGATGCAATCTCTTGGTACTGTTTCGTTTCCATTTCATCCTCCAATATAGATATGATCTGTGTTGATTATATAATTTTCGGGAAGGAAGCCCTGCGGCCTCCTTTCCGGTAATTAACGGTTCTCCGGCTGATTTGCAATTCCCAGGCTGACTCCCAGTGCTTCATCTACCACCGGAATCTGCCATTCATTGAGCGCGCCGATCCGCTCCTTTAATCTCTGTTTGTCGATGGTTCTCAGCTGCTCCAGCAGAACCACGGAATTTTTGCTGAGACCGCCCTGCGTAGCTGCAAGCTCTACATGAGTCGGAAGCTTCGCCTTCGAAGTCTGTGACGTTACGGCTGCCACAATAATCGTCGGGCTGTATTTGTTTCCAACATCATTCTGCACCACAAGTACAGGTCTTACTCCCCCTTGTTCGGAACCTACTACAGGACTCAGGTCCGCAAAAAACAGGTCTCCCTTTTTCACGATCAAGTCCAACACTCCCTTAATAATCTCTTATCCTTCCAGAATTTTTTTCAAAGCAAGAGGTGTCTTCCCGGCAATATCCCCGGCTGTGAGTCCATACTCACCCAGTTCTTCCGCCGCCAGGTCCCCCGCCAGTCCGTGAACAAATACGCCGCAGCAGGCTGCCTCATGGGCTGTCAGCTTGCGGTCCGTACCATCTTCCTGCGGCTGGTTCTGTCCCCAGAGTCCTGTGATAATGCCGGTCAGCACATCGCCGGAACCTCCGGTGGCCATTCCAGGGTTTCCTGTGGTATTAGTATATGTTTTTTCTCCCTCTGTGGCTACAAGGCTCCCCATGCCTTTCAGCACCACAGTGGCTCCGGTCAGCTTCACCAGGGCCTGCGCCATGGCTTCACGTTCTGCCGCGCTCCGGGCAAAATATTTTGCTCCGTCTTCGCCGCCTTCCCGCGTGTCTGCTGCCTCCAGCAGGCGCTGTGCTTCTCCGATGTGAGGAGTGATAACAGTCTCACCCTTTCGGATACGCAGAAGTGCCAGAAGCTGGTTCTCCGGATTTGCTATGATATTCAGGGCGTCAGCGTCCAGCACCAGCGGCCCGTGATAAAATTCCAGAATCGTTCTTACTGCTCCGACGCTTTCCCTGTCAGTGCCAAGGCCGGGACCTACAGCCACGGCGCCGTAACGTGACAGGTCCTCGGGCAGAAAGCTCCGCATGCGGCAGGTTGCTTCCGGAACGGCAACCTGTGCTACAGGAAATAACTCCCTGGGAACTGCCAGCTGCACCAGTCCTGCACCGCTTCGAAGCGCTGCCCTGCAGGTAAGAACCGCTGCACCCATCATTCCTTCGGAACCGGCAACCAGCAGAATCCGTCCGCAGTCGCCCTTATGTATTTCCCTTTTTCGCTTTCTGATCATAGTTTGGACCAGATTCTGCGTAATCATACATGTATTCATATCAAAATTTTATTTTTTATATTCCCAGAATCACCATGGCGATGCACAGATATACCAGCATGGACGCCAGGTCAACTAAAGATGCAATAATAGGGTTGGCCATGAGGGCAGGGTCAAGTCCCAGCTTCTCTGCAGCCAGAGGCACCATGCCGCCCAGCATTTTGGCGAACATGATGACCAGAATCAGAGACAGGCACACGGTAAGAGCTACCAGCGGCGACTGCTGATCGATAATCAGAATCTTCAGGAAGTTTACGGTACTCAGAACCGCACCCACACAGAGACTGATTCGCAGTTCCTTCCAGAGAATCTTCCCTGCGTCTTCCAGGCATGGCTCAATCTCACCCAGGGACAGACCTCGGATCATCAGAGTGGATGCCTGTGCACCTGTATTACCGCCGGTACTCATCAGCAGCGGAATATAGGAAACCAGCACAATAACGGTAGACAGCTGCTCTTCAAAAGCATTGAGCACCGCACCGGTTACCATGGCAGAAAACATCATGAACAGCAGCCATGGCAGACGGTTTCTGGCGTGTTTCCAGACACTCTTATCCAGATAGTCTTCGTCAGACTGTTCCATATCGATAATACCGGCCATTCGTTCGATGTCCTCGGTATTTTCTTCTTCGATAACGTCCAGGATGTCGTCGACGGTGATAATACCCACCAGACGGCCTTCCTTGTCCACTACCGGCATGGCGATGAAGCCATATTTCTTAAATGCTTCAGAAACTTCTTCCTGGTCCTCATCAACCTGTACGCAGACAAAATCAGTATGCATCAGGTTCATGATACGTTCTTCGTCCGGTGCAATAACCAGAGTTCTCAGGGAGACAATACCCACCAGTTTATAGGCGCCGTCCTTTACGTAACAGGTATAGATGGTTTCCGTATCCATCCCTACTTCCTTGATATGGGCCATGGCTTCTTTCACGGTCCATTCTTTCTGCAGGCTGATAAAGTCCGGTGTCATGATGCTGCCGGCACAGTCGTCTGGGTAGTTCAGGAATGTATTAATCAGTTTACGTTCTGTTTTCGGTGTATTTTCCAGAATCCGGTTCACCAGAGTTGCCGGCAGTTCTTCCAGAATGTCGATCTTATCGTCGAAGTCCATTTCGCCGATGATGTAGTTCAGTTCCGCATCAGTAATACGTTCTACAATCTTCAGCTGGTCATCAGACGGCAGATATGCAAATACGTCTACCATGACGGACTTCGGCAGCAGACGGTAAACAACGATAGCTCTGGTCAGCAGATCATCATATGCCAGAAATTCTTCGAACATTTCTGCGATATCCGCTTCATTGTACTTCAGGAATTCATCTTTAATCTTGAAGTACATTTTTTCTTCAAACCACTGATAAATCTTCCCCATGGATTCTTCGAAAGCTTCATCACGGTTTAACAGTAAATTCTTGTCCATTGGACACTCCTCCTTCCGCAGTCCCGGCTCTCTGTTTTTCTCCTGAAAGCCGGCCGTGGTGACAGGAATGTGTCATCACCGGGCAAAATCTCTCGAAGCAGAACCGGAACAGTTTTTCAGTTTTAATTCCGCTGTCATGCGGCTGTAATTTCGTATGTGGTCATCAATCTTGCTGTTTCGCTCGACCGGTATACTGTCCATATTCTGACTCCTTTCTCCTGTAAATAATTATACAGACGCGTACACTTTATTATACATCTCCGGCAGTGAGGATTGCAAGCTTTTTCTGTCTTTTTTCTTTTGCTGTCAAACCGTTCAAACCGTTGAAAATACTGGTATACAGTCATATTTTGTACCATAAAAAATACACAGGAATATTGTATACACGGTGTTGACAACAGACTTTTCAAGTGTTACATTTGAAGTGTGAAAAACCAGCCAGATGACTGGCTTGAAGCTAAAATTTGTTTAACAGAAAAGGAGAATGGGAAATGGCTAAATTAGTTGAAAAGTATATTGAAATTGCCGCTCAGAAAAACCCTGGTGAACCAGAATTTTTACAGACTGTAGAAGAAGTTTTAACTTCTATCGAACCGGTTCTGGAAGCACATCCTGAATACGTAAAAGCAGGTCTGATTGAAAGACTGATCGAACCTGAAAGAGGCATCAGCTTCAGAGTTCCTTGGGTTGACGACAACGGTGTTGTTCAGGTTAACAGAGGCTACAGATACGAATTCAACAGTGCTATCGGACCTTACAAGGGTGGCCTGAGATTCGCTCCAAACGTATGCCCAAGCATTATCAAGTTCCTGGGCTTTGAACAGATCTTTAAGAATTCCCTGACCGGTCTGCCTATCGGCGGCGGCAAGGGCGGTGCTGACTTCGATCCAAACGGCAAGTCCGACGGCGAAATCATGAGATTCTGCCAGTCCTTCATGAACGAACTGTTCAGACACATCGGCGCACAGACTGACGTTCCTGCAGGGGACCTGGGTGTTGGTGCAAGAGAAATCGGTTACATGTTCGGTCAGTATAAGAAGCTGGTTAACAGATACGAAGGTGTTCTGACTGGTAAGGGTCTGTCCTACGGCGGTCTGTCCGGAAGAACTGAAGCTACCGGTTACGGTATCGTATTCTTCGCAAGAGAAATGCTGAAAGCAAACGGCGAAGAACTGGCAGGCAAGACTGTAGTAGTTTCCGGTTTCGGTAACGTAACCTGGGGTACTGTACAGAAGCTGAACCAGCTGGGTGCTAAGGTTATCACCATCTCCGGTCCGGACGGATACATCTACGATCCAGATGGCGTTACTGCTGGTGAAAAGGAAGACTACCTGCTGGAACTGAGAGCATCCGGTAAGAACATCTGCGCACCTTACGCAGAAAAGTTCCCTGGCGCTACCTTCTATCCTGGCGAAAAGCCTTGGGGCGTTAAGGCTGACCTGTACATCCCATGTGCTACCCAGAACGAAATCCACATGGCAGATGCTGAAAAGATGGTTGCTAACGGCTGTAAGTTCCTGTGTGAAGGTTCCAACATGCCTACCAAGAACGAAGCAGTTGCTTACCTGCAGGCTAACGGCGTAATCGTAGGTCCTTCCAAGGCTGCAAACGCTGGCGGCGTAGCATGTTCCTGCATCGAAATGGGCCAAAACGCAGGTCACACTGTATTCTCCCCTGCTCAGGTTTATGAACAGCTGGAAACTATCATGGTAAACATCCATAAGAATGCTGCTGAAGCATCTCAGAAGTACGGTCTGGGTTATGACCTGGTTAAGGGTGCTAACATTGCCGGCTTCGAAAAGGTTGCACAGGCTATGATGGCTCAGGGTATTGTATAATCCCATCGGTTTAAACAAGTCCATATACATAGAAAGCGGAATCCGAAAGGATTCCGCTTTTTTCATCTTACTTTGAAAGTTTATTACAGCTCCACCAGTTCCCCGCTGTTTGTCAGGTAAATATACGCTTCTTTCACGCATCGGCCTGTAGTTACTTCCAGTGCACGGCGGTAGATATCAATCTGTGTTCTGTATTTTTCCACCATGTTCCGGCTGTGTCCGGTCTTATAATCCACCAGAACCAGTCCGTCTTCCTCTTCAAAATAGCAGTCGATAACCCCTTGCACCAGAACTTCTGCCGTTGTTCCGCTTCCGTCCGGATCATGATTCATCTTCAGGTTAAACGGACGCTCTTTCCAGATTCGGCCTTCAGCCTCTGCTTCAGCAAGCCGCTGTCCCAGAGGAGAGTTTATCAGCTTCATGATAATCTCACTGTCAATCACCGCCGCCTCTTCTGCTGTCAGAAAGAGATTTTCCACCAGCCAGTTTTTCGTTTCTTCCACTTCACCAAGGCCCTGTTCATAATCTCCCATGGCCCAGACACTGTGGAAACTGAGATGTTCCAGAAGAGTATGGTAAATCGTACCTCTCTGTGCCGCAGAGAACACATCCTTCCGCTTGAAGGATGCAGGTTCATCCAGGCTTTCCACCGGCTGCCGCTGATATTCCGCCGCATTGAGTTCACTTACAGAGTATTTGGAATGAATCTGCAGTTCCCTTTGTCCAGGATAGGAAAACTCCATCTGCTGTCTAACCTGCTGCTGCAGCTGACGGTCTTCAGCACCGCCGGTTTCCTCAAAGAGCCCCAGCACATGCCTGTTGGACTTTTTTCTGCCGGTTGCAAGAGAGAGCAGCTTTCCTTCTTCCATCACAGTATACCGCTGCAGGCGGGTGCAGATCCGGTTCCCTGTCATCTGGAAGTAAGATGCATCCTTCGGCGGTTCACTGCCTACCTTATCCAGTGCTTCCTGTGCATCATCGCAGATACCCAGAATAGCCAGACGGTCCTTCGGACGGGTCAGTGCCACATACAGAACTCTCTTTTCTTCTTCCACCTCTTCCTGGCGGAATTTAGCCTTAATGATATTCTGCAGCATGGTCGTCCGGTACCATTTTTCGTCCCGGTTTATAATCGGAAGTCCCAGGCCCAGATCCTTGTGAATCAGCAGTCCCCGGCTTCCCGCTGCAGTATAGTTCAGTTTCCGGCAGAAGCCTGTAAGAATTACCATCGGGAACTCCAGACCCTTACTCTTATGGATGGTCATGATTTTTACCAGGTTGTCGCCTTCTCCCACCAGCTTCACCTGCCCGGTTGCCACCTTCTTTTCTTTCACTGCTTCGATATACCGGATGAATCCATAAAGGGATCCGCTCTGGCTCTTTCGGTAAGTCAGTGCCTTATCCACCAGAGCACGCAGGTTTGCCTGACGCTGCTGCCCTCCCGGATGAGCTCCCATGGACAGGTAAAAACCGGTATCAAGGAGCAGTTTCCAAACCAGTTCTTCCAGCGGCATGAAGATGGCCAGAGACTGCCATTCTTCAAGAGAAGATGCCGCTTGTGCACATTTTGCCCGGAGAGCTGAATCCGTTCCTTCCTCCCCATACTTTGCAAAGGCCTCGTGATACGCCCCTTCCCTGCAGGCAATTCTCACCGCCGCCAGTTCTTCCACGGTGAAGCCGAAGATTTCTGACCGGAGCACAGTCAGCAGCGGCACATCCTGCTTTTCATTATCCAGAATCTGCAAAAGTGACAGGAAGGTATTCACTTCCATGGTATCAAAATATCCGTCATTGTCGTCCACATAGGCCGCAATGTCATTTTCCATCAAAACATTATAGAAGATATCGCCGTAGCCGCGGACGCCGCGCATGAGAATGACAATATCGGAAAGCTCCAGCCCCCGCATGGTCTGTGCCTTGCTGTCATAAATCGGCTGTCCCAGGCTTTCCCGGATAATTCTAACCGCAGCCAAAGCCTCCTTCTCTGCCTTAATCATATTCTTCAGTTCATCATCGATTTCCTCGCCTTCACTCCACGGAGTCTCCGTCAGATAAAGCATAGGCTCATCGTAATAATGGTCACCGAAAGGATCTCCCATATGCAGGGCCGCATTTTCATCGTACCCGTCCATGACAAAATCAAAGACTTCATTTACAAAATCAATAATCGGCCGCTTGCTTCTGAAGTTCCGGTTCAGGTCAATCTTTTCGGAAAGAGTATTCTTCTCCTGTGAATAGGACCAGTACCGGTACTGGAAGATTTCCGGTTCAGCCAGTCGGAACTTGTAAATACTCTGCTTCACATCACCCACCAGGAAGAGATTGTTTTCCCGGCAGATCTGCTTCAGAAAAGCTTCCTGCATCACATTGCTGTCCTGGTACTCATCTACGAAAATATGAATAAACTTTTCCCGGTAGTAACGGCTCACTTCTTCATCCTTCAGAATTCTCCATGCAAAGTGTTCGATATCAGAAAAGTCCACCAGCCCCCGCTTCTGCTTTTCCAGGCTGTAGAGCATGCCGTAACGGATTAAAAGATTTTCAATCAGTGCAGCATCTGCATAGGTCTGTGCCATTTCATCGGCCATGGCATGGGCACTCTGCGCAAAATATTCCTCCCGCAGTGCTTTCACTTTCTTCTTTGCCAGATCCCGGTTGGCAGAGGCCGCATTTTTCATTGCTTCGGCTTCTTCGGAACTCAGGCTGCTGTCCTTCGGCGGATTGTACAGGGTCTTTCGGAGGGTGCCCAGTTTGAATGCCCCAAGTGCATCCCGAAGCGTATCGTAATCACCGAAAGCTTCGCGGATTTTTGCAATCTGGGCCAGGTCATCTTCCGCCAGGACTGCTGCATCAGAAAGTTCTGCTTCCCGGGCACGGCGGAGATTGGTATTGATTGCCGCTTCTGCAGCTTTCAGGTTCTGCTCTGCCATGTTCCAAAGAACATCCATCACCTGTTCCAGATCCAGATCCCGCTCTTCATCATCCCGAAGACCGGACAGCATTTCCACCTTATCGCGAAGCCACAGCAGAGGTTCCGGCAGAGCCTGAATGGTATCATAAGCATGGTCTATCATTTCACGGAACCGGTTTTCATTCCGGTCTCCGCTGTAGCAGTCCAGGAAGCGAAGGAACGCCTCTCCCCCCTCTTCAAACTGCTCATCCAGCAGCGCATCCATGGCCTCAGCCCGCAGGATAACCTGCTGTGCATCATCACAGATTTTGAAGTTCGGTTCCACATCGATGACATAGAAATATTTCCGGATGATTTCCAGGGCAAAAGCATGGAAAGTACTGATCTGAGCCTGAGGAAGCAGGTTCAGCTGTTCCTTCAGGAAGGCCAGGTCTTCTGCTGCCTGCACATCGCCATTCTCCGCCTTTTCTGCCAGTTCATCCACAGTCTGTCCGATGGCGCGGCGGATTTTTTCCTTCATTTCCGATGCGGCTGCATTGGTAAAGGTTACAATCAGCATCCGGTCGATGGGACACTTGTCTTCCAGAATCAGACGCTTGATGCGCTCTACCAGAACCGCCGTCTTGCCGGAACCGGCAGCAGCTGCTACCAGTATATTTTTATCTCGTAATTCAATGGCACGGGCCTGTTCAGGGGTCCAGTTCATGAATTCAACCTCCAGTTTTCTTGATACTCCTATTTTATCAAATTTTACTCCTTTAGAAAAGAAGAAAGCTGTGGTATACTGAAAGTTAGAGAACAAATTTAAACCTGACTTTAAATTTTGCATAGAAAGAAAGGAACACGTCATGAGAAAACCAACCATGCTTATGATTCTGGACGGCTACGGCATTAATGACTCTGCTCACGGAAATGCCATCGCCGCTGCAAAGAAACCCAATCTGGACCGGATTTTCAGTAAGTATCCAATGACCCGCATCGATGCCAGCGGTCTTGCTGTAGGTCTGCCGGAAGGACAGATGGGCAACTCCGAAGTAGGTCACCTGAACATCGGTGCCGGCCGCATCGTATATCAGGAACTGACCAAAATCACCAAGGCAATCCAGGACGGCATCTTCTTCGATAATATTCCTCTGAACCGTGCATGTGACCATGTACTGGAAACCGGCGGAGCACTCCACCTGTACGGGCTCCTGTCTGACGGCGGCGTGCACAGCCATTTCACCCACCTGCAGGCACTGGTACAGCTGGCTAAGAAGCGCGGCATCGAAAATCTTTTCATCCACTGCTTCATGGACGGCCGCGATGTACCGCCAAGTTCCGGTATTGACTACATGACCCAGCTGGAAGAGTATCTGGCTGCAGAAGGTATCGGACATGTGGGTGTGGTTTCCGGTCGTTACTACGCCATGGACCGTGACAAGCGCTGGGAACGTGTGGTGCAGGCATATGATGCACTGACCCTTGGCGAAGGCCATAAGGCTGGAAACGGCGTTGAGGCAGTAAAGGCAGCATATGAACGAGGTGAAACCGACGAGTTCATCCTCCCTACCGTATGCGGTGATGCTGCGGATGGTTTCATTCATGACGGTGATTCTATCATTATGTTCAACTTCCGTCCTGACCGTGCACGTGAAATTACCCGTGCCTTTGTGGATGCAGACTTCGATGGATTCGAACGTAAGAAAGCTCCGGAAAATCTGAAATATATCTGCATGACCCAGTACGATGCGGAAATGCCGAATGTGGAAGTTGCCTTCCCGCCGCACCGTCTGGAAAACACTCTGGGCGAGTATATTTCTTCCCTGGGTATGCACCAGCTGCGTATCGCAGAAACAGAAAAGTATGCTCACGTGACCTTCTTCTTCAACGGCGGCGTGGAAGAACCAAATCCACTGGAAGACCGCGTTCTGATTCCTTCTCCGAAGGTTGCTACCTACGACCTGCAGCCGGAAATGAGTGCCCTGGAAGTGACAGAAAAGGTTCTGGAAGAAATTGCATCCGATAAATATGATCTGATTATTCTGAACTTTGCAAATCCTGACATGGTTGGCCACACCGGTGTCTTTGATGCGGCAGTGGCTGCTGTGGAAGCACTGGATGGCTGTGTCGGCAGAATCGTAGATGCTGTGGTGGCTGCAGACGGACAGATTCTCCTGACTGCTGACCACGGAAACGCAGACCAGATGCTGGATGAAGAAGGCAATGTGGTTACTGCACATTCTACCAACCAGGTTCCGCTGGTACATATCGCAAAGCAGCCTGTCGGCGGTTTCAAAGATGGCGGCAAGCTTGCTGATATCGCACCAACCCTGCTGAATCTGATGGAACTGCCGGTTCCTGCAGAAATGACCGGGGATAGCCTGATTTAACTTCATACAAGAAAACCCTCTCACCATATTGATGAGAGGGTTCTTTTTTTATTTCGTTACTGCACCGGCAGCCACTTGCGGATAATCGCTTCTGCTGCCCGGATGCCGTCTACGGCAGCCGAGGTAATGCCGCCGGCGTAGCCGGCACCTTCACCGCATGGATAGAGTCCTGCTGCAGTTTCACTTTCATAAGATTCCCCGCGGACAATTCGAACCGGAGACGAGCTTCTGGTTTCCACCGCAGTTACGATTACATCATCTGCATCGAAGCCACGAAGCTTTCTGCCCAGGTGAGGCATTGCCTCCCTGAAAGCTTCCACCGCAAAAGCAGGAAGACAGCTTTCCACTTCCGGCGCCTGGCCGTCACGGAGCTTGCCCCAGGTGGATTTCGGAGGGCAGTATGCCATTCCGCTCACAGGCTGAGTACCTGCAGGAGAGAGGAACTGCCGCATGCCATCCGCTTCCGGACGGGATGCTGCAGCCTGACGCTGTCCGGCTTCAAAAGCCAGCCGTTCGTATTTTGCCTGGAAATCCACACCCGCCAGCACATCGTCACTGCCAAAATCACTGGTACGCACGTCACAGAGCAGTGCGCTGTTGGCAACGCCGCTGTCACGGCCGTGATAGCTCATGCCGTTGACAACCATGCCGCCCTCTTCAGAGGATGCTGCAACCACGTGACCGCCCGGACACATACAGAAGGTATACACACCTCTGCCTGCTGCCGCGCTTCCGCTGTCATCTGCACAGCGATGGTTGATTTTATATTCTGCCACAGGAAGACCGGCTTCTGCGGCTGTTTTTCCGTACTGAGAACGGTCAATAACATCCTGCGGATGCTCGATACGCACTCCAATAGAGAATGGCTTCTGGGTCATGGAAATACCCTTATCCCGCAGCATACGGAAGGTATCCCGGGCACTGTGACCGATTGCAAGAACCAGTACCTGACATGGCAGAACGGAAGTACTTCCCTTCGACAGATCCGTCACTGTCACGCCTGTCAGCACGCCCTTTTCATAATGGAGTTCGTCCACATGATTTTCAAACCGTACATCACCGCCCAGCTTCACAATCTGCTGGCGGATGTTTTTCACAACGGTACGCAGAAGGTCTGTTCCGATATGTGGTTTCTGCTTGTATAAAATATCTGCAGGAGCTCCTGCCGCAACCATTTCATCCAGAACTTTGCGGATACGCACATCCTTGATACCGGTGGTAAGCTTACCATCACTGAAAGTTCCGGCACCGCCTTCCCCAAACTGCACGTTGGAATCCGGATTCAGCTGACCGGTCGCCCAGAAGTGTTCCACGTCTGCATGACGGCGTTCCACATCCTTACCACGTTCCAGCACGATTGGCTTATATCCTGCCTTTGCCAGAATCAGACCGCAGAAAAGCCCTGCAGGTCCCAGACCCACTACCACCGGACGGTCTGTCAAAGGCTCCGCGCCCTCTTCTGTCACTGCACTGTGATAGGTCATATCCGGTGCTGTTTCCAGCTTCAGCTTTCCTTCAGAAGGCAGCCGCAGATTCTTTTTCGGATTCTTTCGGGATGCTACATTGAAGTCCACGGAATATACCCAGCAGAGATTCTGCTTGTCCCGGGCGTCGATAGACTCCTTCACAATTTCCCACTCTTTTATAAACAGATCCCTGCCGCCGATTTTTTTCAGAATCTTTTCAGGAATCTTATCCTTCGGCTCTCCCACAGGGAGCTTGATCTGATGAATTCTGTACATATTCTACTCCTTTGCTCCCCACAGGGCTTCCACCATGGCGCTGCCGGCACGAAGACCGGTCTGCCATGCGTAATGCAGATTCCAGCCGCCGCACGGACCGTCGTAATCCAGAACTTCCCCTGCAAAGTACAGCCCGTTCACCAGCTTTGATTCCATGGTGTCTTCCTTGACTTCATCCAGTTCCACGCCGCCTCGGGTCACCTGGGCATCGTTCCAGCCCCTGGTTCCTCTGACAGTAAACCGAAGGTCTTTCAGCAGGGCCGCTGCAGATTCAGCATCTTCTGCTCTTTCCAAAATATATCCGGCCAGTTTTTTCCGCACCAGTCCGCGGAGCATATTGTCTTCCGGTTTCATTTCGAGTACTTTTTTAACTTCTGCTGCTTCGTATTCCGGAACCAGATCCAGGCAAAGCTCATACTCCGCGAAGGCTTCTTCAAAAGATTTCTCCGGATTGAGCACCAGAAGTCTGGAGAGATTCATAATACAGATACCGGAAAGGGAGTCCTTGTTAAACTGCACTTCCCCTTCTTCTTCTGCCACCAGGTTTCCGCAGTGAAGCAGGCTTACCTTTGCCTTGGCACGGACACCGGCAAGCGGTACCAGGTCTTCCTTTACTTCAACAGGTACCAGAGACGGTGCCAGGCGGGTTACCGTATGTCCCAGCTTCCGGGCGATGCTGTAACCATCGCCGGTGGTACCGAAAGCACTGTAGGACTTACCGCCCATGGCAATCAGCAGCTTGCTGCAGCGGATTCCAAAGGTGCCTTCCTTTCCTTCTGTCACCAGAATAAAGCCGCCTTCCGCTGCCGGAACCACACGGGTAATCTGACAGCTGGTCATGATTTCTACATTTAAATCCCTTGCAGTTTCAGTCAGCAAAGCAGAAACTTCGCCCGCTTCCTCACTGTAGGGATACATTCTGCCCGCCTCATCGGTGCGGGTCAAAAGTCCCAGGCAATCAAAAAAACTGTCCACTTCTTCACGTTCAGTGCAGGCGATATTGGACAGATTGCATCTGCCATTGCCTGTTGCGGACAGTTTCTTGCCCGGAACTTCTTTCTTTTCGATCAATGCGATACGAAGGGCCGACGGCGCCTCCGGAGATTTTGTCAGAAGGCCGGCTTTCACTGCCGCAGCAAGTCCTGCCGCACCGCCTCCTGCAATCACAATATCGAACTTACAAGTTACCGGTAATTTCATATTCTTCTGTTATCCTTCCACATTACTGGTCTCTTCCGCCTTTTCGGTACCCGGCTTCGGTGCCAGAGTCAGGTCCAGCTCCTCTGCAGGTGTTTCACAGATAACACGCAGTTCTGCACGTGTTTCCTTGGCGAATTTGATAGCCATCTTTGCTGCCTGATGTGCTTCTTCTGCCTTGGCAGCAGCTTCTTCCATCTTTTCTTCCTTGGTCTTCAGGAAGTCCGGCTTACGGATCTTAATGGTTGCACCTACATTTGCAATATTAATACCGCCGGTAATCATATAAATACCCACCAGTGTAACTGTGGATAAATCGAAGAGATCCTGGTCAAAGAAAGCATACAGCCCCAGGATGATATTTACCAGTCCGATAACCAGCAGGTTGTAGAAACCTTCGCCTCTGTCGTCGATTTTCTCCCAGGCATGTACAAAGTTACGGATACCGGAAAACAGAATCCACAGCCCCAGAACCAGCGGAACTGCCGCCTCTGCAGACAGCTTGTTCATCAGAATCAGCGCACCCAGCATAAATGTGCAGGTACCGTCAATCATGATCCAGCTCTTAACTTCATCTTCTCCTCTATATCCGCTATAGGACAGGCACTCGATGATACCTGCCACTGCGAAAACCAGTCCCACAATGAAGGCCATGGACATGAAAGTCAGTCCGCCGTTGGCCACAAGGAAAATCCCGGTCGCAGAAAACAGTACGCCTGTCAGCATAGTAATTATTCTCATGGTAAGTCCTCCTTATCATCCTTAATATTATACTTTGTAAAGGCCTTCAAGTCAAGAAAAGGCGTGTCCATTCACAAAAAACACATATAGCCTGAGCCCTTTCCATGTGGTAAAATAGAGAAAAACAGCGAAGAAAGGAGTAAATGTATCCCATGACAGGAAGAGACAGAGTGATTCTGCACTGCGATATGAACGGCTTTTTTGCATCTGTGGAACTTCTGGACCGGCCGGACCTGGATGGAAAACCGGTTGCAGTCTGCGGCGATCCGGAAAGCCGACACGGTATTATCCTGGCAAAGAATGAACTGGCCAAGGCTGCCGGTGTAGTCACAGCGGAAACCATCTGGCAGGCGAAAAAGAAGTGTCCCGAACTGCAGCTTGTGCGGCCCCACCGTCATAAATACACACACTACTCCAGACTGATCAATCAGATTTATCTTCGCTATACTGATATGGTTGAACCATTCAGCATCGATGAATCCTGGCTGGATGTAACCGCAAGCCAGGGACTTTTCGGCACCGGAAAAGAAATTGCTGATGACATCCGCCGTACTGTCCGGGAAGAAACGGGACTTACCCTGTCTGCCGGCGTGTCATTTAACAAAATTTTTGCCAAGCTTGGCAGCGACTATAAAAAACCGGATGCCACCACAGAAATTACCCGTGAAAACTTCCGGGATATCCTGTGGCCTCTTCCGGCACGAGACATGATTTTCGTAGGCAAATCCACTTCCGAGCGGCTGCTGAAATCCGGTATCAAAACCATCGGTGACATAGCTGTAAGTGAACCGAAAATGCTGACAGCACTCCTCGGAAAACAGGGGCAGATGCTGTGGAACTATGCCAACGGTTACGATAATGCTCCCGTAGCCCGCTATGGAGAAGCCGAACCGGTAAAGTCCATCGGAAACGGCATCACCTTCCGCCGAAACCTGATGAACGAAGACGATATCATTACCGCTCTTACAGGCCTTTCTGATACAGTTGCCAGCCGCCTCCGGCACCACAAGATGAAAGCTTTCGGTGTAAAAGTGGATATTAAAGACCCTACTTTCACCACCATCAGCCGCCAGAAGCAGCTGCTTATTCCTACAAACCTGGCATCAGAACTGACTCATACCGCCATGGAGCTGATTCACGAAAGCTGGCGTCCGGGTGCTCCCATCCGTATGCTGACAGTTACCGCTATCAATCTCTGTGACGAGATGGTGGAGGAGCAGATCAGCCTCTTTTCTGCATACAACCAGAGCCACCAGCAGGGAGAAAAAATCGAACGTACCATGGATGACATCCGGAGCCGCTTTGGATCTGCTGCCATCACCTTTGCCGGAGTACTGGGGAATGATCTTGGCGTAGACATCCACAGTGTGGACGATGAAGAATAAAAAAGCCGGCCTGTATTTCGTGCCTGTCCTTGACGCAAAAGCGTCTGCGGGATTGCACGGCATACAGCCGGCTCTTTTTAATTCGTTTTTAATTCGTTGTAAATTCTGCTACGATAGGTTCGATATACTTCCGATCGATATAGTCGGCACCTTCTGTCATATCCTTATACAGCTGCTTCTGGGCATCGGTTCCAGTATAGCGTTCCCCCTCCAGCATGCGGATGCAGACCTTAATAATACCCTTATCAATTCCCGTCACCGCTTCCGGGCGGAAAGCTCCCTTGCAGTAATAGAGAGTCATATTCCGCAGTTCCGGCTTATCCAGGTTGATATCACGGACATCGATACGGTTCTGCCGGTCATCTACACTGAGGCCTACCACAAAAGCCACCACTTTCTTTTCTTTCAGAATCCAGCTGTTCTTTTTGATCAGCTCAAATCCCTTGATACCGCCGGCACGCAGGCCGCCGCCAAAGATGATATTATCGTAGTTGGCGAAATGTTTTGCCTTGAAGTCTTCCGCTCTCACCAGATCACAGTTCAGTTCATCGGCAATCCAGCGTGCATACTGCTCAGTGGCACCGTATTTACTTTTATAGATTACTACTGTTCTTTCCATAGTTCTTCGATTCCTTTTCTCCGCTACTTGCTCAGCACGGAAATCAGATTATACATATTCTGGTTAAATTCCTTCGGCATAGCCAGAGCATCCTCCAGCTCGTAAGCTACGATAGCTCCCTGGCTCATACCAATGGCCTTGCTCGGAGAGTCTGCATACAGCAGCTCCACAGCCTTGGCCGCAGTCAGAGTTGCCAGATTGCGGTCATTTAAAGTAGGATTTCCTCCGCGCTGCAGATAGCCCAGCACCACTTTACGAGTTTCTTTACCTGTGCGTTCTTCGATAAGACGCGCCAGCTCACCACTTGTCATTTCTGTACCTTCAGCTTTGATTACAATGCTGTGAAGCTTGCCGCGGTGGCTTCCTTCAATAATGCGGCGGCAGATTTCATTCACATCAGCCGGGATTTCCGGAATCAGCACTGCTTCCGCACCGCCTGCAAGACCAGCATACAGCGCAATATCTCCGCAGTCACGTCCCATTA
This sequence comes from Anaerovoracaceae bacterium, assembly GCA_045578745.1. GTDB lineage: Bacteria > Bacillota > Clostridia > Peptostreptococcales > Anaerovoracaceae > RGIG7179. The sequence goes on from JAZNKW010000018.1 coordinate 17,288, forward strand.
CCTCAATCACGGTAGTTCTGTCATGGGCAGAAGAAGTATCACGAAGCTTGGTGATAGCTTCCAGAACTGTGTTCACTGCCGTATCAAAACCAATGGTAACATCGCTGTAATTCAGATCATTGTCAATGGTTCCCGGCAGGCACATTACGGTGATTCCGTGCTGAGACAGTTCTCTTGCACCCCGCATGGAGCCGTCACCTCCGATAATCACAACCCCTTCGATTCCAAATGTATGCAGCATTTCTGCTGCCTTTTTTACACCTTCCGGTGTACGGAACCGTTCACTTCTGGCTGTCTTCAGGATTGTACCGCCCTTATGGAGAATATCGCCCACAGAATTCCGGTCCATCTGACGGATTTCTCCGTCCAGAAGTCCTTCATAACCGCGGCTTACGCCATATACCTCCATACCTTTATCGATGCCGCACCGTACTACTGCACGGATTGCTGCATTCATACCAGGAGAATCTCCCCCGCTTGTCAGTACTGCAATTCTCTTCATACTCTATTCCCTCTGCAATTTCACATTTTCTTTTCCCAGAATAGCTGCAAGCTGAATCCCGAGATTTCTGTCCGGCTCTGCCCAAAGCTGACGGTCTGTCCGCAGGGTCTTGCCTTCCGGCAGATAAATCAGTACCTGCGCCTTTCCCGGATGACGCTTCAGCACGCTCTTCACCTGTTCCAGGGTTACTTCCACATTCATATCAGCAGTCAGTTTCACCTTTACCATACCCACAGGCTTTTCGTCCTCTGCTGCTTTTGCCGGCACTGCCGCAGGTTTCTGTGGCTGCGGCCGGGCTGGTGCCGTAGAATTCTGCTGCTGAGTGCTGCGGTATCCGCCTCTCTGGCTGAATCCCTTGTCGAAGGCCTCTTCAATAGTCAGGACTTCATCGGCCAGCACCTTTGGAGCTTCTTCTTCCTTAAAGTTCAGAGTACCCTTTACGGCTACCACCTTATCCACTTCAATTGCATTCAGGCAGCGTTCATACACATTCGGGAAGACCACAACTTCGGTCACACCGTACAGGTCCTCCAGCTGCAGGAATGCCATCATCTTGCTGCTCTTGGTAATCAGGGTTTTCTTTGTATCAATCATACCGGTCATGATGACCTGCATGCCGTCCTGAATCTTTCTGCCGCAGGCTGCTGTGGCAACAGTGCCGCAGGCCATGCAGTCCGCATTCGGATCTCCGGCTTCCACACCTTCTGCCGCATGATTGAGCTGGTCGCTGGTTACGGTAGCCAGTTTTTCCATCTGCTTCACGTAATCATTCAGCGGATGATCGGTCAGGTAAATGCCCAGCATTTCCTTTTCCAGAGTCAGCTTTACATCCTTGCTGAACTCTTCGATATCCGGCAGACGCTGTTCCAGCCCTCCTGCTGCCATCTCATCAGTTGCAATCTGGAAGAGCGAAATCTGGCCTTCCAGGTTCTTTTTCGACATGTTCTGTGCGGACTCCACCAGTCCCTCAAAACAGGCTGTATGGGCCGCTCTGGTGCCTTCCAGGCAGTCTGTAGCACCGGCCTTGATTAAACTTTCAATGGCCTTTTTATTCACCTGGCTGATTTCCAGATTGCTGATGAACTGGTTCAGGGTCTTCGGACAGCCTTTGTCTTCTCTCGCTGCAATGATGGCGTCAATGGCACCCTCGCCCACGTTCTTTACACCCAGCAGGCCGAAGCGGATTTTGCCGTCTTCCACACTGAACTTCTTCTGGGATGCGTTCACGCAAGGCGGAAGTACCTGAATTCCCATCTCATTGCAGTTACGGATATATTTTGCGATGGAATCGGAGTCGCCCATGACGCTGGTCATAAGTGCCGCCATAAATTCCACCGGATAATATGCCTTCAGATAGCCTGTTTCATAGGCAACCACTGCATAAGCCGCTGCGTGGGACTTATTGAATGCGTATTCTGCGAAGGATACCATGTCCGCAAAGATTGCCTCACCGGCAGCTTCCGGAATTCCCTTGCGCACGCAGCCTTCGATTTCCACAGTGCCATCATCAGCTGTCTTACCGTGAATGAAGTACTGCTTTTCTTCCAGCATCACGTCCATCTTTTTCTTGGACATGGCACGGCGCACCAGGTCAGAACGGCCGTAACTGTAGCCCCCCAGATCACGTACAATCTGCATTACCTGCTCCTGGTACACCAGGCAGCCGTAGGTAACGTCCAGAATCGGTGCCAGAGCCGGGTCTACATACTTGATGCCGGCAGGATTCTTTTTGTTTTCGATATATTTCGGAATGGAGTCCATCGGACCCGGACGGTAGAGGGAAATTCCCGCTACCACGTCTTCAAAACAGGTCGGCTTCAGGTTTTTCATGAACTGGGTCATGCCGGAGCTTTCCAGCTGGAAGACGCCGCAGGTATTGCCTGCCGCAATCATTTCATATACTTTCGGATCGTCGTAGCCCATCTTTGCAAAATCGATGGTAACGCCGTAATCTTTTTCAATCATTTCCAAGGCGTCACGGATAACCGTCAGGTTTCTCAGACCCAGGAAGCCCATCGGCAGAAGACCAAGCTCTTCGATGGTGGTCATGGTAAACTGGGTGGAAATGCCCTTGTCGGAGCTGTACAGCGGTACGTATTCGTCCACCGGTGCCTTGGAAATTACCACGCCGGCTGCATGGGTGGATGCATTGCGCGGCATGCCTTCCAGAGAGCGGGCCATGTCGATGACCTGCTGCACCATTTCTTCGCTTTCGTAACGTGCCTTCAGCTCCGGATTGGTTTCCAGCGCCTTGTCGATGGTCATGTGCAGATCAAACGGAATGGCCTTGGCGATAGCATCAGTATCTGCATAGCTGACCATAAGAGCACGGCCCACGTCACGGACTGCCGCCTTTGCCTTCATGGTACCGAAGGTAATAATCTGAGAAACACGGTCTTCCCCATACTTTCTCTTTACATAATCGATAACTTCCTGTCGGCGTTCGTAGCAGAAGTCAATATCAATATCGGGCATGCTGACACGTTCCGGATTCAGGAATCTTTCAAAAATCAGATTGTAGCGTATCGGGTCGATGTCGGTAATTTTCAGGCAGTACGCAACCAGGGATCCGGCCGCAGAGCCTCTGCCCGGTCCCACCATAATCTTATTCTGTTTTGCATAATTTATGAAGTCCCATACGATGAGGAAGTATTCCACATATCCCATGGAAGCGATGGTCCCCAGTTCGTAATTGAGTCTTTCAATGAGTTCCCCGCCCGGCTGACTGCCGTAGCGTTCAATGAGGCCTTCATGGCAAAGCTGGCGCAGATAGGTTTCGTTATCAAGTCCGTCCGGTGCCGTAAATTCAGGCAGGTGGTATTCCCCGAACTTAAAGTCCAGATTGCACTGCTGTGCAATAACCTGGGTATTTGAGATGGCTTCCGGAACCCCTGCAAAGAGCCTTTTCATTTCGTCTTCGCTCTTCAGGTAGAACTGGTCGTTCGGGAACTTCATCCGGTTCGGATCATCGATGGTTGTAGCAGTCTGAATGGCCAGAAGCACATCGTGGGCCTCCGCATCTTCCTGCTTCACATAATGTACGTCGTTGGTTGCAACCAGCGGAAGGTTCAGTTCCTTCGCCAGACGCAGCATATTCGGATAAATGTACTGTTCTTCTTCCAGACCCTGATCCTGCAGCTCCAGATAGAAGTTGCCCGGGCCGAAGATTTCCGAAAGCGCCAGGGCTTCGGATTTTGCGCCCTCATAGTCATTATTCATGAGGCGGTACTGTACCTCGCCGGCCAGGCATGCGGAAAGACAGATGAGCCCGTCGCTGTACATGCGCAGCACATCCTTATCAATACGCGGTTTATAGTAATATCCCTTGGTAAATCCCAGAGATACAATTTTAATCAGGTTCTGATAGCCGGTTTCATTCTTTGCCAGCAGCACGAGATGACCCTGGTGTTTGTCCTTATCGGCTTCCTTATCCAGCATTCCCCGCTTGGCAGTATAGACTTCACAGCCGATAATCGGCTTGATTCCCTGCTTCTTGCATTCTTTATAAAAATCGATCACACCAAACATGACACCGTGATCCGTGATGGCCACGCTGTCCATTCCCAGTTCCTTCACGCGGCGTACCAGATCCTTGATCCGGGCTGCACCGTCCAGCAGGCTGTATTCAGTATGTACATGCAGATGTGTAAACGCCATAGGTCATTCCTCCTTAATCTAAGTATTCTACCACAGATTGCATCGTTTGGCAAACGGGCGTGTAATATAGAGACATTCTATTTTTTTGCTTCCATGCCTCTAAGCAAAATCTGTTTTTTATAGCTTTTATGTATTTCGTCATCCATAGTTCTAATTTTTCGTGAGGAAATCGAGCTGTTTAGCTCTAATTTATCCAGCAGCTCTAAAAAATCCGGATATTATTAGAGCTTCAGTTTCTAAATCCGCCTTGGTATCTAAGTTTTCTTATGGATTTTAGAACTTTTATAGCGAGAATTGCTGCCAGCTCGAAATTATACGCCGTAACAGCCACCCCGCTCACAAATTTCATCAATCACTCGTGAAATCACAGTCACATCCAGTGTTCCATCCACATTATCAGCAGTCAAAAACAGATTTTTCCCCAATGTATAGCCAGCCAGATGATACATTTGGAGTTTTCTCGCCTGTGCTTCCGTGTAGCTGTCACTGGAGAGCATCCCCAAATGTTCCCAGATAATGATTTCTCCGCTATCCAGATAGATTACAAAATCGGGATGCATGGTAACGCGTCCCCGTCCCGGAATTTCAAGACAGATGGGTTCTTCATACACAAACCGAACACGGCGTCCGGTCATCATATTTACGATAATAGTTTCCGATTTGCTGCGTACACAGAAGCCGGCCAAAGTTGGATGAGTCAAACGCTCCGAATGCACTGCCTGGGAGATTGCATCATCCTGTTTTCGTCGAATATCTGCTGTCACAGTTGGGGCTGCCGCACCTTCTGCATATATCGGTTTCAGTTCTTTAAGCACATGTTCCCTGCTGTAGGAACGGTATATGTCCAAAAGATTTTCCTGTGCTTTAATGTTCTCCTGCATGATACGCACACTGTGTTTTAAAAAAGCCTTTCTGCAAAGAGCCTCGATTAATTCCACTTCTGTACGTTTTACATGACGCTGCATCCGGCGTCCTGCTTTTCTTACCATATACTTATAATATGTTTTTTTACCCACCTGGTATCTGCTTAAACTTCCTTCGGGAAGCTCTGCAAGCTCTTTTTCATATTCAGACAGTAGCCTTTTCTGATATTCCACATCTTTTTTCAGTTCCAATTTAAAGTTTCTCATTCCTTCCTGCTCCTTTCGTGAACAATAAAAAAGGCAGCCTGACCGCTGCATTTACAATGCATTGTCAGATTGCCTTTTTCTGCTTATACTATTATAGCAGATGCAAACTTTGTTTTCTGTACAATTTAAAAATTTACTTTTCACATTTTCCAAATCCATGGTACAATACAGGCAGAACAAGTACAACTCTGGAGGTATTACCCGTGTTAAAACCATTAAAATATATTCTGGCTCTGCTGCTGATTCTTATTTTGATTATCGGCGGCTATCTGGCCTATGTGTTCACAAGCTATTACCGGATTGAAGATCATCAGCAGCTGGTACCGGAGCTGACATGTGCTACCTTTGGCGAGCTTTCATGCACAGTGCCTGCAGTAAATGTGCCACTGAACGAAGAGCTGTCCGTCACCTCATGGAATATCGGCTTCGGCGCCTATACCGATCAGTACAGTTTCTTTATGGATGGAGGCAAGTACTCCCGGGGATTCAGTGAAGATGCGGTTCTCGAAAATACGAAAACCATGGCAGGAAAGCTTGCTGAAATGAAATCAGACTTTTATCTGGTCCAAGAAGTGGATATTGATTCCACCCGTTCTTACCATATTGACCAGAAACAGCTTCTGACTTATGCACTGCCTGGCCGAAGCAGTACCTTTGCACTGAATTATGACTCACCGTATCTGTTCTATCCGATTACAGAACCTCATGGAAAATCCGTGGCAGGTCTTTTGACTCTGGCTGATTTTGAGATTAAATCTGCAGTGCGCCGCAGCCTGCCGATTCAGGATGATCTGGCAAAGCTGGTGGATCTGGACCGCTGCTATGCCGTAAACCGTCTGAATACAGAGGATGGACGTGAATTGATACTTTATAACTTCCACCTGTCCGCTTACACCACTGATCCGACCATCGCCAACCAGCAGCTGGAAGTGCTCTATGAAGACATGACCGCTGAATACGCTGCAGGCAATTACATCATCTGCGGCGGCGACTTCAACAAGGACCTGCTTGGTGATTCCGGCAAAATCTTCGGCGTCTCAGGCGCTGACTACAGCTGGGCGCAGCCCCTTCCTGTAGAGAATATTCCGGAGGGATTCAGACTGGCCGCACCATTCAATCCTGATGATCCGGTTCCAAGCTGCCGTAATGCAGACCGGCCATGGGACCCGGAAACCAATTTCCAGATTACCATTGATGGATTTATCGTATCCGACAATGTGGAAGTACTGCAGGCTGATGTAGTAGATTACCAGTTCGCATACTCCGACCATAATCCGGTACAGATGAGCTTTGTACTGAAATAAGGGCTAAAAAAAAATGAACTCCAGAAAAGAGTTCATTTTTTATTTTTTGAACGTTTTTTTGAAAATATAACAGTTCGCATAACCACAAGCTTGCTATAATGACATCACAATTTATCATAACGCCTATAAAGAAAGGGGTGAGCCCGAATGAAAAACACCAAATGGGGAAATGAGTTCCGAACCACCACTATCTGTGTTGATTCCTACGAGAACAGCCAGCTGGCAGGACGGCTCTATAACCCCCACCTGAAGGAAGGTATATCTTTCAGCAACCTTATGCAGTTTCTGAAAGATATGGAAATCCTGCTGGACGATATGAATTTTCCGCAGGCGTTTACCAGTACCCGATACTTTTCAAATCCCATCTCTCACAGTTGGGATGGTTCATCCGAAGAGCCAATGCTGCAAGGCAAACTGGCAACCTTCGCAGTGAAAGTTCTTTTCAGACAAAACGCCAGCTGGCAGGGTTCTATCAGCTGGATTGGTCAGGGAAAGGAACAGAGTTTCCGAAGTGCTCTGGAACTGGTTTTCCTCATAGACAGTGCGCGGGGTGAAGCATTGGACAGAACCGAAGAAAACATATGTGCAGATGATGAAGAAAGTAAATAGAAAGGAGTTATATTATGAAAATGAAAGGAAAACGATTATTCTCACTGTTTATGGCATTATTGCTTATCGCAGCACTGATTCCTTCTGCAGCATTTGCGGATCCTGGCAACGGTGGAAAAAACGCTGCTGTTGCAATTAAACTTGATTCCGATTTTGGAGGGGCCTCCGATATTAAACTTTCCCTTGAAGGCTATTTCTCAAATGTTGATGCAAGTGTAAACGGAATAAACCTTAAATTTGATCTGCCGGAAGCTACAGATAACGGTTTAACTACAGGTGCAAAAGTATCATTCACATCTTCACTCGGTAACGGATATATCACAGTGTATGCTCATGAAGGAAATGATACATCCACTGACAGCGATCAGGCACACGAAAGCGGTAAAAACAATTACGAAGGTTCCGTTGTATTCTGGAAGGACATTACTACATCCATCCCTGTTATCAAGAATTTGGTAGGTGTTCCTGAAGGTACTGCTTATCCTCAGTCTATCGAAGCTGAACTGCTGAAGATGGACGGTACTGTGGTTCAGACCATTACTCTGACAGAAGAAACCGGCTGGACAGGCACTTTCGAAAAGATTCCTGCTAAGGATGAATCCGGCCAGGACATCGTTTACAACGTAAACGAAAAGGCTTCTGACGACCTGAAGCAGTTCGAAGCATCTTATGCAGTCGGCATGCGTGGTGAATTCCTGATTACCAATACCTATACCGGTACCACTGAAACACCTCCTGCACAGGATCCTGTGACTGTTTCTATCCCTGTATTCAAGAACTGGGTAGGTGTTCCTGAAGGCACTGCTTATCCTCAGTCTATCGAAGCTGAGCTGCTGAAGATGGATGGTACTGTTGTTCAGACTGTTACTCTTACAGCTGAAAACGGCTGGGCAGGCACTTTCGAAAATGTTCCTGCTAAGGACGAATCCGGTCAGGACATCGTTCACAACGTAAACGAAAAAACTTCTGACGCTCTGAACCAGTTCGAAGCGTCTTATGCAGTCGGCATGCGTGGTGAATTCCTGATTACCAATACCTATACCGGTACAACTGAAACGCCACCTACACCAGATCCAATTCCTGAAACTACTTCTGTTTCTGTTAACAAAGTTTGGGTAGGTGTTCCTGAAGGTGCTGAACTTCCGCCTGTAACTATCAAGCTCTTAGTTAATGGCAATGAAACTGATTCTACTGTTACTCTGAATGCTGAAAATGAGTGGACCGGCAGCTGGACTGAACTGGATATTACCAGCGAAGACGGTGCAAAGATTGAATATACTGTAGCTGAAGTGGAAGTTCCTGGTTACACAAGCGTAATTACACCTAATGAAAACGGCGGCTTCACTATCACTAACCCCTACGTCCCTCAGACTCCTACGCAGAATCCAACCATTATCCCACCATATGTGTACATTCCGCCTCAGCAGGAAACTCCAAAGGCAGAACTTCCTGCAGAAGCTCCCGTAGTAGAAGTTCCTGAAGAGGAAGTTCCGCTGGAAAATATGGAAGAAGCAGATGTACCACTGGCTGAATTTGAGGAAGTCGAAGAAATGGAAGCACCTCTGAGCGACGTACCTAAGACCGGAGATGAAAGCAACATGACATTATGGATGCTCATTATGGCAATCTCCGCAGCAGGTGCAATGATGAGCCTCAGATTAAACCGTAAGGAAGACTAATCCGAAAAGTAACCTGAAAAAATAACAAAAAAAGAGGTCAGATTCAAAATCTGACCTCTTTTAATTCAACTGACTATTTATTCCGGCTGAACAGCACGTACGGAATATGCAATCCTTGCAGGGGAATGCGGATATGCCCTGCGATATGCTCCGTTAATGCGCTCACAGACCATACAGCTGTTTTCATAGTTTGCCAGCTGAAGTAAAACTGCAAACTGTGAATTACAGCAGCGGGTGAAGACATCACCTCTCCGCAGACTGGTACGAATCAGCTCCTGGAAATTATCCATGGCAATCTCTCTGCTGCGCTTGTGCAGAGGACCATTCTTCTCATCGGTAAGGCTGAACATACAAACATGAACGACTGCACCTGTGCGGTCCAAAAGCCGTGCCGTAGCATTGTAAAGTACCTTGAAAACATCATAATCACAATATAATGCACCATAAAGAGTATCTTTATCCCTTAGATTTTCCTGCAAATCATCTACAGAACGATATCTTTCACCGGAATCACGGACAGCCTGATTATACAGACTGCGCAGTTCTTCCGACGGCAGAACACCAAAATCCTCCATAAACAGCTTGCACATCTTATCATAAACAGAAATTGCATCCTGGCGATTACCTGATTCAAGCAGATTTCTCATCAAGTACAGATACAATTCTTCGTCATAGCTTTCAAACTGCAGCACTGCCATACATAAACCGATAATATCCTTCGTACGTTTCTTCGTCTGCAGAACTGACTGCACTTCTTTTATAAGAGTAAGGTATTTTTCATGATAGAATACCGCTACAGATCTGGCCCAGGCTTCGGAAGATAGTTTCTCAAGAAACGGCCCGCGATACAGCGCCGCAGCCTGCAGGAAATACGCTGTCCTTCTTTCCTCATTTTCTTCAGAGATACCAGCTTGGCATAATTCATTAAATCTGTCAACGTCACTCTCCACTTCAAATTCCGGATTAATGCAATATCCACCATCCCGGTAAAGAATTATATCTCCGCATCCACTGTCCAGACTATCCAGCAATGTACGTACACGATGCAAAACCGCCCTGAAGGCATTCTGTGGATTCTCACGATCCTCATCTCCATACAGTACTTTTATCAGTTCAGTCCCGGATACCATACGGTCTCTGCAGTAGAGAAGATAAGCCAAAAGCAGCCATGCCTTATAGGTTCGTCCTTTACTGTCATCAATCACTTTCCCGGAAATTTCCACAGAAAAACTGCCAAGCATATTAACTTTTATCAGATTCTGTTTCATAGTTTCCTCCATTTCCGTGATTTTCTCCCCTCACAAATGAACTATTGCCGTTCATTATACATTACAATATGGATTTTGTCCTCACCCTTGGCAAGAAAAAAGGGGTAATTTTCTATTACATTGGATTTTTTTCATACGCACTCTATTCTCCCACACACTTTTTGTATTTCTGCATAAAATAAATCAGTACCCGGAAAAACAGGAGGTAAAGTATGCCACTGGATACAAGAGAACTTTTTGCCCGGCTCATTCAATGTGAAGCCGGCGGCGAGGGCGACAACGGCATGCGGGCTGTCGCCACCGTCATCATGAACCGGGCCACAGTCCCCAACGGAGAATTCAGCAGAATCAACGGAGGCGGCGGCGATGTCCGTGCAGTGATTACACAGCCAAACCATTACCAGTGAACAACCAGCCACGAAAAAACTCCAACTTGTTAAAAAGTCCAATGTATGATTAAATTTTTTACCCCGTTTTTGGGTCCATTCCTTACTTCAACATAATCCACGAAGGTCTGCAGCATCTCTTGTGTCAGCTGTTCACACAGGAGAAAATCAACTATAGAACCCTTTACCAGACGCTGTAATTCGCGTTCTTTTTCCTCCCGTGCTTCAACTCGAATCCGCTCCATCTCCAACGCCGTCTCTGTTGAATCAATCTCCTGCTGCAGCTCACGTTGCTTTTGTGTGAAATGTTCTGACAATTCTCTGTAATCTTCAGCAGATATGATTCCATCCGTCATATTCGTATATAGGCTTACTTTCTTTTCTGTCAGTTTTTCTTTTTCATATCGCTTCTCTTCCAGCCGTTTTTCCAGACTGTCAAGGGAAGACTCCCTGGAAAGTTTCACCCGGTCAGCAATCTGATTCAGTTCCTCCTCAGTAAACCAGCTTCGAATAATCTGTTTTAATTCCTTCAGGATTTCTTCCTTCAAAAGCTTTTCTGATACAGAAACCCCTGGACATGTCTTCAGGTTGATGCGCCGCGTACACCGATAGTACCGGTATGCATCTCCCCTGCAGCTATTGCTTACAACTGCACCACCGCAGTAACCACAGACCAGTTTTCCGGAAAAAAAACTTCCTTCTCCACTTATCTTCACCCGCGGATGTTTTCCATTTCTGTACTTCGCACGTTCAAAGTCATTTCGGTTGATGATGGGTTCATGCGTATTTTCGACAATAATCCAATCCTCTCTGGGCAGCATAACACGATTATGATTTTTATAACTTACGGTTTTCTGCCGATTCTGGTACAGACCTCCCGTATAGATTTCATTTTTCAAAATCCTATTAATCGAGCTGCTCTGCCATACGGTTTCTCCCCTGTATCGCTTACTTTTTCGCAGATTTTCAGTGCCCTTAAAGTTAATTCCCTGAATTTCAATTTTGTATTTCGTCGGTGTTGGTACACCTTCCGCATTTAAAGTCTGGGCAATTACATTCATGCTGTGTCCTGCCAGGTACATGTCAAAAATTCTACGCACCACTTCTGCTGCAGGTTCATCGATAATAAGATGATAGGGATCTTCAGGATCCTTTTTATATCCATATACCGGACAGGAGGCCAGGTATTTCCCCTCTTTTTTTCGGGTAGCATATGCCTTTCGCATATTCTCAGAAAGGTCCTCAAGGTACCATTCATTTACCAGCCCATTAATCTGTCGGCTCTTTTTATTCCCTGCCAGTGCTGTATCGGCACCATCCAGCAGGCTGATATATCGGATTCCCCACTCTTTGAACTTTTCATTTATGTATGTCTCCACATGTACCATATCTCGGGTAAATCTGGACTGATGTTTGCATAGAACGATATCAAATTTCCTTGCTTCTGCGTCAGCAAGCAACCTGTTATATTCAGGCCGGTTGGAATCAGCTCCGGAATAGTCATCATCCGAATAAACGTCGTATATTTCCCAACCCTGTTCCGCTGCATAATCGCGCAGCATGGACTTTTGGGTCTGGATGCTCCGGCTGTCTTCTTCTGGATTCTTCTTATTGCGGTCTTCATCAGATAATCTGCAGTATATGGCCACCTTTGGTATTTTCGTGTAGTTAACGATTTCCATAACCTTCACCTCTGCAGTCAAAATACATTAGAATCACTTTTTCTGCAAACGTGCGAAGGTCTCCAATCGCACACTTGACAGGATTTCTTTTTCAATCAGTTCTGTAATCTTTGAAAGCAGAATAGCTTTTCGAATGGTTTCATCTGTGTGCTTATATATATTTTCTATGATTGTCTGTTCCTGTTTCATACACACACCCCCTGATAAAAAATATGTCTGACTACTAAAAGTAGGACACAAAACACTCTGCAATATCAAAGAATATCGTCTACATACTCTTTGATATTGCAGAGAAAAGATTTGAATATTTCATCAGGCGGCCGCTGGCGACGCGGCTCCACGGGAATCTCACCCCTTGTCCATTCTAAGCTGCTCCCTTTGCATGATCCCGGTGCGGGGCTGTGGCTGAGCAGGAGTATCATTATCCCCAATCGCTGTCATCGCAGATCCGGAAGCCATCCGAATTCTCAGCCCAGTTAAAATCGCTCAGTTCTCTTGAACCATCCTGGCGGACCGGCTGAAGTGCTCTATGCTCATCGCATTGACGTTGGGAATGTACCTGATAAAAGGTATAAAATTATCAAAGTCCGTATCATGAGAGAAAAGTCCTCTCATAATACGGACATTTGAGGTGGGGTTTGTTGGGGTTATTCATTCTGAATATAATAAAAAGTCAATAATTTTTAGCAAGAGCATCTCTAATATGCGATTTTTTAGTAGAAATACACATTTAAATTATTTTTATATCAAGAGAGTTTCAGATTATTTTAATAGTCCCCGTTTAAGCAATGCTTCTTTAAATTCGTTTTCTATGCATAAATCTTCACAAATTATCGTTCTTGCAATTTCCATCACAATAGATTCCCTGTAATTTAAGCTTGATTCAGAATTTAATATGAAAGTCAGTAGTTTGGCTGTATCATCAGGAAACCTTTGAATTAGTTCGGAGTTCTTTAATTTAATCCAAAATGTACTTTTTACATTTTGGATATTATTTTGTGATAAGAATATGGATATACATTCAGTATAAAAGTCTTTCATTTCAAAAAACCAGTCCATCATTTCTGTTTTTTCCCCTTCGTCTAAAGGTACTGGAATATTTTTAGTTCTATTTATCCAATACTTTTTCAGCCAGGAATCCCATAGATGATACTTTTGTTCGTCCTTCATATGGCTCAACACATGTGTAATGCATTGTGCAAATCTCGTTTTATCCTCTTTTTTAGCGACATTAAAGAAAGCAGGGATATACTCAGGTATAGGATTATCAATAACATAAATGGTTAAAAGGGTATATAAATCTACAAGCCCTTCTCTTACTTCGCCTTTTAATTCATCTATTCTTTTTATTGAAGAACAATATATATTTTTTAATTCATCTGCCATTTCTTCGTACAGATTTCTCGAAAACCATACAATCCCAGTCCACGCTGCTTTAAAAACTTCTGAATTTGAACTTTGCAAAAGTGGAAATAGAACTGCTTTTGTCCATTCGTTATCACGATGAAATAAAAATCGCATCTGCCCAACCAGAATACATATCACTTGCAGTTTTTCATCATCTTCGAGCATCACTGCAAACATACGCTTATATTTTTCAGGAATAGACTCTTTATTTTCATATGATAGCATATGTATCCAATTTGAAACTATTAACCCAGTTGAACAATTATAACAACGATCAATCAGCCTTCCAGTTTCAAAACCAACATCCATACGTCCCCATTTCCAAAGGCAATCTTGTATCTTTGATAATTCGTTTTCATATTGGTCAAACTGGATTTTAACAGCTTCCAATTTCAATATTTTTTCCACTAAGTGAACAAGATTTACATTCCGTATCTCAATCAACTCTTTGAAGGCTAATCTGCGTAAAATAATCATATATTCATCCACTGAAAAGTTGCTTTTCCCTAACCCTATAAAATAAAAATTCCAAACATCTGAGTCATAAGGAAAATGTTTAATTATCATCTCCAACATTTGAATAGTCCAATAGAAATCAGAAGCTACAGAATCCGAAAAAACGTCGAGCAACCCTGCTCGGTTGGGTTGTTCCCAATCGTCTTTATTGTACTCAGTGAGAATTTTTTTCAATTCTATGACATCCATCATCATCATCTCGTCTTTAGAAACTGGACTTGTGTTATTAGTCCATGTCGCCGCCTCGGAATAAAAAGCAACTTCAGGTCTTTCTCTTTCTTGAAAATGCGGATATTGGAATTTGATTATTTTAATAATTTCATTTACACGTTGATTATCTTCACAACTTAATTTCAACCAGACACACCAATTATATTTCTGATATGCCCTAATCTCATCGTCCTCTGACGCAGGTCCATTTTCAATAGCGTCCAAAATTCGTTCTTTAATTTCAGGTTTTAATTGATCAAATATATTTGAAATTAATTTAAAAATCGTTTCTTTCTCCCAAAGCGAGTAAAGACTTATGTTTTCTAACAACAGTTCAGCTTTTTCATTAAAATTAAAAGAAGAACTATCCTTAAGCATTTTTAATCCGACTACACGTAACAGTGGCGATTCTGATTTAATACAACGACTCAAATATTCTCTTGAGTATACGCTCATGCTTTTTTCCATGTTGAAAAAAGCACTTAGAAGAGCATTTTCTAAAACTGTTATTTCATCTTCTTCAAAGTGATTGTTTCTTTTTTCATTAAATGAGATGTTAGCAATCAATTCGAAAGGTTCTACCTCCCTTGATGCCTGTCCCAAATGGGCGTAATCAAAATGAATTTTTTCAATAAAATCCATTCCAAAATGCAAAATATTGAGTGAATTATGTTCGATAAAAACGTTTCCAAAACGTTCCCAAATGTCTTTTGCACAGTAAGACATAGAAATAAAATGATGTTTGTAAATGTTTTTTTTCTCACCCAAAGAAGAAAAATAGCTCTCTTCCAACACCATTTTATAAGTAAAAAGGCTTTTGTATAAGGACCACCCCAAATGGTAAAGGCCTCTGTCCATAACAACTCCAATTAGCTCATAAGTTTGCCATGTACCAATTAAGAAGGGATTAAGTAATATCACATATTCTTTAAGAAGTTCATCATTAAACACATCCTGTTTAAAAAGAATTTTATCTATTATTTTGTCTGCAAGGGCCTTATTAATATGATTACCATGCTTTATTATTAATCGTTTAACTAGATCATCTTTATTCCCCACATAATTATCAATTAACCAGTTCAGCCACATTTTTTCTGCTTCATTTAATAAAACATTTTCGTTAAATAAACTATTTAATAAATTTCTTTCATCTACCCATGTTAGCCATTCTTCACCATTTATATATTCCAATAATATTCGAGTTTTATTGACGTCAGATAAACAAAACTCTAATTCACTTTGTGCCGATAGGTCAGCTGGAGGAACATCTCCAAGCATACATAATCTATCTTTCCAATCCCAAAGACCTCTTTTCATCCTTTCTCCAAAGGAATTTAACCCTTCATACATTTCTTTATGCTTTCCGCTATCATAAAGAATAGGCCGTATACCTAATGCTGACCAATGATTGTCTACAGAATCTGTAAGCACAAATCTATCGTTTTTCCTAGATTTTGTCATCGCCCTTGTCAGGTATCGCACAATCATATCATTGTAACTATAACCAACAAACAGTACAGTATATTTTTCAAACAGTTTGACTAAGAAACGAGATACATATCCTTCTGATAAATACGCAATTCCAAAGTCTTCATCGGTTAAAACCATGTACTCTGGTTCCATTACTTCTCCGTGAATATGAATAATACCTTTAATATCATTTCCCAAAGGTAGAGCTGGTGAACTATAACTTTTTACAGACTGTATTCCTCTTTCTTCAAAAACTTTTTCAAACATATAATCATAATTTGTTGTAACTATTTTAACTTTTGAAATATCAGGAAATAAATCAATAATATATTCATGGGAGCAATTATGCTTTAATTCCAATTCAGACAGTCTTTCAGCTGCAATTTTATTAACGTTTATATTATTACTCTTCAGTCTTCCTAAAAAGGCTTCGCATGACTCATTAGTTTCTTTCTTAAATAACGTACCTTCCGCTATATATTCAGTTAATTTCTCAAAATTCGGAAGGCAGGTTGGCTCACCCATAGAAACTCCTGCACCGGCAAAAACAACTAGGGTGCTCTCATTTGCAGCATTTATTATTTCATTCGGGAAATCAATACCATTGATATACATAACAATTACCTCTTTCAGATTATATATTCTCCACTATAATAATTAACAGTATTTTAAAACGTTTTAGAATTCCTATCGAGGTACTGATGGTTTACCATTTACATTTTATCCTCTATTTTAAACGTCAAACATATCTTTGCATGCTCCTCACGATTAAAAAAATAGGATTCCGAGAAAACACTCTCAGAACCTTAGGGAACTTATAGTCGTTTATATATCATTCGTAAGGCAGTATCGTAAAATATTATCCTCGTCTATTGTTCTTAGAAACAAGCTATTTGGAACTATTAAATTACATCATACCCGTGGTTCCAATACCTCTGCAAACTGGTTATACTTTTGAGTTTTCTACTTATAAAAGTTTGTGTAATGTTTTTCCAAATCCGAACAACATGCGGAGTTAAAATATTCTGCATGTGTTTCTGCTGCTATACTCTTAAATTGCTCGAAACTATCATACGAATATATATATTTAAGTAAAGAGTAGAACATACAAACTTGGTCACAAAAACTCCACGTCATTGTAGACCAATATGATGATTGTTTAGCAACCAATAATAAATAAATTGATTTATATAGATCAAAATGTTTTTGTTTTAATTCAAACCACTCTTTACTTAACAAATGTTTCCTTTCAATATCGTTCTCTCTCAAATTATTAATACTCAATACAGGATCTTCTTTAATAGTCTTATCATTCATCAATGCAAACATCATTTTACCTATAAAGCCACATAAAAAATCCGCACAACGTACTTCAATAGATTCCGTTGAATCTTTCTGGCCAACTGATGCAAATTTTTCTATTGGAATAGCTTTATATGTTTGTTCTTCTCTATCAATGATTAAATTCACATTTTGGGAATTGATATTTTTTTCTTCTAAAAGATTTAATAATCCATCGAAATTTTGAAAATAAACAAAATTATACTTCTCTTTTAATTCAAAATCAGTATCATAGTATACTATTAAATCTATAAGAAGCTTGCATGCGTCTACCTCCCTTGGCTTTCTCTTTATACCTTCCATTGTTCCAATCACTTTAAACAAATGCTCCAACAAAATGATTCTGAACTCACTTCCAGTTCCGCATTCTATCGCATTATACATTGATTTAATTAACTCTGGAGTATGATATGTCAGAAGGAATTTTGACATACTATAATAGAAAATTTTTCTTACATTGTCCGGGATGCCACAAAACGCTTGTACATTAAATATATTCCTTACTAGAAGTTCTACTTTACTAATAGCATTAATGTGAATTATTGGAGAAATATCATTCATTAAATCAAAATAATCTCGGTAAAAATTCATTGCTTCTTCTCGTAGAGAAGTAATACCAAATGTAAAATTCTTTTTTTTAATTGTTTTAGACTTTAGTTCTCCTTTAAGATCAAATTTTGCTTTATGTTTTTCTTCCAGCTGTTTCAACTTTTCGTGTATTTCTAATTCACATGTTTTGTTATATCCCCAAAAGGCTCCCACATAATTGTCATTTTTGTCTTCATCAAATATATTAATTTTTCCTTCCGGTTTAATAGTAATCTTTCGATCATGAAAAGTTTCATCAAAATAAAAATTAAAGTATTCCATTATTTAAACTTCCTTAATCTTATTTGCTAGTTATTAGAACCCAACAATCGTATCAACAAATTGTGCCAAGCTATATTCTTGTTCATTTTCCCAATCACAGATATAGCCATCTACGAGAAAATACTCGTCATCGGGCAATTTCCCTAAATTAAACCGCCTCATATAACGATTATAAAAACATACGATTGCCTGTAGCTCATAATTATTAGCAGTTAGAACACACCAATGTGCTTTGTTCGGTAATACATTCATAAACCAATTTTTTTCATTTTGGACTTGAGGCAGAAAGAAGTAATCATTTGATGATTCACCACTTACAATCCAATTCCTAATATTAGAAAAATTAGTATGGCTCGCATATTCTACACCTTTCAGGAGTGCAAGAACATTAATGGCAACTTTCGCATAAACACGTGCTATATCTGAATTTTCCATAAATATATGTGATTGTACAGCATGATGTTCCCCATATTCTAATTCTTTCATCTTAAAACTTTTTATAAAAGCATATATATCTTTTTTAATACTAGCCTCATTTACTTGTTCCGAATTAGTTGCAACATAGTATTTTTCATCGAAAAAGCCAATTATAATATCACCTTCAGGAATGTATTCACTCTTCAAAAATACATATTTCCCAGAGAAACATTTTAGTGCTGCTAAAAAATCTTCAACTTGTTTTTCTCCATCTGATTGTTCGTTTGGGACAGATACAATAGCCTCTTTTTCATGTCTATGGAACTGAGGAATATTATATGGTTTTCCTTCTGATGTGTAACATAGAACCGGTTGTCCATCATTTTGCAAACCAATGTTTATTAAAGATTTTGAAGCCTTTCTTGGATTAAGCGATCCTCTTTTTCCCGGTCCATACATCATACGTTCAAATGCAATTAATGAATGTCGTATAAGTTTTAGTTCAATAGCCGAAAACAATTCATTAGCTTGATCAGAAACTGCGCCATATTCTAGTTTCCTTTTTCCTCCCAGGCCAGCAGGAAAAACATGCTCTTGTTTTTTGTATGTAAGACTGTCATTATTTCCTAAATAAAGACACATATTTATACCTTATCCTCCCCCAACAAAGCATCAATGTATGTACTTTTTAGTATTTTATATCATATCAAAATTAATAAGGGATTACGCTTAATATCTCATTAATCCCAGAATAACGTGACTTTAGTACATTCATAGGATAATTTTATCAACAATTGATTTTATTTCTTTAAAATCATCTATCCATATAACTTCTATCCCCAATCTAGCGAAGTGGTTTGTTGCTATGACTAAGTCTTTATCACTTTTAAGTTCTTTCCTCAATATTGCAAAATGTGTACGATTTTCCTGCTTAGTCATTTCAAGCAAACGTCGTAGACTAGGATCTGTTAAGCTGCATCCGATGAATAAGCAACAATTTTCCCTAAAAAAAGATAATTGACTTGTGATATGCCAGCTATACGGGTGGTTATACAAGTCGTTGTAATTAGCTTCCGTTAAATAAATCGAACTAATATGGCGCTTATTTAAATCCTTTTTATATTGCACACGTGGAAGAAAACCATGGATATGATAGATTGATACCGCTTCATCAATTTCGCATTTATTATCATAAAGCACATTGTGCCGTATGCCCCTATCGCTTAAGCCATTTTCTAAATAATCATCGAAGTTATATGTAAGTATACGAAAATGTTTTTTTCTTTGGCACTTTTCGATAATTCTAATAACCTGGTATATTGTAAAATTTGGACTAATAGGCACTCTTTTTTCATATAATCCTTTGTGAACTGCCCAACAAAATTCCGTTTCATCCCTGTATAGTTCTTTACATAACTGAGCAGTAATTAAACTTGAATCCCCAATTTTTTTGCTAACATTAGTACTATCATCCACCTTATTCTTTAATTCTAATTCTTTTTTCATAGAATCAAGAAGTGGAATCCATGACTTAGCCCCTTGCTCAGTAGAGGTTCCCGCACCTAATACAATTGCGAAATTTTCCTTTCCCCTTACAATCTTCTGAAGTGTATTGATATTTCTTTGCGTCTTTTTCTCAAGATCATTTTCATCAAAATCAATAACTCGTTTGGCCTTTATTGATGATATTGCAAGTGCATTGGAGTAATCTACACGATAGTCCTCAATCCATTTTTCTATAACAGTTCTATCCAAAATTTCATAAACAAAATTATACCTATTTTTTTCCGGCAGTATATCATCCATGTTAATGAATGAATTGGCTATAAGAACAATAGTAAAAGGAATTTCCTCTGCAAAAATATTGTTATAATACGAGAAGGTCTTTTCCAAATCCCGTTTCAGATGCTCACCAGATAAGTTATATTTATATTCGAATATTACGATCGAGTCAATTTGTTGAAATCCATTTAATGCAATAGCATCGAAAGTGGCATTTTTTTTAAAATAATTCTGCAAATTTAAATCATTTACTCCGACTTCAAATTCAATTTTTTGATTCTGTATCAGTGCCTTTTGACGAAGTACAGATGATATAAACTTGTAGAAAGATGCGGCATTTGGAAACACTTTTGAGTCACTGAGTTGTTTCAGCATCATATTTATTCTCCTTTATCGACAGTATATAGTATTATATCATAAAATTCCCCGCATATAAATAATATACTCCCAGCTAATACAGACGCCAGTCCCCTGGCGTCTGTCCTCATTCATCCTTCCTATGATTCAGATACCGCTGCAGCCTGGCCCGGATTCCTTCGATAGACTGAAAAACACTCTTCACGTCCACGTTTTCCTGTTTCGCAATCTCCCGATAGGTAATCCCCGACAGCCGCAATATCAGTCGCCTCTTCTGGGTCGAAGTCAGTTCTTCCAGGATTTTAGAGAGAGCTTCATACTCTTCACGACTAATCAGATGCTTTTCCGGGTTTCCCCACTGAGTTGCAAACCGTTCATCCTCAAACTTCATAGAATCAAGGCTGAAATTGTATCTTCGATGCTTCCGGTTGGAATTTTCCTCCCGTAGCCGGTCCATAAGAATATAGGCCGCGAAACTATCCTCGGCCTCCACCTCCAAAACATCACCGTTGATGAATGTGTATTTTATTTTGGTTGTCATATCCGTACTCCGTCAGATTCGATGTGAAATAACGATTCTCATCAAAATCCGCGGTCACGGGTACTTCGCCACGTCGGGTCTCCAGACACGCATCCCCGGCATAATTCCATCCCTGCCAAAATCAGACTAAGAGAAAGTCCTCTCATAACACGGACATTTCATCAGCCGTTTGTTGGTGGATGAAATAAATATTTAGTTAAAATGCCTCTTGTATATATAACTGTTCTGGCATCAAAAAAAGGACAAAAAATAAAAACATATCGATATTTTTATAATCGAAATTATTTGCCAAAGTAACTTCCAGTTTCAATTCACCTAATACAGAACTTAATCTGGCAAGCGGAACCGTTGAAATTACTATGTCAGAGGGTTATTGTATAGTTAAGTTGTGCGGTTGCCCGGCCATATGGAGGTACCAT
>JAZNKW010000019.1:0-12048 GCA_045578745.1 Anaerovoracaceae bacterium
CCAGTTCAAATCTGGGTGTCGCCTCCATAAGAAAGACTGTTGAGCAATCAACAGTCTTTTTCTTTGAAAACTATATCTGAATGGGAGTGTATGTTCTATGAGTAACAACAAAACAATCAAACGTGGTCTCACTGTTAGTGAAACCATTACTATCACCAGCATGCTTTTCGGTATGTTCTTCGGTGCCGGCAACCTGATTTTCCCTGTTTATATGGGACAGATGGCTGGACATAATATCTGGGCAGCGGTAGCAGGTTTTCTGATTACCGGTGTAGGTATGCCTTTGCTTGCCGTAGCAGCACTGGGGATCAGCCGCAGCAATGGCCTTTACGATCTGGGTAACAAGGTTGGTAAGAAGTACAGTGTATTCTTTACCTGTGCACTGTACCTGACTATCGGTCCTCTGTTTGCCAGCCCGCGCTGTGCAACAGTACCTTTTACAGTAGCAATTACACCGCTTCTGGGAGAAGGTGCATCCGAAACTCTTGCGCTGGCAGTATTTTCTGCTGTATTTTTCCTGGTTGTTCTGGGCTTTTCTCTGAAGCCTGGTAAGATTATGACCTGGATTGGCAAAATCCTGAATCCGGTATTCCTCTGCTGTCTGGCAATCTTTATTATTGCCGCATTGATTTCTCCAATGGGCAGCATTGATGCAATTCAGCCAGAAGCAGCTTATCAGTCCGGTGCTTTCTTCAATGGTTTCCTGGAAGGCTATAATACTATGGACCTGCTGGCTGGTCTGGCATTCGGTATCGTGGTAATCAATGTAATCAAGGGACTGGGAATCGAAGAACCTGGAGACATTGCTGCAAGTACTGTAAAGGCAGGTGTTTTCAGCTGTCTGCTGATGGGGATTATTTATATCTTTATCACCATGATTGGGGTGCAGAGCCGCGGTATTACCGAAGCCTGTGCAAATGGCGGAGAAGCACTGTATATCATTGCAAACCACTATTTCGGAAGAATTGGTACCCTGATTCTGGCTGTGACTGTAACCTTTGCCTGTCTGAAGACCTCTGTTGGTCTGACTACCAGCTGTGCGGAAACTTTCACCCAGCTGTTCCCGAAGGGACCGTCCAATAAGGTGTGGACCTGCATTTTCGCAGGGGTGGCATTCCTGGTTGCAAACCTGGGTCTGACCAGTATTATTACTTATGCGGTACCGGTGCTTATGTTCCTGTATCCGCTGGCAATCACTCTGATTCTTCTGGTTTTATTCGGAAGATTCTTCGGAGATGACAGACGAGTATATGTGTCTGTTACTGCACTGACTCTGGTGTCTGCATTCTTCGATCTGCTGAAGGCACTGCCGGAAGGTGCGAGAGCGCTTCTCCATGTGGATCCGCTTCTGGATGCTGTGGGCAATGTGCTGCCATTCTTCGGATTGGGCATGGGCTGGATCTGCCCTGCACTGGCAGGTCTTGTTATCGGTCTGATCTGGAAAGCTGTGAAAAAATAAAAATCTATAATAACAGAAAAAGGGATGTTTCCGAAAATGGGAGCATCCCTTTTCAATTGGATTTCCTGCTGGCGGGAGACATATCGTTTACGGAGCAGCATAGAATGATAGAGGCATAAGAAAGGAGTACTATATGGACATAAAATCATTTAAAAGCAATTATGGTATACTGATTGCCATGGTAGCAGCCATTATTATCGGATGCCTTATCGGTGCACTCTGGCCTAATACGTATGATGGGGAAGGGAATATGACGGCCACTGGGGCCTCTGTGCTGAAACCTCTTGGTACTGTATTTATCAATCTCATGTTCTGTATCGTGGTTCCGCTGGTCTTTGCGTCCATTGCAGGTGCAGTGGCGAATATGCAGAGCAGAAAAAGAGCAGGGAAGGTCATGGGGACTACCATTGCGGCGTTTCTTGTAACAGGGGCTATTGCGGCAGTCATTATGATGATTCTGATGAAACTGATTCCTCCGGTAACAGAACCATGGGGCAATCTTGCAGCAGGGGAAGTGGGCGAACAGAAATCCCTGGCTGATCTTCTGGTAAGTTTCTTTACGGCAGAAGACTTTGTGGGACTTCTGTCACGGCGGGCCATGCTGCCGCTCATCGTATTTTCTATTTTGTTCGGATTCGGTGTTCAGCTCAACGGCGGCAAAAATTCTGTCATTGCAAAATGGCTGGAAGATTTGTCCGGTGTCATGATGCAGATCGTAAAAATAATTACATACTACGCGCCAATCGCGTTTCTGGGATTCTTTGCAGATCTGGTGGCGACTTACGGTCCTGCCATTGCCGGAAGTTACGGCAGGGGACTGGCAGTATACTATCCCGCTTGCCTCATTTATGTATTGATTGCATTTCCGCTGTTTGCCTGGTTCGGAGGCGGAAAGCAGGGACCGCGTGAGATGTTCCGGCATATTCTGCGCCCTGCAGTTACGTCACTGGGAACCTGTTCTTCTGTGGCAACCATTCCGACAAATCTGGAGGTGGCCAGGGAAACCGGACTGCCAAAGGATGTATCAGAAATTGTAATTCCACTGGGTGCGACCATGCACATGGACGGTTCCTGCTTTTCCTGCGTATTGAAAATTGCCTTCCTCTTCGGTGTATTCGGAATTCCTTTTGAAGGAATCGAAACATATCTGCTGGTCATTCTGGTAGCTGTGGTATCCTCTGTAGGTATGTCCGGCATTCCGGGCGGAGGCTATATTGGGGAGTTTATCATGTGTTCCATCTTCTTCCCAACACAGCTGGAGATTGCCTATCCGATTGCAATCACTATCGGCAATCTGGTGGATCCGCCGGCAACCATGGTGAATTCAGCCGGAGATTATGTGATTTCCTTTGTGGTTGCACGTTTTACAGACGGAAAAGACTGGCTGGAAAAGGCACTGGCATCAAAAAATGTATAAATCATTCAGAACTGCTGTTTTCGAAAGGAAATGGCAGTTTTTCTGTTGTGTAAAACAGGCTGTTTTGGTAGAATATAAAAAGTATGCATCTGCATGAAATAAACGAAAGAAAGTACAGTTATAAATTTATGGCGAAGAAAAGACACAGAGGAAGACGGAAGAGAAGCAATCGGTGGAAATATTTCAACCGGATGGAGCTGATGGAAACATACCGTCTTAATGATACATTGATAAAGAAATATTTCCCTGATGCAGGCCGTGGTTACGAGCTGGGATTGGGGAAGGATGACTCACATCATTACTGGCTGAAGAGCGAAGCAGAAATGATCGTCCAGCAGGATGATTTCCGCAGAGATTTTGCCAGGGTAGAGGCACTCCGCAGAAAGCAGCGTCAGAGACAGGAAGACATGCGCAGTCTGCTGCTGTCCTACGGCGGCATGGAGATGATCGAGCAGGCGAAGGATATGTCACGTAAGGTTTATATCCACGTGGGCCTGACCAATTCCGGTAAGACCTACGATGCCCTGCAGGCTCTGAAGAAGGCGGAAAGCGGTGCTTACCTGGGACCGCTGAGACTTTTGGCACTGGAAGTATTCGATACTCTCAATGAAGCGGGGGTTCCCTGCAGTCTGCTGACCGGAGAAGAAAAAATAGATGTACCGTTCAGTAACATCGTAGCTTCCACTATCGAAATGTGCGATTACTATAAGCACTACGATGTGGTGGTAGTGGACGAGGCGCATCTGGTGGCAGACCGTGAGCGGGGAAGCCACTGGACCAGAGCGATTCTGTCCCTGGATGCAGATGAACTTCATATCTGTACAGCACCGGAAGGGCTGAATATTATCGAAGGACTGATCAAGAACACAGGCAGTACTTGTGAAGTGGTGCACCATAAGAGACTGACGCCGCTGGAATTTGCAGGTGAATTTACAGACCTGAAAAATGTGGAGCCGGGAGATGCTTTGATTACCTTCTCCAGAAGAGAAGTGCTGCGGATTGCAGCCGAACTGGAAGCGGCCGGCGTAAAGGCCAGTGTGGTTTACGGAGCTCTGCCGCCGCCATCCCGCCGTGAGGAAGTGAGAAAGTTTGCTTCCGGTGAAACTCAGGTGGTTGTGGCTACCGATGCCATCGGTATGGGTGTGTCTCTGCCGATCCGACGCGTAATTTTCTGCAAGACCAAGAAGTATGACGGGGTATCCACCCGCCGCCTCATGGTCAGCGAAGTGAAACAGATTGCAGGCCGCGCAGGCCGTTTTGGAAAATATGACGTGGGATATGTTCTCACCATGGATACACCGGAGCATATTGAGTACTGTCTGAAAGAAGAGACACCTCCGGTAACCCATCTGACTATTCCATTCCCTCAGGAGGCCCTCAGCTCTGACTACACTCTGCAGGAGCTGCTGGATGCATGGCAGGAACTTCCACCGGTGGAAGGATTCAGCAGGGAAGATATGTGGGAATCCATGGTTCTTTACGAGGAAATGAAGCCGGTGCCGAAGAAGGCGACCAAGGAAGAGGTATTCTCCTGCATTACCTGTCCGGTGGATGTAAAGTCTCCGGAACTGGTGGCGTACTGGAAGTCCTGCTGTCAGGCATTTTTCCGCAAAGAATCGATGCCTCACCCTGATTTCATCGATGAGGATGCGCTGACTCTGGAAGACTGTGAACTGCAGTATGCTGCTCTGGATGTTTACAGCCGCATGTTGAAGCGTTCCGGTGAAAAAGACGAAACTATGGTGGAAAAACTGCAGCTCTGCGAGAAAATCAACTCTCTGCTGCTGGAAACCAAGGAAGGGTATCTGAAGAAATGTAAGTCCTGCGGATTCCCTCTTCCTCCAAACTTTAAGTTCCATGTCTGTGACCGCTGTTTCCGCCGTCAGATGCGGCGTGGCGGCAGTACGGACCGCAAGCTGGAAAAGAACCGGAACCGGGCTGGAAACTCTGACTGGGAGATGGGCTTTAAGATTGAATGGTTTGACCCGGAAGAATAAAAAAACAAATGAAGGCAATAAAAAAGCGGAAGGCTCACAGGGAGCTTTCCGCTTCTTCTATTGTATCATATCCGTACATCAGAACTGTAGTCTGCTGAATCATCATGGAAAGATTTCTGCCTTCCTCTTTCAGCTGCTGCACGTACTCTGCATAAAGCTGCAGAAGTTCTTCCGGATAGGTCTGCAGCTCCCCGCGGGAGTAGGTTTCCATGGAAGTGAAACCGTTTAAATCGCCCTCTGAGGTGACCGGACGGCCCGCCCTGGACAGTTTAGGGTACTTTGCTGCAAAATCCTTCTCCCAGCTAATCTGTGCCTCTACGATGGTGTTAATCATGTTGTAGTGACTCTGCGGCACGGCAGGAACAAAAGGCTTGATGTGTTTGTTATAGTGGTGCAGATTGGTGAACTGCATCATGCGTCCGTATTTTTCAGCTACCAGATTGCGTCCCTCTGCCTGACTCTGTTTCAGGAAGTTCAGCCAGCATTCACGCATTTCATCGGACCAGTTGGCGTACTGGCTGCCTCTCATGATATAGAATGTCTCAAAGTCATCCTGACAGCTGGCACGGCCGCCGATGTTTTCTGTATGCTGGAACATTTCCCATTCAATTTCAATGATTGATTCAATCATAGTCTGCATATCCATTGTTCTGCTCCTTTCTGCTTAACGGGATGCCGGATCTGCCATAGGGTGCATGGCGCGAATCTCCGGATTTATGATTCCGTTCATAATATCATTCAGGTGGTCCTGGAGGAAACTGCTTTCCGTTTCTGAAAATCTCTGTCTGCGCAGTTCTTCCGAAACTGCCCGGCAGATAGTTTCTGTAATATCAAATGTTTTTTCGATTCCTTCTTTTTCCGGCAAAATACATGCTTCCGGCAGTCCGGCAAGTTCTGACGATACAAGCTGCGCCAGAGCAGATGTTTCCGCCAGTTCCTGCAGGCTCCGGTAAGCCCATTTGTAAAACGGTGTATATTTCCGGCTGAGCAGATGAACCATGGAAATGGCTGCTTCTGCAAATCTGGAAGCGGCCTGCATGGCGGCAATTCTGTCATTCCGTTTCATCATGCGGATCAGGTTGTACTGGCCCGCCTGAGTCATTACTGCAGCACGGGCTGCAATTTTCTTTCTGAGAACATCTGCCGGATAGAAATTATTAAGCTGAGTTCTGACACTGCGGAACTCTTCGCAGCAATCCTGCCAGATTCGTCCGCTGACGGCAGCTGCCAGTGCATCTTCCGGTATAAAAAGCCAGTCTTCCTCTGTTTCCGGTATCCCGGTGAGAGAACGGAAAAAGTCCGATACACCCATGACACCGAGGCGGTGTGGGGCGAGGATATTTTGACGGGAAAAACCGCAGAATTCCCCGGGAAGTTCTTCATAGACTGTCTGCAGGACAGGACCGTATGCGGCATAGTCTTCATCAGACATCCAGACACAGAAGCTCGGTGCGAAGTCATGGTCCCATGACAGTGTGTCATCGTATCCCAGACACTGAGAACCTTCCCCTGCAAGACCGATGGAAAGACGGCTGCTGAGACCGGGACACAGTTCTTCTGCTGCGGAAAGAATCCGGCTGCCAAATTCGTTATAATATTTTTCTGCCAGAATCAGGCCCTTCACAGTCCGATTCCTCTCAGAATTTCATCTGCCTTGCGGCGGTAATTTTCTGCTTCTTCACTGCGTTCCAGCTCATCCAGGCAGGATGCCAGGTTCTGGCACAGGATTGCGTAGGTCTGGGTTTCTGCACCATAGTCACGTGCAGTCAGTTTCATAGCTTCTTCAAAGAGGGCAGAGGCCTTTTCATACTGTTCTTCGCGGAAGTAGATTTCGCCCAGCAGATTCACTGCACCTGCATAGTGGACATCATCACGGCCGCTTTCGGTAATGAAGATATCCAGTGCCTGCTTGATGGTTACCTTGGCTTCGTCCAGTTTTTCCTGAGCCAGGTAGACACCGGCAAGGTTGGTATATGTAACTGCCACGTCGATTTCTGTATCATCCAGAGTTTTCAGGATGTAAAGTGCGTCGTTCAGGCTTGTTTCCGCTTCTGCGTAGTGGCCCAGATCCATGCAGAGGAAACTCATGTTGTTATACAGGGTTGCCAGACGGTAGTCCAGTGCAAAGCCTTCTCCTGTAAAAATGGCTGCAGCGGCCTTATCCAGTGCCAGGGCTTTTTCGATATCCCCGATCAGAGTTACTGTAGTAGCATAATTGATCAGGGTAGTGCCGTGATGTTCCGTACCGTTGAGGCCCAGCTGGTAAATCAGTTCCAGTGCCTTTTCGTACAGAGGAATGCCTTCTGCATAGCGGGAAGTGGCACGGTAGTAGCCACCCAGTTCATTGCAGATGGAAATAGTGGCACCTGCAGCGCATTCATCTTCCGCTTTCGCAAGTCCCTGCTTCATGTATTCTTCTGCTTCATCAAACTGCTTGTTTAATAAAAACTGATCCAGATCATAGAAAAATTTATTCATATCCATAGTGGTTTCGCTCCTTTTTTCGTGAGATTTTCTACAAAATATAATACCCAAAAAAACATGGCAATACAACATAAAAAAACAGAAAATAATGTTGAATTTTAGAACTAATTTGTTATAATTATGCTTAATTAGTGAGCCTGTATGCAGAGCAGCCTTTTGGGCGAAGGCTGATACTGCCGAAGGGCTTTTTTCGAGAGGAGAGATGATAGTTGAGAAAAAAATACGGATCCGAGGCTCAATCCGCTAGCGGAAGAAAGACTCTGGCAATTATTTTTGCGGCTTTGATTATAACAGTAGCTATAACCAATTTCCTGCCGGCTGATCCGATTGATTATGGATTTATGTCGGTATTGCCTGCGCTTTTTTTAATCGTTTATATCTTCGCTACCCGGCGTATTCTGGAAGCGCTGATTCTGGCTTCCATACTGGGGTTTATTATGGTTTCAAGACCTGAAACCATGGGAAACAATGAATCGTGGCTTGCCAACACCTTCACCAATTTCAGTGATGCTGCACTGGCGACCATGATGAATGAGGACATCGCATTCCTGCTGATTGTATGCGGCCTGATGGGCAGCATAATAGCCCTGATTGAGAAGGCTGGCGGTGCCTATGCATTTGGTGAATGGATTGCCTCTAAGGCAAAGACAAAGACTTCTTCTTTAATTTGTACCTGGATTCTCGGTTGCGTAATTTTTATCGACGACTATCTGAATTCCATGACAGTTGGTGCATGTATGACCAAGATTACGGACAAGCATAAGGTTCCTCGTGAATTCCTGTCCTACATCGTAGACTCTACAGCAGCACCGCTGTGTGTAATCATCCCGATTTCCACCTGGGCCATCTTCTGCGGCCGTATTCTGGAAACCACAGGATGGGCTCCTGCAGGCGAAGGCATGCAGTACTTTATCAAAACAATTCCTTATAACTTCTACGGCTGGATTGCAGCAATCGTTGTTCCGCTGATTATTATCGGTGTGATTCCGGTGTTCGGACCAATGAAGGAAGCATTCCACAGAGTGGCACAGGGCGGTCCTTTAGCGCCCCCGGGATCTGAAAAGATGGACATCCGCGGTGGTAAGGACAGTGTTGTTCCGACCGACCCGAAGGTTATGAATATTTTCCTGCCGATTGGTGTTCTGATTGCATCTACCGTTCTTATGGACTGCGACATGCAGAAGGGTGTATTTACCACACTGATTTTCATGTTTGTATTCTATATGTGGCAGGGACTGATGACAGAAGAAGAATTCTTTGATCTTGTTCTGGAAGGTATTAAGAACATGCTGATGCCGATTATGCTGATGATTCTGGCATTCCTGTTCAAGGAAGTAAACGAACAGATTCACTTCACCTATTATGTTATCAATGCAGTGGCAAGCTTTGCGACTCCGCAGCTGCTTCCGCTGATTGTATTCATCGCACTGTCAATTACAGAGTTTATCACCGGTACCAACTGGGGTATGTACATCATTGCACTTCCGATTGTAGTGCCTCTGGCACAGGAACTGGGCTGTGATGTGACTCTGGCAGTATCTGCTGTACTCAGTGCAGGTGTATTCGGCTCCCATGTATGCTTCTATTCCGATGCAACAGTAATTACTTCTGCAGCCTGCGGCTGCAATAACTTCGACCATGCTACCACACAGGCACCGTTTGGTGTTCTTGCAGCAGCGGTTTCCGCAGTGCTGTTCCTGGCATTCGGTTTTATCATTAATTAATAGTTTAAAAACAGAACTCTGGTGCGAGTGCAGATGATGTACTTGCCCGGAGTTTTTTTGTGTGGACAGCAATGTCTGCATTCTGTTCAGATTCCAGCATATGCAGCGGAAAGTTGGCCGGCGTATTCCCTTTTGTGATATGATACAGCCAAAGGGGGGATTATTATGAGTTTGAAAAATGAAGAGAGGGGAGACTGCATCAGCAGGAAGGCGGCGGAAGAGTATTTAAACCATGAGGCACGGTGGGCGCCTGTTGTGGCAAGGGGAGTGACCATGTGCATCCTGTCGCCGGTACCGCTGCTTCTGCTTGGAGGACTTTCATCGCTAGGTGTACTGCCTCTGTCGGAAATTCTGGCAGGAGGGATTGGAACAATCGTACTTCTGATAATTGTTGCTGCTGCTGTTACGCTGTTTATCCGGTACGGTATGGAGCAGCATGATTTTGAGTCTATTTTGGATGACCGCTTTGAGCTGGACGGAGGGGCAGAGCCTGTAATCCGTGGGAGGAAAAAAGATTTTCTGAGTGAGTATACGAAAAAAGTTACTGCTGGTGTGGTGATATGTATTCTGGCGGCAATTCCGCTCCTGGCAGCAGCATTTACGGAAAACGAGCTGCTGCTGATTCTGTCAGTGGTATTTCTTCTGTGTGCCGTGGCAGTGGGGGTCAATCTGCTTGTCCGTGCCGGAATTGTCTGGGACAGTTACAGCAGACTTCTTCGGGATGGTGATTACAGCAGACGGCTGCACGGATCTCTTACTGACAAAATAGGAAGTTTCTACTGGCCGCTTGTGGCTGCAGTATATCTGCTTTGGAGTTTCAGTACGGGGAAATGGGGAATTACATGGGCAGTATGGCCGGTGGCGGCACTTATTTTTGCAGCCATTGCAGCAATCTGCAGGCTGAGGAGAAGAATGTAAAAAAGAAAACAGGCGGTGACGCCTGTTTTTAATTTTTTTATCTTTATTATGCTTCTGCCAGAACCTCGTCCATAATCTGCATGAGCATTTCACGGCATCCGCCGCATTTGTTGCCCACGTTTGCCACTTCGCAAAGCTGCTTCAGATCGCTGATTCTGGTTTCTCTGACGATATCTTCCACCTGACCGCGTGTTACATGACGGCAGGGACATACTTCATAATCTCTTGATTTTTTATCGATAGCCATAGTGTGAGTCTCCTTTTTAAAGTATTAAATATAATATACCACAAAACCAAAAGAACAACACAGCAAAAATAATCAATTTTCTGTTTGGTATTTTCACAGAATGTGGAAAAATAGTAATGTTGAGGACGAAAGTCCATTCGTTATGTTAAATTATAATTTTGAATAAAGAAAGAAGATGAAGACCATGATTAAAGTAGACATTTTTTCCGGCTTCCTGGGAGCTGGCAAGACAACCTTAATTAAGAAGCTGATAGAAGAAGCATACAAGGGCGAAAAGCTGGTGCTCATCGAAAATGAATTTGGTGAAATCGGTATCGACGGCGGTTTCCTGAAGGATGCCGGTGTGGAAATCAATGAAATGAACTCCGGATGCATCTGCTGCAGCCTGGTGGGGGATTTTGGGAAGGCACTGGAACAGGTTATCGAAAAGTTCCAGCCTGAAAGAATTCTGATTGAACCATCCGGCGTAGGCAAGCTGTCTGATATTATTACCGCTGTAGAAAACCTGGAACTGGAAGATGTTCAGCTGAACGGATTCACCACCGTAGTAGATGCCAAGAAAGCAAAGATTTACATGAAGAACTTTGGTGAATTCTTCAACAATCAGGTGGAACATGCAAGCTCCATCATTCTGAGCCACACTGCAGGCATGGATGAAGCCAAGTTGGCAAAGGCTGTGGAACTGCTCCGTGAACATAATACCCATGCAACCATCATTGCAACTGACTGGGAAAAGCTGACCGGTAAGCAGATTCTGGATGCTATGGAGAATAAGGATACAATCGAAGAAGCTCTGCACCTGCTGGAAGAAGAGCATCATCATCACCATGAGCATCACCACCATCATGAGCACGGTGAAGAATGCAGCTGTGGATGCGGCCATGATCATCATCATGAACATGAACATCACCATGAGCATGAACACGAGCATCACCACCATCATGAACATGGTGAAGAGTGCTCCTGCGGCTGCGGTCACGATCATCACGATCACCATGGCCACCACCATGCGGATGAAGTCTTTGACAGCATCGGTATGGAAACTACTAAGAAATATACTGTTGAAAAGATTCAGAAGGCACTGGAAGTTCTGGATGACGATGAAACTTATGGCATGATTCTCCGTGCCAAGGGTATCGTGGAAGCAGAAGACGGCTCCTGGATTCATTTCGACTATGTACCTGGTGAACCGGATGTGAGAACCGGTGCAGCAGGCATCATCGGACGTCTCTGCGTAATCGGTGCAGGCGTAAATCAGGAAGAAATTCACAGACTGTTTGAAATTCACTAAGAAACCGGAGGAATAGAATTATGGCGAATAATGCAGAAACATTCATGCGCGCAGGTAAGAAAGAAATTCCTGTATACCTGTTTACCGGTTTTCTGGACAGCGGAAAGACAACATTCATCCAGGGCACCCTGGAAGACCCTGCTTTCAACAGCGGAGAAAAAACTCTCATGCTGCTCTGTGAAGAAGGGGAAGAAGAACTGAATCCGGTGAAATTTTCCGGCAGCAACGTGGAAATCGTTGTGATTGACGACGAAGAAGAGCTGGATCAGGGCTTCCTGGCCGGACTGGAAGTAAGACACGATATTGACCGTGTTGTTGTGGAATATAACGGTATGTGGACACTGGATAACTTCTATGGTGCAATGCCGCCAAACTGGGTTGTATACCAGGAAATGTGCCTGGTGGACGCATCCACATTCCTGACCTATAATGCAAACATGAGAAATCTGGTATACGATAAGCTGAAGTCTGTGGGCACAGTGGTATTTAAGAAGTTTACCCGTGACATGGA
>JAZNKW010000020.1:0-5186 GCA_045578745.1 Anaerovoracaceae bacterium
CGCTTGTATGTAACTTCCTCAAACGGATCTTTACGATTGAACTTTTCCAGAATAAAGGTACGTTCTGCAAACATTTCCGTGGAACGGCAGAAGAACTCCTTTACTGTTTTATAGTCTGTGCCCGCATAGAAACCCTGCTGCTGTTTCTTTTTCAGTTCAGCAATCATCTCCGGAGTGTATTCCACATCCAGTTCTTCGATGGTTTCCAGGTGATTAATTTCATCCATTTTATATTTCGGCAGCCGGAAGTTCGGCACCTTCTTGAAAAATCTTGCCATAATATTTCCCCCTAAAGTTGCTTTCTATGTAAGGTCCGGGATTTATCGGTTATATAAAACCCTGACACCTGTTTACAAATACTTCAATTTTTTTAACTATTTTTATTATATCACATACTTGTACGGAAAAGCAACCGTTTTAACGCGTTCCAATGAAAAGGAATCAGCGGATAAAGATAAGACTCACCTGTCAGAGTTCTTGTAGTTGCCATGACAGCAAAACTTACACCAGCCCCCAGTACGATTCCCCAGACCCCCAGCACATAAGCTCCCACCAGCATGAGAATTCTGGTAAACTTGACGCTGTAGGAAAGTTCGATACTTGGCTGGGTAAATCCGGCGAGCGCCACCACCGCCATGCAGAGAATGGTCTGGGCGATAAACCAGCCGGAATTAATACTGAATTCCCCCAAAATCAGTGCCCCAATCACCGACAGCGACATTCCCAGAGACTCCGGCGTATTCAGGGAAGCCAGCTTCAAAGCATCCACAGCCAGTTCCAGCAGTATAAACTGCCAGAACAGCGGTATGGCGAAATCCTCCTGCGGAATAAAGAATTTCAAAAGTTCCGGAGCCAGGTTCTGATTCTCCGCAATTACCAGATACACCGGCGTCAGAAAAAGAATCAGGATGAAATTGGCCAGCCGAATCAGGCGGAAATAGTTTCCCGTCAGCTGCGGAAAATAATAATCATCCACATCCTGCAGGAAGTCAAAAATCCCCACAGGCACCAGCATAACGGTTGGCGAGTTGTCCACGATAATAGCGATTTTGCCCTCCGAAATGTGAGCTGAAATAATATCCGGACGCTGAGAGTAGCGGACTTTGGGAAACGGATTGAATCTGCCCCCTGCCGTTCCGCGGCCCCCCTTTTCCTTCCGTTCACTGAGCAAAATCTTTTCCAGCAGGCTCTGGTCTCCTACCGTCAGGGTATCAAGATCGGACTCTGTCTCCAGTTTTTTCAGCAGTTGCTCCAGTCTTCCAACCATCCGTGAATCAGCCTTTTCCTTCATATATGCCAGGGCTACGTCCGTCTTCGAAAGGTTTCCGATTGTAAAATGACGGAACACCAGGCGATTATCCCGCAGCCTTCTCCTGATAAGTGCGATGTTGGTCATGAACCCTTCCGTAAAACCATCTTTGGCACCGCGAAGGGATTTTTCCTTCTGCGGTTCTTCCACAGAACGCGATGGATAGGAACGGACATCGATGATGATAATACGGTCAAGCCCCTCTACAATCAGCGGCACCAGTCCGGAATAAAGGCGGATAACGGCCTCTGCTTCGGTTTTGGCCAGTGTGGTATCCAGGAACGGCATATGTGACGCGATGAACCGCTGACTGGTACGGATCCCTTCCATATCCTGAGGCTGAACTTTTATCAGATAGTCCATAACACGCTGCATCAGATCCCCATCAGTAAGTCCGTCCACAAACCAGCAGGTTCCCGTCCGCCCTCCGATGATTACCTGCCGTTCCAGCAGGTCAAAACTTTCACCCAGGGGCAGCTGCTGTCGGAAAAAGGCAAGATATTTTTCGTACATTTGGTTTCCTCCCTGTTTTTCAGGTTTAATTCTTCACTTAATGTTTCCGCAAGCTTGCCATTTTATCCGTTATCCAGTATAATATATAAGTTAGAATGTTTATTTTAGGACGAATCGTATATCAGCGATGAACTATGGAGGTTAAATACATGGATTACAAGAAGCTGGCGGAACTTTTATTCCCGCACATCACCAAAACTCCGGAAGAATATGAAGCTGCATTCCCACAGCGTGATCTGCCGGAAGGCGCGAAAGTTACCAGACTGGGCCCAAGCCCTACCGGATTCATTCACCTGGGCAACCTGTACGGTGCCTTTGTTGACGAAAGACTGGCACACCAGTCCGGCGGTACTTTCTATTTAAGAATTGAAGATACCGATGATAAGCGTTATGTGGAAGGCGCTGTAGAAATCATCATCAACTCCCTGCGTTTCTTCGGGATCAACTTTGACGAAGGTGCTACTATGGAAGGCGATATGGGTGCTTACGGTGACTACACTCAGAGCAACCGTGGACCAATCTACCAGTGCTTTGCAAAGGGTCTGGTTGCAGAAGGCAAGGCATACCCATGCTTCCTGACTGCCGACGAAATCAACGCAATCCGTGAAGAACAAGAAGCTAACAAGCAGACTCCTGGTATCTACGGTAAGTATGCTGTGGGCAGAAACCTGACCATGGAAGAAATCGAAGCAAAGCTGGCAGAAGGCATCCCTTACGTAATCCGTCTGAAGTCTGACGGTGACATGAGCCTGCCTGAAGATCAGATCAGAAGAGTACAGGTGGAAGACGCAATCCGCGGCACCCTGGACTTCCCTGCAAACGACCAGGATACTGTTATCCTGAAGGCTACCGGTATTCCTACTTACCACTTCGCACACGTTGTGGACGACCATCTGATGAGAACGACTCACGTTGTTCGTGGTGCAGAATGGCTGCCATCCCTGCCAATCCACGTGGAACTGTTCGAAAAGCTGGGCTGGGAACTGCCAATCTACTGCCACACTGCACAGCTGATGAAGATGGATGAAGAAACAGGAAACAAGAGAAAGCTGTCCAAGCGTCATGACCCTGAACTGTCCCTGGACTACTACAGAAACCTTGGTTACCACCCTGCCGCAGTAAGAGAATACCTGCTGACCATTCTGAACTCCAACTTTGAAGAATGGAGAATGGCAAACCCTGATGCAGATATCGATGAATTCCAGTTCACTACCGAAAAGATGAGCACCGGCGGCGCACTGTTCGACCTGAACAAGCTGAACGACATCTCCAAGGATGTACTGCTGAAACTGTCCGCTGCAGAACTCTTCGACTTCCTGAAGGGCTGGGCTGACGAATTCAAACCTGAACTGGCACACCTCTTCGAAGACAGAGAATACCTGGAAAAGATTCTGGACATCGGCCGTCACGAAGCAAAGCCGCGTAAAGACCATATCTACGCACAGCAGATGGTAGAAAACATCAGCTACTTCTTCGACGATATGTTCAAGATGGAAGATGAATTCCCTGCAGAAACTGCAGAAGACCTGTCTGCAATCCTGAAGGCATACCTGGATTCCTATGATCATGCAGACGATCAGTCCGGCTGGTTCGAAAAAATCCGTCAGATCACTGAAACCATGGGTTATGCAGTAAAGCCAAAGGACTTCAAGAAGAACCCTGATCAGTTCAAGGGCCACGTAGGTCACGTGTCCACTGCGATCCGTGTGGCACTGATGGGCCGCCAGCAGTCCCCTGACGTTTGGGAAATCCAGCAGATTCTGGGTGAAGAAAGAACAAGAGAAAGAATCGGCAGATTCCTGTAAACAGAGCCACATATGCTGCTCTCCTTTGTCCTCGGGTAAACCCTGCGGAATCACGCAAGCAGCACACGCGGCATCTATTAAAGGAACCGTAAAATAAAACATTAAAAGAGGTATGTATTGTGTAAATGTTTCCGCAGGGGCCCGTCCCGAGGACTAATGCACACAATACATACCTCTTTTTATATGCCGTTTGTTTTATTCTGTTGGTTCAATTATTTCACCGCGCAGTACCTGTACAGCCTGTACACGGTTCTTTACGCCCAGTTTCCGGTACAGATTGGACGTATGCACCTTAACTGTATTAGGCGATACGAAGAGATCCGAAGCGATGTCGTTATTGTTCTTGCCTTTGCAGAGAAGTCTTGCGATTTCCAGCTCACGGTCGCTGAGGCCGCACTCCCTGCTCACCCGGCAAAGCACTTCCTCTCCGCTTTCCGCAGCGGCACGCTGTTCTTCAGCGCCTACCACCTGACAGGAATGCCAGATCAGAATAAAGTTCATGAGATTAAACAGGAACCAGAAGATGCCATACAGTTCCATGTCATTGCCCACAAAATCTGTCGCCGTTCTGGAGTCGGCAATCCGGATGGTATTTACTACACAAAGGAAGAAGAATACCAGGTTATAGAACAGGAAATACCCCTCCATGACAGTCGGACGTCCCGGATGAATGATTTTGCGAAGATTGGAAAGAGTGAATACGATAACACCCAGAACCGGCAAAGCATTCAATGCCAGCATCAGTGCCATATATCCACGTTCGCCCACCTGCATGATTCCGGCGGTATATGCTGCATCGATCCAAAGAATCAGGGCCGCAGCCGCGGTGAAAAATACAAACCTTGCCTTCCGTTCCGCAAGCTGGAAATATTCCCGCTCCATTTCTATCAGCACATAGGCCATGAAGACCTCAAGCACATTCTCTGCAACCAGTATCCATTCAACTGCAGATATCCCCATGGAATTCCCAAGGAAAAGAATCATAAAGTCACATACATTAAACACCAAGACACACAGTAAAAACAGTGAGGTAGTCGGGGACTTTATGAGAGGATTGGATGCCGCCAGATTTTTTCCTCTGGCCAGGAACTGCATGGAAGCAGAAGAAATCGCAATCGATATGGTAACAAGGTAACACAGCTGAATTATTTCATTCATACTGTCTCTCCTTTCTAAACTTTTTTACTAGTACCGTAAGTCCCGGCACTTCAGTTCATTATTACCATAGTATTATACTGTAAAAAAAAATACTTTTCTATAAGCGAATTTTTATCCGTCTGCTTCTGTGCAGTTTCTTAGCAGCATGAACAGGAAAAAACCGCCGGTTTCCCGGCGGCCTTCCCCACTTTACTTTACTTTTTATACTTATATATTAAGAGAACTTAATACTAAGCTTCCATAGACTTCAGAGCAGCAGCCTTTTCTGCTTCTCTTTCTTCCAGAATTCTCTGATATTCTTCTTCGGTCATCTTTTCCATAGTGAATCCGGTGAAACCCCACAGGATGGATACCAGTGGATTCAGCCAGTTCAGAATTGCATAAGGTGCGTATCCGCCAGG
>JAZNKW010000021.1:0-41529 GCA_045578745.1 Anaerovoracaceae bacterium
AAGCAATATATTTTACGAGAGGTAAACGATGGACTATCAGAAGTATATAAGAAATTTCAGCATTATTGCACACATTGACCACGGTAAATCTACCCTGGCCGACCGTATTATCGAAAAGACCGGTCTGGTTGCCCAGCGTGACATGAAGGAACAGTTCCTGGATAACATGGAGCTGGAACGTGAAAGAGGTATCACCATCAAGCTGCAGACCACCCGTCTGGTGTTCCAGTCCAAGGATGGAAATGAATATATCCTCAACCTGATCGATACTCCGGGCCACGTGGACTTTACCTATGAAGTATCCCGAAGCCTGGCTGCCTGCGAAGGTGCTGTTCTGGTTGTAGACTCCACTCAGGGGGTTGAAGCCCAGACCATGGCCAACGTATATCTGGCACTGGAGCAGGATCTGGAGATTTTGCCATGCCTGAACAAAATCGACCTGGCAAGCTCCCGTCCGCAGGAAACCAAGGACGAAATCGAAGAAATGATTGGTATCGATGCACAGGATGCACCGCTGGTATCCGGTAAGGAAGGTATCGGTATCGAAGATCTGCTGGAAGAAGTAGTAAAGCGCTTCCCTGCACCGGACGGAGATCCTGAGGGCAAGCTGAAGGCACTGATTTTCGACTCCGTATACGATAACTATAAGGGTGTAGTTATTTATACCAGAGTCATGGACGGTGAAGTGAAGGTTGGCGACATGATCCGCCTGATGAATACAAAGAAGAAATACGAAGTAACCGAAGTAGGGGTAATGGCACCTGGCCACGTACCAACCAAATCTTTAAGAGCCGGCGAAGTAGGCTATATCTGCGCATCCATTAAGCAGGTAGCCGATGCACGCGTAGGGGATACTATCACTTTAGATAAGAACCCGACAGAAGAACCGCTGCCTGGCTATAAGAAAGTACAGTCCATGGTATACTGCGGTATCTATCCTGCAGAAGGTGAAAAGTATGAAGGCGTTAAGGATGCACTGGAAAAGCTGCAGGTAAACGACGCAGCCTTCCTGTTTGAACCGGAAACTTCCCAGGCTCTGGGCTTCGGTTTCCGCTGCGGTTTCCTGGGCCTGCTGCACATGGAAATCATTGTGGAACGTCTGGAAAGAGAATTCGGTCTGGCCGTTATCACCACATCCCCATCCGTAGTATATAAGGTTGTCATGAACGACGGCACGGAAGAAATGATTCAGAACCCTACCAACCTGCCGGATCTGACTCTGATCAAGCATATCGAAGAACCGATTGTTAAGGCAGACATCATGATTCCGAAGGAATACGTAGGTGCTATCATGGAACTTTGTCAGGAACGCCGCGGCAACATGATCCATATGGAATACATTACGGAAACCAGAGTTCAGCTCCACTACGAAATGCCGCTGAACGAAGTAATCTACGACTTCTTTGACGCGCTGAAGTCCAAGACCAGAGGCTATGGTTCCCTGGACTATGAATTCATCCGTTACCAGAAGTCTCAGCTGGTAAAGCTGGACGTGCTGCTGAACAAAGACCTGGTGGACGCATTCTCCATGATCGTTCACGAATCCAAGGCTTACAACCGCGGACGCTTTGTATGTCAGAAGCTGAAGGACATCATTCCGATGCATCAGTTCGAAGTTCCGATTCAGGCTGCCATCGGTCAGAAGGTTATTGCCCGTGAAACCGTAAAGGCATTCCGTAAGGACGTTATCGCCAAGTGCTACGGCGGTGACATTTCCCGTAAGAAGAAGCTGCTGGAAAAGCAGAAGGAAGGTAAGAAGCGTATGCGTCAGTTCGGTACTGTAGAAGTACCGCAGGAAGCATTTACCGCAGTTCTGAAGTATGATGAAAACAAATAATCTGGGATTGTACATACACATCCCCTTCTGTCTTAAGAAGTGCCACTACTGCGACTTTTATTCGGAGGCGGGGACTGACTCTGCTATCCGTGCAAAATACGTAGATTCCCTCTGTTCTGAAATCGCCTGGTATGGCGGCAGGCTGGGGCTCACATCAGAAGCTGGCGGCCGGCTGGTTGACACAGTGTTCATTGGCGGCGGTACTCCCAGCATTCTGGATGCAGAGCAGACTGTGCGCATTGTTTCGGCAATTTTCAGGCACTTCCGAGTTGCGGAAGATGCGGAAATCTCCATGGAGTGCAATCCGGCCACACTGACAGCTGAAAAGCTGGCAGCTTACCGCAAGGCTGG
Organism: Anaerovoracaceae bacterium; assembly: GCA_045578745.1. GTDB lineage: Bacteria > Bacillota > Clostridia > Peptostreptococcales > Anaerovoracaceae > RGIG7179. Next base: position 2,189 of record JAZNKW010000021.1, read on the forward strand.
GATCAACCGTCTCAGCATGGGTGTTCAGTCCATGGAACCGTCGGTTCTGTCAATTATGGGACGTGCTCATGGACCGGAGGATGTCATCAGCAATATGAAGCTGGCCAGGGAAGCGGGATTTGATAATATCAACCTGGATGTCATGTTCGGTGTACCCGGACAGGATATGGAAATATGGAAAGACACGGTGCATAAGGTTCTGGCTCTGGAACCGGAGCACCTTTCCTTTTACAGCCTGGAACTGGCGGAGGGGACGGAGTTTTACAACAGACTGGCAAGCGGCCAGCTGAAGGAAACTGCACCGGAAAAGGACAGGGAAATGTATCACTGGATGCTGGAAACCCTGGACGGCTGCGGATATGAACATTACGAAATATCCAATGCCGCGACGCCGGGACGCCGGTGCTGCCATAACCTGAAGTACTGGAACCTGGAGGACTATCTGGGCCTTGGTGCTGCTGCTCATTCGTTCATCGCAGATAAACGATTTTCCAATCCGGAAGATGTGTCGAAATATGTCGATTCCTGGCAGATGGGAAATCCGGCAGTAGACTGGTACCAGGAAAATACCTGGGAAGACAGTCTCACTGACTATATCTTCACAGCATTGCGGAAGATAGAAGGCATCGGGAAGAGAGATTTTGCAGAAAGATTCGGCAGAGAGTTCTGGGACGTATTTGCGGACCGAAGAGCCGAATTTGAAGAATACATGGCTGCAGGAGATGCAGCAGAAGATTTTGATGCGGTGCGCATTACCCGTAAGGGCATGGACATCGCCAGCGAGCTTATCGCACTGTTTTTATAAGCGAGCCTGTTATAAGGAGGTCAGTATGAAGAAGTATATCATGGCACTGGACCAGGGAACTACCAGCTCCAGATGCATTATCTATGACAAGAAAGGTGAAATGGTCAGTGTAGCCCAGAAGGAGTTCACCCAGATTTATCCGGGGGACGGATGGGTGGAACACAACGCCATGGAAATCTGGTCCACCCAGATGGGTGTGGCCCAGGAAGCACTTCTGAAAATCAACTGCACCTACGAAAATATCGAAGCAATCGGTATCACCAACCAGCGTGAAACCACTGTAGTGTGGGATAAGGAAACCGGTGAGCCTGTGTACAATGCCATCGTGTGGCAGTGCCGCAGAACCGCAGAATACTGCGACCAGCTGAAGGCTGCAGGTCATGGTGATATGGTGAGAAGCAAGACCGGCCTGCTCATCGATGCTTACTTCAGCGGAACCAAGCTGCGCTGGATTCTGGAAAACGTGCCGGGTGCGCGTCAGAAAGCAGAAGAAGGAAGACTCCTCTTCGGCACCATCGAAACCTGGCTGATCTGGAAGCTGACCGGCGGCAAGGTTCACGTGACTGACTACTCCAACGCATCCAGAACCATGATGTTTAATATCAATACTCTGGAATGGGATGACGAACTGCTGGCTCTGCTGGATGTACCGAAGTCCATGCTGCCGAAGCCGATGCCGTCAAGCTGCATTTACGGTGAAACTCTGCCGACCATTTTCGGCGGACCAATCAAAATCGCCGGAGCTGCCGGTGACCAGCAGTCTGCACTCTTTGGACAGACCTGCTTTAAGGCAGGCGAAGCCAAGAATACATATGGAACCGGTGCGTTCCTTCTGATTAATACAGGAGAAAAACCTGTATTTTCCAACAACGGTCTGGTTACCACCATCGCGTGGGGGCTGGATGGAAAAGTAAATTATGCCCTGGAAGGCTCTGTATTCGTCTGCGGTGCAGTGATGCAGTGGCTCCGGGATGAAATCAATCTGATTGACAATGCGGCTCAGTCCGAAAGAATGGCACGCAAGGTGGATGATACCTGCGGACTTTATGTAGTGCCTGCTTTTGTAGGACTGGGTGCACCTTACTGGGATTCCTATGCCCGCGGTGCGGTACTGGGCATTACCCGCGGTGCCAATAAATATCATCTGGTCCGTGCTGCTGTGGAATCCATGGCATATCAGACCAATGACCTGATCCGCGCCATGGTGGAAGACCTGGGTGAACCGCTGATAGCTCTGAAAGTGGACGGTGGTGCTGCTGCCAATAACTTCCTCATGGAATTCCAGGCAGACCTGCTGGACTGCAAGGTAATGCGTCCAAAGTGCATCGAAACCACATCCCTGGGTGCGGCATATCTGGCCGGACTGGCAGTGGGCTATTGGGAAAGCAAGGAAGATGTGCTGGAAAACTGGCAGATTGATCAGACATTCGAACCGCAGATGGAAGAAGAAAAGCGCAGTCAGCTGCTGGCCGGATGGAAGAAGGCCATCGGTTCTGTGACCGGATGGGCCAGATAACAAATAAAATAGAAAGGGTATTATGGGTGAAATAAAAAACAGAGATTATATGTTTGATACTTTCCGGGGCCTTTTGATATGGTCCATCCCCATCTCACATTTTACACGAGTGGCGGGCCATTTTTCACAGGCATCTCTGAGCGGTATCATTTACATAACCATTAATGTATTTGTCATGCAGGCATTTGTGTTCCTGTCCGGCTATTTCAGTAAGAAGCCGGACCGTGCGAGGGAAACTGCTTTCCACACGTTCCTGTGGCCATATCTGCTGGGGATTCCCTTTTTCTACTGTGTGCGGTATCTGATACTGGGGGGAGCTAATCTGCGCCTTGATATTCCGCCATTTGCACTGTGGTATCTGTTTGCACTGTTTTTCTATCGGTTCTTCCTGAAGGACTATATCAGGATTCCATATATTATGGAAATCAGTCTTCTGGTTTATCTGTTTGCAGGACAGGTGCCATTCCTTGCGGACAAGTTTGCTTTGGGCAGAATGGTGTCGTATTTTCCGTTCTTCCTTCTGGGGTACTACTGCGATAAAGATACCCTGGCACGGCTGCGTTCGCTGAAGAAAAAACACTGCTGGATTTTAGGAATCCTTCTGACTGCAGCATCCTGTGTTCTGTCATTCTGTGTGAAGCAGCTGCCGGTAGGCTACTACCTGCTGAAGTCACCAGCCTGTGATCTGGGAATTACCTGGTATTGGGATATCCTGGGCCGCATCATCATCTTTTGCCTGGCCTGCGGATGGATTGTTCTGATGCTGAATATTTTGCCGGGAAAGATGAATTACGTGGCTTACGTAGGAATGAATACCATGCCTGTCTACATCCTGCATCTGATTGTGCGCTATCTGGTCAAAATCCACAGTATTAACTTCGGTATCCTGCCGGATAACTGGGTGGTCTACTACGCGACGATTTTCGCTCTGGCTGGATTATGCGTATTCGTTTTCACCACCAAACCGGTCATCTGGGCTTACGATTTCGTGGTGGAAGGCTCCTACCGTATTTTCTGCTGGATTCTCAGCAAAATTCAGGGAGCTCTGGCGCTGCTGCATCGTCCTGTGATGGCGGTATGCAGGGGTGTAATTGATGTAATTGATGTAATTGATGGAGCGGACGAAAAGGAGGAATAGCAGCTGTGGAATATATAGGAGATGTTTTATACGACTATGCCAGCGGCCTCTATGTGAATATGACCAACCGGTGTCCGTGCCGCTGCGAGTTCTGTATCCGCACCATGGTGGACTCTTTGGGCGGGGCTGACAGCTTGTGGCTGAAGCGGGAACCTTCCGTGGATGAAGTGAAGGAACTGCTGAAAGAATGGAATGTGGGTCCGGGTCTCTCATCAAAATACGATGAAATCGTGTTCTGCGGCTACGGAGAACCACTGGAACGGCTGGATGACGTGCTGGAGATCTGCCTCTATGTGAAGCAGACAACCGGACTTCGTACCAGAATCAATACCAACGGACTGGCTGATCTGATTCACGGCAAGCCGACTGCCTGGATGCTGTCTGAACTGGTGGATGCCGTATCCATCAGTCTTAATGCCGCATCAGCAGAAAAATATAATGAACTGTGCCATCCGAAATTTGGACTTGAGGCATGGCCTGCCATTCTGAAGTTTACACAGGATGTGAAGGCATATGTACCCGATGTGACCATGTCTGTGGTCAGCGGGACTATTCCGCGGGAGGATATCGAAGTCTGCCGCCGGATTGCAGAAAAAGACCTGGGCGTAAAGTTCCGGGTGAGATAGAGGGGGAGAATAAAGTGTATCAGCAGAATTACAAACTGAGAACATACGACTGTGATAAAAATAAAATCGCAAAACCGTCTGGCCTGCTGCAGGAAACACAGGACTGCGGGGATGGCCAGATGGAAAGCGAAGGACTGACTTATATTGAACTTTTTGACCAGGGCAAGGCTTTCATGCTGAGCCGCCTGGATATGAATATTAAGGAAGAACTGCACTACAGAGATGAACTGACCACCAGAACCTGGCCATGTCCGAGCCGCCGTGCTACCTTCCTTCGTAACTATGCTATGTGGAGAGCGGAAGGCGGACAGACCAAGGAGGATATCGCAGTACTGGTTTCCACCCAGTGGACTCTGGTTGGGGTAGAAGACCGCAAACTGCTGACTGTGGACGATGTGGATCTTTCCAGATACACTCATGACGAATATCTGGAAGCAGCGCCTGGCAAACTGAAGATTTCAAAAGATGAAGAAGCTTCCCTGACCTGTGTGGCGGAACATCGTATCAGCTATACGGATTCCGATGTGAACGGTCACATGAATAATACTTATTATGTGGATTATCTCTGCGACCAGATTCCGGAACTGGAAGAAGGCACACACCGTGTTTCCACCGTCCGCATTCATTTCAGCAAAGAAGCGGTGGTCGGCGATACCATGGAAATCTGGATGTCTCCGAAGATGGCACCAAGAGAAGGGGCGGATCAGGAATTCCGCTATCTCTTCCGCACTGTTCGTAAATCAGACGGCCAGATGAATATCGCCTGCGAAATCGGTCTGGTACCGGTAATTATGAAATAATAAAAAATGCTGCAGCATCATGGATGCCGCAGCATTTTTTTCTTCTTAATTATAATGTTGGTACGTCGTCGGACATTTTTTCTTTAATGTCCTCTACGACGTCTTCTGCTTTTTCCTGAACAGATTCTACTGCTTCAGCAATTGCAGATTCCTCCGGCTTAATACCCTTTTTCAGCTTGTGTGTGAAGACTGCGTCGGCAATGATATCGAATACACCGCTGACAAGCAGACCGATTCCCAGCATTGCCAGGAGCACCTTCTTGGTAGAGAATGGATTGATCATAACCAGGATACCAAAACCGGTAATAACCAGGGAAACAATCAGCAGACCTTTATTCATACCGTAACCGAATTTTCTCAGATTCAGCAGATTCTGAAGACCTTCAATCCCCTTAAAGGTAATCATAAAGCCCAGAACAAACGGAATCAGCATGATGAACATGGCACTTTCCATCAGAATGAATGCACCCAGAATCATCAGGCTCAGGCCCAGGGCAAAACCATTGGTATCTTCCGCGATACGGGTTTCTACTTTGGTAATCAGGTAGCCGACCAGTTTCAAAAGACCGATGACGATGGCGGAGCCGGCCAGAAGATAACTGAACATATCTTCCACCAGTCGAGGTTCTGCAATCAATGCAGCACCTAACGCAATATACACAAGGGATGTGACAAACTTAGAAATATTCTTATTTTTCATAACAGCTGTCCTCTTTTCTATAAGATTCTTCTATTTTAACACAAAATGGTACATTTGAAAACAGAAAAGCTGTGCGGACCTGCCGCACAGCTCATATTTTCGTATAAATGCAGCCCTCTTAGCTGAAGTAGCGGAATACACCCTTTACCTTGCCCAGAATCTTTACATCTTTTACGATGATTGGGCTCATGGTCTGATTTTCCGGCTGCAGACGGATGTGGTCACCTTCATGGTAGAAGGTCTTCACTGTCGCTTCACTCTCAAAACCGTCAATCATAGCTACTACGATTTCACCATTGCGGGCAGTATCCTGCTGCTGTACCAGAATCAGGTCGCCATCCATGATGCCGGCCTCAATCATACTTTCACCGCGTACGCGGAGCATATAACTGGTGCCGCCAGCTGCATAGCGGGCAGGAACCGGGAATGTATCTTCGATGTTCTGCTCTGCCAGAATTGGTGTTCCGGCAGCCACACGGCCTACCACAGGAATGTCAACCACATCGCTTCGTTCCAGAACTTCTGTGTTCTTTTCTGCAGGAGCTTTTTTATCTGCATGAGGATCCACAACCATCAGTGCTCTTGGTTTGGAAGGGTCCTTTACCAGATAACCCTGGCGAACCAGACTTTCGATATCCTTGTGAGCCGTAGAAGTGGATTTGATTCCGATAGCCGTACAGATTTCACGCACAGTAGGAGGGTAGCCCTTGGTCTTGATTTCTTCTTTCATATAGTTGAGAATCTTCCGTTCTCTGTCTTTCAGTTTATCCATTCGCCCATCTCCGTTTCTTCGTGTATATAAAGAAAGGCTGTGTTCACAGGGAACACAGCCACTATAAACTATATTAATTGTATCATGGCGCGAACAAAAAGTAAACACCTGTTCCGTAAAAATATTTTCTGTTCGCACATGAGCATCTTACATTACAGATTATGCATCCATATTCAGGCGGGATGTCAGCGGTTTCATCAGTGCTGAAATCTGCTGTATCGTTGTTTCAGGATCAATGTTTTCATCCATGACCGCATCATACAGAATACCGGTTACAGCATAGGCATAGAAATGAACCGCAAAGTCCAGTTCGTGAACCGGAATGGAAGCGTCCGCATTTTTTTCCTTAAATATAGCGAAAAGCAGGCTTTCCACTGTATGGAAAAATATATCACAGAGCTGAGGTTTTTTCTGAGAAGTGAACAGCTTGCGTCCCAGCTGACAGTTTCGGATAGCTTCCGTGAGAAAAACATTCAAAGCTGCTTCCATGCTGCCTGTTTCAATCGCCCGCTGCACTGCTGTATCCGCTGTCATACGAAGACCCCATTCAAGCACATCCTGCAGATCCTGGAAGTGGTAATAGAAGGTCTGGCGGGTAATGCCGCATACTTCTACTACATCCTTGACGGTAACTTTGTCTATATTTTTAGTTTTAATAAGATTGCTGTAAGCTTCAATAATTGCCCATTTTGTGTTTCTTGCCATAGGTCAAATCTCCTTGCAGAATACTTCAAAAATTTATACTATCAGCTTATCACGAATTGTGTCAAAATGCACCGTTTTTTTTACACTTTTACACATTTTTTTTGAATGAAAAAAAGAATGTTTTTGTTAAGAAAAAATGCTTGACATGTTGATTGCAAAGTGGTATAGTAGATGGGTAACGAAGAAGAAGTCATCCGCTTCTCACCTGTGGGGCCTGCGTCGCCGGCACAGGTTGATATGTTGTGAACAGCACGTTTTGCGTGTGTTTTATGCGGATACTTTCGAGTGTCCGCAATTTTTTTTCAGGAAACTGCATCGGGACTCCCCCGGCAGTAAATCTTTAGGAGGTGTACAGCCATTAGTAAGGAAAATCTGATCAACGAAGAAATTCGTGATAAGGAAGTAAGAGTAATTGACACAGACGGCACGATGCTGGGTGTTATGCCTACAGAAAAGGCAATGGAACTGGCAGCAGAAAAGAAGCTGGACCTGGTAAACATTTCACCAAATGCTAAGCCGCCGGTTTGCAAGATTCTTGACTACGGTAAGTACCGCTATGAGCTTCAGAAGAAAGAAAAGGAAGCTAAGAAAAAGCAGAAAACTACTCAGGTTAAGGAAATTCGTTTAAGTACGTTCATCGAAGAACACGACATCAACGTGAAGGCAAACACTGCGTCTAAGTTCCTTAAGGATGGCGACAAGGTTAAAGTGAGCCTGAGATTCAGAGGCAGAGAAAAGGACTACAAGGACAAGGGTATGGCAGTAATGGAATCCTTTGCACAGGTAGTATCCGAAGTCGGCATCGTAGAAAAGAAGCCTTTATTTGAAGGCAGAAGCCTGACTATGGTTCTCGGTCCTAAATCCGACAAATAAGTTACAAACAAATCCAGATTTAACATAGGAGGAAAAATCATCATGGCAAAGAATAAGATGAAGTCCCACAGAGGAGCATGCAAGAGACTGAAATTAACCGGTTCCGGTAAGATCAAGAGAAATAAGGCATACAAGAGCCACATTCTTACTAAGAAGGCCGCTAAGAGAAAAAGAGGCTTAAGAAAAGCTACAGTATTAACCAGCGCAGACCTGAAGAGAATGCTGCGTTCCATGGCAAGATAGTATAGTTTAGGAGGTAAGAAACATGGCAAGAGTAAAGAAGGGTGTAAACGCACACAAGAGACATAAAAAGATTCTGAAGCTGGCTAAGGGCTTCTACGGTTCCAAGAGCAAGACTTTCAAGGCTGCTAAGCCAGCAGTAATGAGATCCCTGAGATCCGCTTACTTTGGCAGAAAGCTGAAGAAGAGACAGTACAGACAGATGTGGATTGCTAGAATCAACGCTGCTGCAAGAATGAACGATATCAGCTACTCCCAGCTGATGAACGGTCTGAAGAAGTCCGGCATCGAAATCAACAGAAAGATGCTGTCCGAAATGGCTATCTACGATGCAGCTGCATTCACTCAGCTGTGCGAAACTGCTAAGAAGGCAGTTAAGTAATAACGCCGAATTACGACGAAATCAAAACCCCTGTCAGGCAGTGCCCGGCGGGGGTTTCTTGTATTCTGAGCAAAATATGGAGTGCAAACGATGACAATGATGAAACTGGAACAGGGACGTCCGCAGGATCTGACCGGACGCCTGGAAAAAGAAGTGCGGGTCTACGACCTGCTTGATGAACTGGGAATTGAATATCAGCGGATTGATCACGAGGAAGCTAACACCATGGAAGCATGCGCAGAAGTGGATGAAATGCTGGGTGTTACGATTTGTAAAAACCTGTTTATGTGTAACCGCCAGCAAACAGATTTCTATCTATTGATGATTGAATCAAGTAAGATTTTCAAGACGAAATATTTATCTGCGCAGCTGGGTACCAGCCGTCTGTCCTTCGCACCGCCGGAATTTATGGAAGAGTTACTGGATATTAAGCCGGGGGCAGTGTCCGTCATGGGACTGATGAATGACCATGGCAAGCGTGTACAGCTGGTGATGGACAAGTCTGTCTATGAAAGTGAAGAACTGGGATGTCACCCATGTGTCAGCACATCCAGCCTGCGTATGAAGACTGCAGATGTTCTGGAAAAATTCCTGCCAGCAGCAGGCCACGATGTGAGAGTGGTGGACCTGCCGGTGATTGAAGAAGAATAAAAAATGAAAGGGCGAACCGTCAGGTCCGCCCTTTTTTGATGCCATTAAAATTCTTTTAACTTTCTTTCGTATTCTGCTGTAGCAGCTGCCAGGAAGGCAGGATCAGACAGCAGGTCTTCACCGGTCTTAACCAGTGCAGCAGTCTGAATCATCATTGCTTCCGTACCAGCATCACTGATGGTGCAAGGTGGGAAGTCAGGTGTATGTACCTTGATGCTTTCATCGCCGTCAGTTGCACAGAACCAGGAGTGGATAGTAGGGCACTTCTGGCTTACGCTGCCTACGTCGGAGGAGCCGGAGCTGTCCACTCTCTTCATTCCTTCCGGAACGCCCATTGCATACAGGTAGCTGGTTGCTCTGTCACTCATGGTGTCGTTGCTCATCATGTTGTCATACGGATTTTCAAAATTGGTAATCTTCACGGTAGTGCCGGTGCATGCAGCAGCGCCTTCACCACAGCGTTTTACTTTTTCCACTACTTCTCTCAGATAGTTGGTGGATTCTGCTCTTGCGTAGAACTGTGCACATGCGTATTCCGGTACGATATTGGCAGCTTCACCGCCGTGCTTTACGATACCGTGGATTCTTACGGAATCACGCAGGTGTTCTCTCAGTGCATTGACTGCAGTGAACAGCTGCAGTACGCCGTCCAGTGCGTTGATGCCGTCTTCAGGGAAGGCTGCAGCGTGTGCAGACTTGCCGAAGAATTCAAACTGCAGAGGTTCGATGGCATACATGTTGCCGCTTGTACCCCAGCATTCTGCAGGGTGTGCCATCAGTGCAGCATCCAGCGGATCATAGCAGCCGGCCTTAACCAGGTATACCTTGCCGCCGTCAGTTTCTTCTGCAGGCGCACCGACAACCCAAACCTCGCCGCCGTACTGGTCTACAGCGTCCTTCAGTGCGATTGCAGCACCGCAGGCAACACCGGCAATCATGTTATGGCCGCAGGCATGTCCCAGACCAGGCAGTGCATCGTATTCTGCCAGATAACCAATCTTCGGACCATCCTTGGCACCCTTATATTTTGCGATATATGCTGTCTTTACATCTGCGACGCCCTTTTCTACGGTAAAACCGTACTTTTCCAGCAGAGCTGCCTGCAGCTCCATAGCGTGGAATTCCTGGTGACCCAGCTCAGGATTATCGTGCATATCCTTTACCATTGCTGTGATTTCCGGTCTCAGTGCGTCCAGTCTTTCTCTGATTTTTTCCATTGTGATTCCTCCTGTGTATGGAATGTTAGTCTTGCGTTCAGTATAGCATAACTCTGTCCTGACGCCAAGAAAAAAGCACGATTTAAGAATTTTGATCCATACTGTCGCAGTACTGCTTCAGGGAAGCGAACCGGAGCAGCTGCTTCCGGGATGAAATACCAAGTTTGCTGTATATATTCCGGTTGTGATATTTCAAGGTGTTTTCTGTGATATCCAGAATTTCAGCAATTTCAGAAGCACGTTTTCCTGAAAGATACAGTTCGTAGATACGGGACTCTGTTGGTGTCAGGCTGTTCAGATTGGAAATGAAGAATTCGTATTCTCCCGGATCGATTTCCTGCATATGATCACGGGACAGGCCCCGGAGCTCTGTCTGAGCCAGTTCGTACTGCTCCAGAGCTTTTTCATATGCCGCTTTTGTGCGCCGGGCTTCTTCCTCCGCAGACTGTCTGGCTGCTTCCAACGCCTGCATCTGCTCGTCGAAAAGGATATCTTTCTTTTCCAGGAAGGAGAACAGGTCATCAATTTCCTGAATCCTCAGCTGATTGTCATATTCTTCCTCAGATTTAATCTGTTCTATTTTTTTCAGAAGCGGAGACAGATATCTTCTGCTCATAAACAGGCAGCAGATGCAGGTGAATATGGTTACTGCAAGGATGATAGCAGTGATTTTTAAGTGCATCTGCTGGATTCGATGGTTGTACTGTGCTTCCGGAAGCATCAGTACTGCAGTATATTCCCCGCCGCCTAGCTGCATGTTACGCACTGTTCCCATGCACCGTTCTGTTTCAAATTCAAAGGAAACGGAATTCTTTTTTTCTGTAAGTGTCAGGTGTTCATCGGCATAGGCGTTATACCGATTGGAGCTGAACTGCCCCGTATAGATGCCGTTCTGTTCGTCCAGAAGACCAAAGACCAGCTGGCCCAGTTTGTTTTCGCCGGTCTTTTGGGTAAACTGAAAATAAAGATCGTTTATTTCAAAACCGCAGATGCCTATAATGTTTTCTTTCATATCGCGGATTGGTACATAAATAAATCTTGCACGCTCCCAGGTTTCCGGAATCTCTACGGATGGACTTAAAATGTAATGGATGCCCGGCTGGAATACCGGTGGATCGTTTTCGAAAAAGTCGGTGTGAAGCTCGTTCTGCCAACCACTGTGGAATGTAATCCCATAGCTTTTGCCGGTAAAAACAGATCCGCGATACAATGAAAAAGCATTGTTTACCGTGCTTTCAGAATATAAATTGATGTATTTCAGGTAAATTCCGTTATAAAGCGGATCGTCCAGCTGACTGTTTACGGTAGTGTCCAGTATATAAAATGCCCCGCTGCAGGGAGCAAGCTGCATGTTCAGATAGATGGTATCATACAGACTGCTCTGAAGATTTTCCAAAGCATCCGGATTGTCCTGCAGTGCACCGAATTTCAGATTATGGTCCGAAAGATATTCCTGAATTTCCACTTCCAGCTGATCTGCAAATGATAATGCATAAGCTGCAATTTTGCTGCAGTCCTGTTCCATATGTGCGGCATAAGAGAGCAACTGCGCATCCAGTTCATTCTTAATCTGACGGCTGGCAGGATTCATCATACCGGTCAGATTAAGCAGGAGAAGAATCAGGGAAAGGACCATGGCAACCACGGAAATCAGGTAGACTGTGAAGCGGCGGTGCATAGAAACACCTTCCGTACGGATTTCCTGAAGCAGATTCTGCAGTTGTTTCAGTTTGATTTTTTTCATACCTTCACCTCCGGTCTCCATCAGGCAAAGAACTGCCGGAGTTCATCAAGGGAAGAGGCACTCAGTTCATTGAGGACTGCTTCGGAATCTTCACCAGAACGAATCCGTTCCAGATACTCCTTATGCGCAGCTCTCAGCACATCCTTCACATGATACTCGAAATCATGCTGCACATCAGATGCGCCAGCATAAAGCGGCAGTGCGTGGAATGTATATTCCCGGAGCATAGTTCCGACTGTCTCATATACACTGTGATACTTTTCATTTTTGACGGTATTGATATCAGCAAACAGTACATCAAAAGCTTCATCGATAACCGGCATGTAGCCGGCTTCTGTTACGAAGGCCAGGTTGTGTTCTTTTTCTGTGAGCCATGCAGCAAATATGCAGGCTGCCTGGTTCTTCCGTTCATCTACATTTTTCAGGGCAAACAGACCGCCGCCACGGTAGACTGCATGGGCCTCCTCTTCCGCAAATACAGGATAAGGAAGTGCCAGTGCAGTAATCGGTTCGGTGGTATTATTTGAATATATAACTTCGTCCGGCTGGTAGAGTACGTCGGCAGTGGAACCAATATTGGAGATAATTTCCACGGTTTTCCAACGGGATGCCGCATAGCCGTCTTCCAGACATATGCCGCCGTAAATGGCGGTTTTGGCCAGCGGGGTCCAGATCTTTTCAAAATTTTCGTGTTCCAGCTGCAGCTTCCCATCCAGCACGAATTCGCTTCCAAAGGATTTCATACCGATATAAGCGTAATTGTAATAGTCATTGATCTGCATAAAATTCTGACCGCCGGACCAGTCATAATAGGTACGGGCAGCAGAAAACAATCCGTCGAAGGTACGCAGCTGCTCCGGCAGAATATCGGTTTGGCTGCTGAACGGGACGAACAGCGTCTGATTGAGGAAAAATGCTTCCGTAGATTTTGCGACAGGGAGCATGAGAAGTCTGCCATCGAAATAACCTTCGGAGAGGAAACTTTCAGTAAAGACATCCAGCTCTTCTTCAGTGAAATAATCATTCCAGGAGAGGAGATTGTCAGCACCGATGATTTCCACCGTGCGCGGATAAGCGGTAAATAAATCCGGCAGGTGTTCCGCCCCGGGTTCTCCATTGGCTGCCGCTGCCAGAGACTGGTCAATGGCCGAGGAACTGGTCACGGAAACCACATCTACCGTGATGCCGTTTTCGTAACCCACGGTTCGGTTGAATTCATCAATTGCTGTGTTCAGAGGGGAATGCGTCTGACTGCCGTAAACATGCCACATGGTAAGTGTAACCGGGTTTTCGGCATCCGGCAGAGAAGAACTGCAGCCGGAAAAAGAGACAACCAGCAGTGCAAGACATAAAATACCTGTAAAAATTCTTTTCATAATAATATTCCTTCCAGTATGAGAGAATCTGCATAATATTTCAGTTTCCCACCCTTTTTGGTGGTTTCGGGTGGGGACAAAACTCACAGAATTCTCTATTATAAATTGCAAGGATATCGAAAGAGGGTATAGATTCTGCACAAGTATCAAATTCCTGAAGAGAAGGGTATCCCCTTTATGATGGCCTCACCATCATAAAGTTCTCCATGAAAGCGCCAACTGAAACGGAGAATGCCCTTTTCTTTTTGTGCCTTTAGTATATCATATTTTTGCTTTTTCGCCAAGATAAAGCAGCAGATTGTTTTAATAAGGAAGAAATTACCATGATGAAACGCTGGCAAAAAATTATGAAGATGTTCAGCCTCTGCCTGATTCTTTGCATGATTCTCAGTCTGGCTGCAGGCTGTTCGCCGTCAGAACCCGTTGACGGTAATCTGCCGCAGGACGGTGGGAATACGGATGCGGAAGCAGTTCGTGTCCTTTCTCTGGATAAGGTACCTGCTCTCCGGCAGGGATGGGATGACAGCGGAGAACATCTGAATGTATTCATGGAATACTCCTATGTGACCCTGGATGAACCGGATGGAACATTTTCGAAACTGGATGAAGCACTGGACCAGCTTTCTGTGAGCATGAAGAATGCCATGGAGGATGAGTTCGACAACCTGTGCAGTATCGCAGAAGAGGTGTCAGCCGCCAATCAGGAGGATTTCGAGACTTACGTGTCCACACTGGATGTGCAGGTACGCCGTGCTGACAGCGTGGCAGTGAGTTTGCTGTCTGACTCCTTCGCCGATTACGGAAGGATTGAAGATTTCCGGGCGCTTCACGGCACTACCCTGGATTCCCAAACCGGGCAGGAACTGAAGCTTACGGATGTGATTACCAATATGGAACAGCTGCCGGAACTGATGCAGTCTGAACTGAAGCGAAACATGCTGTATGACGAGATGTTTACAGAAACTGCGGCAGCAGACTATTTCGCAGGTACGCCGGAGGACGGCATCTCCTGGACGCTGGACTATAACGGAGTATCCTTCTATTTCGGACCTGGTGACCTGGCAGATGAAGAATATGGCTGCCTGAATGTTACGGTGCAGTTTGAAGACTGCCCGGATGTTTTCGCAGAAAAGTACATGGAAGTGCCGGACGCTTATACCGTCAGCCTGCCGCTGCATACATCGTTCTTTGCCGATGTGAATGGAGACTGGAGCGTGGAAGAACTGATGGTTGCTGCAAACCCTGTGAAACCGGAAGGTTTCCTCAGCTACGGCGGCGGTGCCGGATGTTCCGACTTCGGAATTTATCTGAACAACGAAGAGGGATACTTCTTCGAGGAATGGTTTGCTTACGGCTTCCACCCTTACTACGTCAAAGCAGTGGACGGAACCAGCTGGCTCTATCTTTACTGCAGAAACAGCCTGGAAGGAACCGATGATTTGACCCTGCAGATTTTCCGGCTGGACGGCGGAACCGTGACCAGAGAACATGTGCAGATGGGCATGGAAGCAGGAAAAACCGACGATGTTTTTCAAAAGCTTGCATCACGAAAGACGGTGACCGTCACTACGGCAGAAGAACTGCTGGAGGCCATAGGGCCGGATAGGAAGATTTTGGTCAGCGGGGGACAGATGAACCTGAGCGATACCCTGCAAAATATGTGGGATCAGAACGGTTCGGTCTGGAATGCAGAGCATAAATATGTGCAGCTTCAGGAGTGCTTCGACGGGGTGGAACTGGTGATTCAGGATACGGAGAACCTGCGTATCGCTGGTGCTTCCGGCAATCCTGCGGATACGGAGCTGGTCATCGACCCACGCTATGGTGCGGTACTGACCTTTAAAAACTGCCGGAATGTGGAACTGGCGGGCCTGACCATGGGCCATACTCAGATGGGGGAATGTACGGGAAATGTGGTCAACTTCTCCCGGTGTGAGAATGCCCTGCTGCAGCAGCTGGATCTTTACGGCTGCGGGGTATATGTCCTCTCTGCACAGGACAGCGGCAATTTCCACGTGCGGGAAAGCGTGCTCCGCGACTGCTCCATGGGACCTGTGGACATCGAAGGGGGCAGCGGCTTCTTCCGGTTCTATGACTGCAGTCTGACCGGGTCCGAAGCCTATGCATATTATGACGGAATCGAAGACACCCAGCTGTATTTCAACCGGTGCACCTTCGGTCCGAAGGAAACAGAATACTTCTGGTTCCGGGAAGACCTGGAAGCTGTGAACTGCAGCTGGAGCGAAGACATAGAAATCTATCCGGATTACCCCGAATAACCGGGAAATTGAGATACGTGGAATAGGAAAAGGAGGATGAACTTATGAAACCGAAAAAGAAAATGCGGCTGCTAAGCCTTCTTCTTTGTTTCATGTTGTTGGTTGGATTAATGCCGACAACAGCGTTTGCGTGGACAGCACCGACTCTTACTGGGGCAAAAGCTGAATGGAATGTCCAGCTTTCGGATGATGGCTGGCTGACATGGAATGATATGGGCAGCACAACCTATGATATTGAAGTGGATAAGACTGAAATGGGCAGTACCGTAACTAAGATTTACGGTGTCAACACCAATTCTTACAATCTGCTTAACCGTTTCAGAGAACTGAAGATTGAAAATGGTACTTATTATTTCACTATCAAAGCAAACGATACGGACACAACTTCCGGGACCATTCGCTTCAGCTATGTTTCTCCGGAACCTAAGATGTCTGCACCACAGAATCTGCGGTGGGACGGAACCACAGCCAAGTGGGACGGCGTTGCCGGAGCGGCTGAGTACACTGTTACGCTTATGCATTCCAGAGGATCTGTTCAGTTAGTCAAAACTACAACGGAAACACAGTATGACTGGAGTACGTATGTTGACGATGGCTTCTGGTTTGAGGTCGTGGCGACAGCGGATGGCTTCCGTGACAGCTATGCGGCCGAAGGTCCGAAGTACGGAAATTATTCATGGACAGCACCGACTCTTACTGGTGGAAATGCTGCATGGAATGTTACGTTATCCAATGATGGTGTGCTGAGATGGAACGATATGGGTGGCACGAGCTACGACATTGAGGTGGATAAAACCGAAATGGGCGGTACCGTAACTAAGATTTATGGTGTCAACAGCAATTCGTACAACCTGATCGACCGTTTCAGAGAACTGAAGATTGAAAACGGGATTTACTATTTCACTATCAAGGCAAACGGTCCGGGCACTAACTCCGGAACCATTCGCTTTAACTATGTTTCTCCGGAACCTAAGCTGCCTGCACCGCAGAATCTGTATTGGGACGGAACTGTAGCCAAGTGGGACAGCGTTGCCGGTGCAACCGGATATGAAGTAAAACTTTATAGCGACAGCGGTTCTCTACAACTAAGTAAAACTACATGTGATACACAGTATGATTGGAGTACGAACGTTTACAACGATGGTTTCTGGTTTGAGGTTGTGGCCACAGCTGATGGTTACCGTGACAGCGATGCTGCCGAAGGTCCGGCAAAATATGATTCCGCCACAATGATTACCGGTATTTCCCTCCGGGGGCTTTCTGTACCTGTGGTTGGTGAATATATAGGCTCTGTTCACGGTTCTGATCTGATAGAAGACCTTGCCGACTCATATCAATATGAAGTTATCGACAATCAGTATAGTGACTGGAAGGATGAGGAAGGTCGATTGATTCTCTATGGTCAGCAGCGCTTTGAAGCGGGCAGAACCTACAGTATTTCCTTCAACATCAAACCAAAGGATGGCTATGCTTTTACCAGTACTGATATTCCTGTAAAGCTTTCGAACCTGTACCCTTATCAGTATACAGGAAACATTACACTCAACAAAGAATCAAAGATTGCGACCGTAACCTTCACTTTTGAACTGGGTGGTGAGCGTACTTATAATGATATCAGTGAATTCCGTTTCTACGATGTCCGTGAACCGGAAGACGGTGATCAGGTCGTTCCGCAAGGTGTATGGGCTTATAATAACTCGGAAATGACAGACCGATATTGGACAGACAGTAATGGAACCCGTCTTGAAAATGGAACAAGATTCGAAGGCGGAAATAGTTATTCTTATAATTATGTGTTCACCGCATTTGATGGATATAAATTTGCTGATTCTGTTTCCATCAGAAACGATGCTAATATAGTGGATTGGCAGTATTCTTTCAACGCTGATAATACAAAGATTTATATTACAATTCCGTATTACGTAAAAGGTTCTGCAATTATAAGTTCTATCGCAGTAAATGGTATGTTTACACCTGTCCAGGGTGGCACGACGCGCGCATTTGACGCAGAAGCATATATGAGCGCTCCGGATAATGCCAATTATGAAGTTGCAAATCAGTTAAACGACTGGTTCGAAGTTGATGCAGAATACGTTATTGATTCGGAAATGAAAGTAGCTGAAGCAGAATTTATTGCGGGGAAGCAGTATAAGATGTTCCTGCTGATTTACGCAGATGAAGATTATAAGTTTGCTTCTCCTGAAAATGTTTCCTTTGAATTATCAGGAATTCCAGGAAATATCTACAGTTATACCTGCAGAGGAGGCGGAGCAGAAGATATTATCGAGGTAGCTATCACCTTCACTGCCCAGTTCCCTCCTGGTTCAGGTACAATCAATAATCCTGTAAACGTTACCAGTTATGATGAACTGAAATATGCTCTTGAGGACCCTGACATCCAGGGCATCGTGGTTAACAGTTTTGAAAACGACCCGTACCGGGAATTCTACACGCTGGAAAAGGGAAAAGATTTCAAAGCAGGCAACCTTGCCATTACAGTTCCAAACGGAGCTGAAAAGTATCTGACCATCAATGCGGATATCAATATCCGTGTGCCATATGTAGACTATTTACTTTACAGCTTTATCGGCAACTACGGAGATTTAATCATTGGAGGTACAGGATCACTCAATGTGAGCATGAATGCCAGAGGTTATCCAAGTGCGATTCTGTATAACAGCAGCAATCTGGAAATCGGTGGAAATGTGACCTTCGATCCGACCAATAAATCCTTTGACAGTGTGCATGGTTATTCTGTAATCAATAATCAGGGTAAGACGGTCATAAACAGCGGTACCTTTATCGGATACGAGGCAAGTGCTGTAATGTATCTGAACGGCAGCATGGATATCTATGGCGGTACTTTTGAGGTAGAAAACGGTGATGAGGATGCCTTTGGCCTCAATACAGACAGCCATCTTACGATAGAAGACTATGATGTGAATCTTTACGGTGGTACCTTTGAGGGCATCCGTGCAGACCAGAGTACCGGTGAAGGCGTTGTAAAATTGCCGGATCTTCTGGCTTATGGAGCGTACTATAGATACACTTCAGATGGAGCAAAGTTTAATCCATCTGGTAAAAAAGATACCCACGAAACACTAACCGTTATAATGCGTGAAATTGTCAATGAAGTAGCGCTTACCATAACAGCACCTAAGGAAAATGAAACACCGTCCTATGCAGTGGGAAGTGCCAGCGAATTCTATGGAGCTGCAAGAGAATATGGTGTAGCTCAGTCAGAATTTGTTCGGTGGTACGAATCTGCCAATGGAACGGATGGATGGGCAGAAATGGAAACAACAGATAAGTTCCAATCTGGCTATTATTACAAAGTTCATATTGATGTTATGACCTTGGAGGATGCCTGGTTTGATATTTACGATAAAGGAGTTTCATTCCAGCCGAATGTTACCGCAACAGTTAATGGATATTACGGTACAGTACGAAAGGTGGAAATGACCGATCCTTCAGAATACATGAATGTGGAATACCACTTCGGTCAGGTCAATGACAGCGTGATTGAAAATATTATCATCACGGATGTGGTGCCCCCAGTGGCAGGGGAATACCCAAGCTACAACTGCAATCTGCTGGGCAGTGGATATCATCTGGCTACATATAAAGATAAAAATTACGATGCATACTGGGTCGGCGAAGAATGGCCGATGATTAAAAACGGCATAGGCTGGTGGGATGTAACCAATGGTGACTGGCACTATGGAAACAAGCCATTTGTTTTCGGACATGAATACCAGATCAGGGTTTATGTTCAGACGGATGATGGATATGAGTTCTATACCACAGGAAAGTACTATGTGCCAGCAGGTACGGCAAAAGTGAACGGCAATGCTGCAAACATGGAAATGGAAAGCATGGCAAACCGTGAGCAGGAAGTACGGTACACCTTCACCTGCCAGCAAGCAACAGTGTCAGAGGTGGTTGTGTCCGGCATTGACGTACCTGTCGCTGGAAACGCTCCCGACTACACCGCTTTGGTAGGCAACGCAAATCTGTACAACTTCGCTCCTTATGGTTTCGAAAGCGCGGGCTTCTGGTGGTACGATTCCGAAGATGCCCCGTTGACCGATGAAGATACATTCGTTGCCGGAGAAACCTACAAACTGGAAATCAAGCTGACTCCTGCAATGATAGGACAGGCTGTTGTCAGCAGATTCCAAACACCTGTTACAGCTGTTTTGAATGGAAAAGCCGTGGATTCTTCTGATGTTATGGCAAATAGCACAACGGTGTATATCTATCGGACCTACACCTGTGAAGGTACTGCAGGCGTGTCTGTCCTTGGACAGGTCACCAGTTTCAATGATGCTTCGGGTGATGTTACCTTACAGCTCATTCCACAAGGTTTGACCGAGTCTGCATACGAAACCATCGTTAAAGGCAATACGGTGAGCTACAGCTTTAACAATGTTGCCGCAGGCACCTACACCTTGAAAGTCAGCAAAGAAAACCACGTAACCCGTGAATACGAAGTGACTGTAGATGGTAACGATGTGGTGCAGGATGTGAAGATTCATCTGGTGGGGGATATTACGGGTGACGGTCAGATCAACATCATGGATGTAAATAGAGCAAACTTACATTTTAAGAAAAAAATTACACTTACAGGATATGAATTTGATTGTGCAAATGTAACGGGAGATACTCAAGTTAACATTATGGATGTAAATAGAATGAATCTCCATTTCAAGGGCAAATCTAAACTCTGGTAACTCTTTGTCTTATTCCTTAGATTGCACGGTAAAGAGTCATATCCAGTCCCTAAAAAAAGAGACAGGCTTTATAAACCACACGGAACTGGCGGTTCGTACAAGGGACTGTGACTGGAGTGAACATATTGAAATTTACCCGGATATGGCGTAAAGGACAAGGAGGAAGAAAATGAAAAAACAATCAAGAAAGATAATAAGTTTTCTGCTTGTGGTTATGATGCTTCTCAGCATGCTTCCTACAGCAGCATTTGCCGCGGACAGCCGCATAGTAGTAAGCACAGTTGTTGCCTCATCTTCTGCCGGTGACATTACACCTGAATATGGTGAAAAAGCAACGAACCCTACATTTACCGTTACAGAAGGGCGGCCCGCGCATCTTGAAAGCGTCGACTGGTGGAAGAAGGTTGATGGCAACTGGACAGAGATGGCGGATGGAGACACCTTCGGTGAAGGTACCTACCGTTATCGAGTGCAGATAAGAATTGATGAGGAAAAATTTGACGGGAATGATGGAACAACGCATGTGCTGACACAAACCGGTCTCACTCTTACAGTAGACGGCAAACCATGGGAAGTCAATGCTACTGTTCGTGTCGATGATGATTTTTCGTATGGTTGGGCATTTTCTCCTGCATTTACAGTGGAAGCATCAGGAAGTCAGGGGCTTATGTTCTATGATTCGAAATCTTTCGACATTAGTACAAATTATGCAGGCCGTGCAATCCAGTCCTATTCTGTAGCAAACAACGTAGAAGGCGGAACAGCACCTTACACATTTTCTAAAGTTTCCGGTCCTGCATGGATTTCTGTTTCCTCTGCAGGTGTAATTTCCGGCACACCTGCTGCAGAAGGCGAAAATACAGACCTTGTAGTTAAGGTTTCAGACAGCAGGGGTGCTGAAAAAACAATTACCATCGATGTGGCGGATACGAAAACCAACCCTGATAACCGTACAATCATCAGTGCGGTTTCTGCCAGATCCGCTGCCGGCGACATTACGCCTGAATACGGTGAAAAAGCAACGAGCCCTACATTTACCGTTATAGAAGGGAAACCTGCGCACCTTGAAAGCGTCGACTGGTGGAAGAAGGTTGATGGCAGCTGGACAGAGATGGCGGCTGGAGAGACCTTCGGAGAAGGTACCTACCGTTATCGGGTGCAGATAAGAATTGATGAGGAAAAATTTGACGGAAATGATGGAACAACTCATGTGCTGGCACAAACCGGTCTCACTCTTACAGTAGACGGCGAAGCATGGGAAGTAAATAATACTGTGCGTGTTGAGGATGATTTTTCGTTTGGTTGGGCGTTTTCGCCTGAATTCACAGCTGGCGGCAACGGCAGGGTAATTCAGCTTGTAGAAAACGGCAAGGCACCGAATCTTCCCGGAGCACAGGTGAGCCAGGTATACTTCGGGAATTATAAGCAGAGTGCTGCTGCAGGTTGGAGTGAATCAAACAAAGTCTATAATGAAGATCAAATCAAGTGGAGAGTATTGGAAAACAAGAATGGAAAGTTGTACCTGTTTTCTGAGAAGAATCTGGATGTCGTTGAGTACGATAAATTCTCAGGACAATATGTGGACCCTTGGATGTTGTGGCAGGGAAGTACAATAAAAAGCTGGCTGAATGGTTTGGACGCAAGTGAGAACCGTTCAGGCATTGATTATACAGAGAATAATTTTATTGATGCAGCATTTTCGGATTCCGAGCAGAATGCTATTTCTGTAACAGAAGATTATAAAGTGGGCCTGCTGAACTACAGTGAATTAATCAACGAGAACTATGGATGGAATTGGGACCGCGGAAACATGGGACCGGCAGAAAGCCGTATTGGCATTAACACGGACTATGTGGGAGACAACAACAATACTTCCGGACGCGGCAAAGCGAACAAATGGTGGGCAATTGACCCGCAACTGGTAAGAGCGCAAAATACTGCAGGAGCCGTTCTGGAAGACGGAAGTGTTTCCTATGATGGTGTAGAAGCTTCTAATCTGCGTGTTGCGGTACGCCCTACGATACACGTGGATTTAAACGATGTACTTTTTACATCAGCTGCCCCGGGTGGTAAAACTGCGAAACTTACACAGGGAGAACTGGTAAGCGTCCCTGGTGGTATCTATGGCGGAGCATGGAAACTGACCCTTCGGGATTCCAGCCGTAATAGTTTTAACGCAACTTTCGTTAACAAGCAGTGGGTGCGTCCTCTGGGTTACGTATGGACGATTCGCTACAGCGGAGCAGTAACCGGAGAGAATGAATACATCTCTGCCCTTATAAAAGATAGTGACGGGGCTGTTACATACTACGGCAGAATCAAAGAGGCCACAGCTGCAAACGGTACCCTGGCCTTGACCTTGCCAACAGGGGCAGAAGAGGGAACTCTTTACGTGTTCAACGAGCAGTATAACGGGGACTATGATACAGACTACGCTTCCCCGTTAATTCCAATCACGGAGAGCAGTGATGGTACCTGTACGTTGACATTCGATCTTAATGGCGGAACCCCTGGTGCGAATTTTATCAGTTCCGTGGATGTAGTACGGGGACAGACTATCGTCATTCCGGCTGATTATACATCAGCGCAGCTGAAGGTGGCAAAAGCACCGGATGGAATGAAGTACAACGGAGCTTCCATTGGAAATACGGTCTATAAGGCAGGAAGAGAACATACCGTCACTATTAACGGGGATACAACGATTAAGCTTCTGTGGGCTGAAATCAATCCATCCGTTTCCGGTGCATCTGTGAGCGGTACGGTAACCAGCTTTAACGATGCTTCCGGCAATATTACAATCCAGCTGATTCCTGCTGGATTCAGTGAGGCTGCCTATGAGACTGTTGTAAAAGGAAATACGGTTAACTACAGCATTGCGTCTGTTGACGCTGGAACATATACACTGAAGGTCATGAAAGCAAATCATGTAACCCGCGAGTATGATGTAACGGTAGGTACAGATCCTGTCCCGATGGATGTAAAGATTCACCTGAAGGGCGATATTACCGGTGACGGTCAGATTAACATCATGGACGTAAATAGAGCAAACTTACATTTCAAGAAAAAAATTACACTTACAGGATATGAGTTTGATTGTGCAAATATAACGGGAGATACTCAAGTTAACATTATGGATGTAAATAGAATGAATCTCCATTTCAAGGGCAAATCTAAACTCTGGTAACTCTTTGTCTTATTCCTCAGCTTGTATCCCCTATACGCCATATAGGGGATGCAACTGAGGTTAAGAAATAAATTGGAGAGCAATCTCCCCACTCTATCGTAACTAAGCGAGGCTGCGAGACAGTGTGTATGAAAATTCGCCCCGCAAATTATTTGAAAGGAGCTTGGTCATGAACAAGCGAATTACATCTATTTTGCTTTGTTTTGTTATGCTGTTCAGTATGTTGGTATCTGTGCCGGCATACGCTGCACCTGCAGACCACCCTATGGTTTTTATAGAACCTGACAAAACGGAAGCAAACCCGGGTGACACGATCACCTACAAATTTTATCTGCAACAACCGGATACCATGACGGCCTTCGCATTCAATATCGTTGTGCCGGACGGGATGACTTGCATTGCAGATAGCGGAACACTTGGAAGCTCTGCTTCCGCAGCGTGGGGTTCCACTTTTGAGTGGGTTCCTGATGCCGATCTGCAATTGCAGTGGTACTCCTCTTCTGGTGATGATGTCACCGATACATCAAAAATCGAACTTCTCACCATCAAATTCACCGTTGACGACGATGCTACTATCGGCGCAGAGTACGAAGTGAGTTTGAAAAACATGCAGTTGGCTGCAGGTTCTACTCAGTACTATGACGATATTTCGTCTACAGTAGAAGTTTCTACTACAAAAGTTAAGGTTGAAGCCAAACCAGTTGCCGTTACCGGTGTAACCATTGCAGAGACTTTATCTGTCAGCATTGGCGAAGCGAAGACTCCTGCGTACGAAGTATTACCAGCAGAAGCAACAAACAAGGCAGTTACCTTTAAATCTGACAACACTGCTGTTGCCACTGTAAACGAAACAACCGGCCTGGTTACCGGTCAGTCTGAAGGTACCGCTACAATTACCGTTACAACTGCAGATGGTGGATTCACCGATACCTGTGTGGTAACCGTTGAGTGCTCCCACGCAAACAAGACAAATATGCCTGCAGTTCCTGGAAGCTGTCAGGAAGGCGGCAACGAAGCATACAAGATATGTGATGACTGCGGACAGTTATTCAACACATCTGGTGCTGAAATTGACGCAATTCCAGCTACTGGTAAGGATATGAACAACCATATCGGTACTGCAGAATGGACCAAAACTGCAAAGACCCATGCGAAGGCTTATACCTGCTGCGGTACTCCTGTTGTAGCAGAAGAATCCCATGAATGGGGTGGTAACGACACCTGTGATGAGTGCAATTATGTCTGCACACACTCCGGTGGTACTGCAACATGTCAGTCTGCTGCGGTATGTGAAAACTGCGGTCTGACTTATGGCAGCACAGATGCGGAAAACCACACTGGCGGAACTGAGGTAATCAATGCAGCTCCTGCAAACCATAAGACACAGCAGAACGGTTACACTGGTGATACCAAGTGTCTGGGTTGTGAAGCGACAATCGCATACGGTACAACGATTCCTGCAGGCGCTCACACCCCAGCATCCACATACACAACCGATGGTACAGAACACTGGAAGGTTTGTGCAGTAGACGGATGTGACGTGGAAATAGAAGGTACAAGAGGCGCACATGATGCGACCGGTGCTAACGCAGCAACCTGCCAGAGCCGGGCAAAATGTGACACATGCGGCGAATTCTATGGCCAAACAGGATTGCATAATCCGGCGGCTCTGTGGAGCAGCGATGCATCCGGACACTGGCATGAATGCCAGACCGGCGGATGTACCGAAAAGTTAGATTTTGATGGGCATACACCGGATCACGATGGCGGTCCGTCTGAAGACTATGCAGTTCTTTGTACAGAATGTCTGTTTGTGATTCATCCGCAGCAGAACCATACTCACATCCTGAGCCCGGTTGGAGAAAATCCAAAATCCTGCACAAATCCAGGAAACAAGGCACACTACACCTGCAGATGCGGTGCTTGGTTCTGGGATGCAGAAGGCACCGATGAAATTGAAGACAAGAACGCAGTTGTAATTCCTGCGTCCCACGAATGGGGAACTGAACCGGTATCTCAGGGAGAAGAAGGACATGCGTTAGAATGTACCGTTCCTGGATGTACTGGCAAGGATGCTGTTCAGCCACATAATCTGGGAGACTGGCTGAAGGACCGTGAAGGTCACTGGAAGGAATGCAGCGCTTGTGACTACAATAAGACCAAGATCAACAAAGAAAACCATGAAGATCAGAATCAGGACGGCGTCTGCGATATCTGTCTGTATGATGGCAGCGTAACCGTAGAAATTCCGTTTGTGAAGGTAGTAGAACAGACTGGTTCCAGGGCTCCTGGTCAGAAGACCTTTACATTTGAAGTGTATAACTACGGAAATGAACAGGCTGAAGGCAATGTTGATGTAATTGCCAACACCGTAGCTACCAATGGTGCAGGCACTTTCAACGGTATGATTCAGTTAAAACTGTCCGAAGAAGAAATGTATCAGCTGGACTATCTGGGTGAAGGTTTCTATGTACGTGAAGTTGTGGAAACTGCAGAAGGATGGACCTATTCTGATACAGTCTGGTCTGTTATGCCAAATTATACCAGTGAAGGCTGGACTTTCTGTAAGGTGATTGAAGGTGTTCCTGATGTAAATGCACCTGCAGAAGCGATGACATTTACAAACAGCTATTATGCACAGCTTCCTGTGGTTATCAATCCTGTAAGACCTGTAATTCCTTCTGCTCCGTCAAATCCTGTACCTCCTGCAGGCGAGGATCCGGAAAATCCTACAGACGACCCTGTGGATGATCCAATCGATGACCCTGCGGACGATCCGGCTGACGAACCTGCAGATGAACCTGCAGACAAGGAAGATGCAGACAAGGAAGATGCAGACGAACCGAAGGCTCCTGCAGCAACAGACGTTCCTAAGACAAACGACAGCAACAACCCTCTCCTGTGGATTGTGGTTATGATGGCTGCGGCAGTTGGAATGGCTGCATCTGCAAAATCCAGAAAGCAGAGATAATTTTCGGCTTTGAAAGAGCATTGTCTAAACACCATAAATTAAAATAACAGAACAGCAGCCCGGTGTGCGGCATGAGAAAACATGCGGTATGCCGGGCTGCTGTTTTTTGTGGGTGTATGAATGAGGTGGTGGGGTGCTGGGAAGGGAAAAGTACGAATGACCAGAACGAAATTTGTCGATTTCTGTCGAAAAAAGAATGAAGAAAAACGTTGAAATTTCAATGTTTCTGGCTTGAAATACGAAAGTGTATATGGTAAAATAAAAAAGAACAGAGGTTCTCGAAAGGGGTTAAGTGTCATGGACAAGAGTATGATTAAAGAACTAAAATTAACATTTGATGAGATTTTGCAGATGACTGAAGATGGTATTGAGTTCTGGTATGCACGCGATTTGCAAAAAGTGCTGGGCTATTCGAAATGGCAGAATTTTGAGAATGTAATTGAGAAGGCGAAAATTGCCTGCGTGAATGCTGGGAACGTTGAAATTAACCATTTTACTGACGTCAGTAAAATGGTAACGGGAGGTGTAGCTGATATTCCTCTGAAAGATGTCATGCTGACACGATATGCATGTTATCTTATTGCACAAAATGGGGATCCCCGTAAAGATGAAATTGCGTTTGCACAGAGTTATTTTGCGGTACAGACACGGAAAGCTGAGATAATAGAACAGCGTATTGTAGAATTAAATCGCCTGCAGCTTCGCGAACAGTTAAAAACTTCTGAAAAGAAGCTGTCACAAAATATATTTGAACGTGGGGTGGATGAAAAAGGCTTTGGAAGAATCCGTTCTAAAGGAGATGCAGCACTGTTTGGAGGCATAACAACACAGGGGATGAAAAAGAAATATGAAATCAAGAGTGGGCCTTTAGCAGACAAATTGCCTGCGGTTACGTTAGCTGCTAAAAATCTGGCTACAGAAATGACTAATGTGAATGTAGAATCAAAAGATTTGTATGGCGAAGCGCCAATTTCTCAGGAACATATTCAAAATAATAGCAGTATAAGAACGATGCTGGTTGAGAGGGGGATTAAGCCAGAAGAACTTCCTCCTGAAGAGGATACGAAGAAAATAGAGCGGCGCTTAAAATCTGAAGTGAAAAAACTGGCTGATAAAATAATAGAATAAGAAAGAATGAGAAAAGGCGTAGTAGGAGATTGCGAGTCATGTCTCAGATAACACAAGGGCGGCCCGCCGGGACCGCCCTGTTATATTGCATATATTTCCTTGTATTATGCCTGATTCTGCTTGGCAACAAGTCCCACTGCGCCGTAGATTTCACGCAGCTTCGGCTTTTCGATTTTGCCGGTGGCATTGCGGAGAACCTTGGCGAAGATGATTTTGCGAGGGCGCTTGTAGCGCGGCAGCTGTCTGCAGAAGTCGTTGATTTCTTCTTCGGTGCATTCTGCACCTTCTTCGGTTTCGATGATGGCAGCCACGATTTCGCCCAGACGGTCGTCCGCCAGTCCGATAACAGCCACGTCTTTCACCTTGGTGTGAGCACTGAGGAAGTTTTCAATCTGTACAGGATAGATATTTTCACCGCCGGAGATGATAACGTCCTTGGCACGGTCAACCAGCCAGATGAAACCGTCTTCATCTTTCTGTGCCACGTCACCGGTCAGGAGCCATTCATTGTCACGGCCGCGGAGAACTGCTGCAGTTGCGGCAGGATCTTTATAGTAGCAGGTCATGACGCCAGGTCCTTTAACAGCCAGTTCGCCAACTTCACCGTCAGCCACTTCTTCGAAGTCCTCGTTCACAATCTTTACTTCCCAGCCGAAGCCCGGAACGCCGATGGCACCTACTTTGTGGATGTTTTCCATGCCCAGATGTACGCAGCCCGGACCGATGGACTCGGACAGACCGTAGTTGGTGTCGTACTTATGGTCAGGGAAGTAGGTGAGCCAGCGCTTAATCAGGCTCTGCGGAACCGGCTGTGCACCGATGTGCATGAGACGCCACTGGGACAGCTGGTAGTCAGAAAGATTCAGACGGCCGGAGTCCAGTGCAGACAGAATGTCCTGTGCCCATGGAACCAGAAGCCATACAATCGTGCATCTTTCGCGGGATGCAGTTTCCAGAATGGTTTCCGGTGAGGTCCCCTTCAGGATAACAGCTTTGCTTCCGGAAAGCAGACTGCCAAACCAGTGCATCTTGGCACCAGTGTGGTACAGAGGCGGAATGCAGAGGAAAACATCGTTTCTGGTCTGCTGATGGTGAGCCTGTTCTGCACGGCAGGAGTGGATCAAAGACTCGTGGTTATGTAAAATTGCCTTCGGGAATCCGGTGGTGCCGGAGGAGAAGTAGATGGCAGCATTGTCCTTATCGTGGACGAATACGGTAGGCTTTCTGCTGGAACAGTTGGATGTGGCAGTGGCGTAATCCTCCGCGAAAGACGGACAGTTTTCACCTACGAAGTAGAGCAGGCGGCGCTGGCTGATTTCATCGGAAATGGACTCGATACGTCCGATGAATTCCGGACCGAATACCAGTACGTCCACATCTGCCTGATTCAGACAGTACTTGATTTCGTCGGATGTATAACGGAAGTTCAGAGGAACCACGATGGCACCGGCCTTCAGAATACCGAAGTAAATCGGCAGCCATTCCAGGCAGTTCATCAGCAGGATTCCTACCTTATCATCCTTCTTAATACCGCGGGACAGAAGCAGATTGGCGAAACGGTTCGCTTTTTCATCGAAAACTGCCCATGTGATTTCATTTCTGTAATATTCAGAAGAAGTAGATTCAATCAGTTCGTATTCACGCCAGGTAACACGGCGGGACTCTTTCCGCTCTGGATTTACTTCTACCAGGCACACTTCGTTGCCGAATTCGTTTGCATTGCGTTCAAGAAAATCAGTAATAACCATAAACAAATCTCCTAAAATGTGTTTTGATACGACTAATCTACTACATTATATATTGGTTGTCAATGGATTTTCGTTATTTTTCAAAATTTTCTGAAAATTGTGCGAATTTCACAAAATAACGGTTTACATTTGGATTTTTTTGTTGTAGAATGTCGTTATTACAGAACAAAACACGAATATGAGGTGTACAATGAGAGAATTAATGTTAGGAAATGCAGCGGTTGCAAGAGGCCTTTATGAAGCAGGCTGTTCGGTGGTTTCCAGCTATCCGGGAACCCCAAGTACCGAGATTACCGAAGAATGTGCCAAGTACGATGAAATATACTGTGAATGGGCGCCCAACGAAAAGGTTGCCGTAGAAGTGGCCTTTGGTGCGTCTGTGGGCGGAAAGAGAAGTTTTGCGGCTATGAAGCACGTAGGACTCAACGTAGCGGCTGATCCGCTGTTCACCCTGTCCTATACCGGCGTCACCGGCGGACTGGTGATTGCTGTGGCAGACGATGCGGCTATGCACTCCTCTCAGAATGAGCAGGATTCCCGTAATTATGCCAAGTCCAGCAAAATCCCTATGCTGGAGCCTTCTGACTCTGCAGAAGCACTGGCTTTCACCAAACTGGCTTTCGAACTCTCCGAGCAGTTTGATACTCCGGTTCTGCTGAAGATGTGCACCAGAGTTTCCCACTCCCAGAGTGTAGTGGAAACTGCAGAGCGTGTTGTCCCTGAAGTGAAACCTTACGTTAAGAATATACAGAAATATGTTATGCTGCCGGCCAACGCCAGAGGCAGACATCCGATTGTGGAACAGAGAACCCTGGATCTGACTGATTTTGCAGAGAAGGCCGAAATCAACCGGGTGGAAATGGGCGGAACCGAAATCGGTATCATCACCGCATCCACCAGCTACCAGTATGTAAAGGAAGTCTTCGGTGACGAAGTATCCGTTTTGAAGCTGGGTATGGCATGGCCGATGCCGGTGCAGAAGATTAAGGACTTCGCTGCCAGCGTCGACCGCCTCATCGTGGTGGAAGAACTGGATCCGTTCATCGAAGAACATGTAAGAAAGCTGGGGCTGGAAGTGGAAGGCAAGTCCATCTTCTCCCTGCTGGGCGAGTTCAGCCAGAATATGGTTGCTGAAAAGATGGGAAAGAAGGTTGAATGCGGCAAGTGTCTGGAAGACGCTATTCCTGGAAGACCTCCGGTAATGTGTCCCGGATGTCCGCACCGTGGTATTTTCTATACCCTGAAAAAGAATAAATGCAATGTACTGGGTGATATCGGATGTTATACTCTGGGTGCAGCAGCACCGCTGGCAGCTATGGATACAACCCTCTGCATGGGCGCTTCCATCAGCGGCCTCCACGGTTTCAACAAGGCCATGGGAGCAGAAGGCGAGCAGCACAGCGTGGCAGTCATCGGTGACTCCACCTTCATGCATTCCGGTATAACCGGCCTGGCAAATATCGCTTATAATCAGTCCAACTCCACTGTACTGATTCTGGATAACTCCATTACCGGTATGACCGGCCATCAGCAGAATCCTACCACCGGTTACAATATCAAGGGAGAACCTGCCGGCAAGGTGGATCTGGAAGCTTTATGCAAAGCTTTGGGAATCGGTCGCGTAAAGGTAGTTGACCCATATGATCTGAAAGAATGCGATCAGGTTCTGAAGGAAGAACTGGCAGCAGAAGAACCTTCCGTTATCATCAGCCGCCGTCCTTGCGTGCTTCTGAAGAGCGTAAAGCCACAGCCTGCACTCCATGTGAATGCGGACAAGTGCATCGGCTGTAAGGCATGCATGAGAATCGGCTGTCCGTCCATCAGCTTCCGTGATGGTAAGGCAGTCATTGACCACACTACCTGTGTGGGATGCGGAGTTTGTCAGCAGATGTGTCCGAAGGACGCAATCGAAAGACCGTAACAGGCAGGGAGGTACAGAAGAATGAAGAAGACAACCAATATTATGATTGTAGGTGTTGGCGGTCAGGGAACCCTCCTGGCCAGCAAAACCCTGGGTAAGCTGCTGGTAGCTGAAGGCTATGATGTGAAGGTATCCGAAGTTCACGGCATGAGCCAGAGAGGCGGCAGTGTAGTTACATACGTAAGATTCGGTGAAAAGGTTTATGCACCGATTATTGATAAAGGGCAGGCAGACATTATCGTTTCCTTCGAAAAACTGGAAGCGGCCCGCTGGCTGGAATATCTGAAGCCTGGCGGACAGCTGATTACCAATCTGCAGGAAACCGACCCGATGCCGGTTATTACCGGTGCTATGCAGTATCCGGAAAACCTGATTGAGAAGATGGAAGCTCTGGGCGTGAAGATTGACGCCATCGATGCGCTGGCTCTGGCAGAAGAAGCTGGTACATCCAAGGCAGTCAATATGGTGCTCATGGGCCGCCTGTCAAAATATTTTGATATGAGCGAGGAGGCATGGATGGCAGCCATTGAAGCATGCGTACCTGCCAAGTTCCTTGACCTGAATAAAAAGGCATTTGCACTTGGACGTGCATAACTCAGCTAGAATGAACCGTTGACAGAAAGGAAGCTATTACAATGACGAAGTATTATCAGCCGGAAATCGAATGTGCCAGCCGGGAGCAGATTAAGGCATGGCAGGACGAACGCCTGGTGAAACAGGTGAAACACGTATGGGACAATGTTCCGTACTACAGAGCGAAGATGGAAGCAGCAGGACTGACACCTGAGGATATCAAATCTTCTGATGACCTGCATAAGCTGCCGTTTGTAACCAAGGATGACCTGAGGGAATGTTACCCTTACGGCCTGCTGGCCAAGCCGCTGGATGAGTGTGTGAAGATTCACTCCACCTCCGGTACCACAGGTAAGCGTGTGGTAGCCTTTTATACCCAGCATGACGTGGATCTGTGGGAAGACTGCTGTGCGAGAGCGATTATGGCGGCTGGCGGTACGGAAGAAGATGTGGTTCATGTCGCCTATGGTTACGGCCTCTTTACCGGCGGGGCAGGTATCAATGGCGGTTCTCACAAGGTGGGCTGCCTGACTCTGCCAATGTCCTCCGGCAATACTGACCGTCAGCTCCAGTTCATGACAGACCTGGGTTCCACTATTCTGTGCTGCACACCTTCCTATGCGGCATATCTGGGCGAGTCTGCCAAAGAAGCCGGTCTCACCGACAAACTGAAACTGAAGGCAGGTATCTTCGGGGCAGAAGCCTGGACCGAAGAAATGCGCCATGATATCGAAAAGTCACTGGGTATCAAGGCCTATGATATTTACGGACTGACAGAACTGTCCGGTCCTGGTGTGTCCTTTGAATGTGAAGCCCAGAGCGGCATGCATATCAACGAAGACCACTTTATCGCTGAAATCATCAATCCGGACACTGGAGAAGTGCTGCCGGAAGGAGAAAAGGGTGAACTGGTATTTACCAGTATCACCAAGGAAGCATTCCCTCTGCTGAGATACCGGACGAAAGATATCTGTATGTTAAGAAGAGAAAAGTGTTCTTGCGGCAGAACCCATGTGAAGATGGCCAAGCCAATGGGACGATCCGACGATATGATGATTATCCGAGGCGTAAACGTGTTCCCATCCCAGATCGAATCTGTGCTGCTGGAACAGGGCTTCCCGCCAAACTATCAGATTATCGTAGACCGTGTAAACAATACCGATACCTTCGATATCAATGTGGAAATGCCGCCTGAAAAGTTCACCGATACCGTTCGTGAAGTGACTGCCATGGAAAAACAGCTGACCGCCGCATTGAAGGCAATGCTGGGTATTGTGGCCAAGGTTCATCTGATGGCACCGAAGTCCATCCAGCGCTCCGAAGGCAAGGCAGTCCGTATCATAGATAAGAGAAAGTTATATTAAGGAGGCAGACCATGAGTGTAAAACAGATTTCCATTTTTGTAGAAAATCAGACAGGTCTCCTGTCTGAAGTAACCACTCTGCTGGCAGATAACGGTATTAATCTGAGAGCGCTGTCTATTGCAGATACCAGTGAGTTCGGCATCCTCCGCATCATCGTGGAAGATGTGGAAAAAGCAGCACAGATTCTTCATGAGAATGGAAATACCTATACCGTAACCGAAGTGCTGGCGGTAAAGATGAATGACCGTGCCGGCGGACTGGCTGAAATCCTGAAAGTTCTGGCAGATGCTGGAATCGGTCTGGAATACGCATATGCATTCCTGCTGCAGCAGGCGGGACAGGCGTGCCTGGTTGTCCGCGTAGCTGACAATGCAGAGGCAGAAGCAGCATTAAAGGCAGCGGACATCGGTATTGCAACACAGGAAGAACTGTTCTGAGAAAATATAATATATCCAATTGAAAAAGAAACCCCGGAGACTCTGTGCTTCCGGGGTTTTATTAGCTTGCCCATATCACTGTAATATGGTAAAATATTATATTAAAACATTTAAGAAATCAGGAGGGCTGATCATGTATAAGGAAGATACCCGAGATTATCTGTTAAAACTGGATGCTTACTGGCGTGCAGCCAATTATCTGTCTGCAGCACAGCTTTATATGCTGAAGAATCCGCTGCTGCGTGAACCTCTGACAAGAGAACAGGTCAAGAAGAAAATCGTTGGGCACTGGGGTACGGTACCTGGTCAGAACTTCATTTATGCGCACATGAACCGTGCCATTACCAAATATGATCTGAATATGATTCTGCTGTCAGGACCGGGCCACGGCGGCAACTTCTTCGTGGCCAACTCCTATTTGGAAGGTGCCTACAGCGAAGTATATCCCAATGTAAGCCAGGATGAAGAAGGTATGACCAGACTGTGCAAACAGTTTTCCTTCCCTGGCGGTGTCAGCTCCCATGTAGCGCCGGAAACACCTGGCTCCATCAATGAGGGCGGAGAACTGGGCTATTCCATGGCTCATGCTTTTGGTGCAGTCTTTGACAATCCGGATCTGATTGCCACCTGTGTGGTTGGTGACGGGGAAGCGGAAACCGGCCCGCTGGCTACTGCATGGCATTCCAATAAATTCCTGAATCCTGCCATCGACGGTGCGGTTCTTCCAATTCTGGACCTGAATGGTTACAAGATTGCCAACCCTACCGTGTTCGCACGTATCAGCCGGGAAGAAGTGGAAAGCTTCTTCTACGGATGCGGCTGGAAGGCGTATTTTGTGGAGGCAGACCAGGATACCGACCACATGGCAGTCCATGAGGCAATGGCGAAGACCGTGGACCTGTGCATTGAAGAAATTAAGGAAATCCAGAGACAGGCACGGCAGTGCGGCGTGACAGAGCGTCCGTTCTGGCCGATGATTGTGCTGCGGACTCCAAAGGGCTGGACCGGTCCGAAATCCGTGGACGGCAAGCAGATCGAAGGTTCCTTCCGTGCTCATCAGGTGCCGATTTCCATGGAAAAGGAAGAACACCTGCAGCTGCTGGAAGACTGGCTCAGAAGTTACAAGCCGGAAGAACTTTTTACAGAAGATTATAAATTAAAGCCTGAGCTGGCAGAACTGGCACCGAAAGGCGAACGCCGCATCAGTGCCAACCCGCATGCCAACGGCGGCAAGCTGCTCCGCGACCTGCGTACACCGGACTTCCGTAAATACGCAGTGGATGTTCCGAAGCATGGCGCAGTAAAAGCACAGGATATGATTGAACTGGGCGGATATGTCCGTGACCTGTTCACGCTGAACGAAGATGCGAAGAACTTCCGAATCTTCGGACCGGACGAAACCATGTCCAACCGTCTGAATAAAGCTTTTGAAGTGGAAGAGCGCTGCTTCTATGCTGATACATATGATACCGATGAATATCTGGCACCAAACGGCCGCATCATGGACTCCTATCTCAGTGAGCACATGTGCGAAGGATGGCTGGAAGGCTACCTGCTTACAGGCCGTCATGGATTCTTTGCCAGCTACGAATCTTTTATCCGTGTGGTGGACTCTATGGTAGCGCAGCATGCAAAATGGCTGAAGGTCTGCAATCAGCTTCCTTGGAGACAGAAGATTGCTTCGCTGAATCTGATTCTGTCCTCCAATGTATGGCAGCAGGACCACAACGGCTATACTCATCAGGATCCCGGCTTCCTGGATCACGTGGCTAACAAGAAAGCTGACGTGGTACGTCTCTACCTGCCGCCTGATGCAAACTGTCTGCTGTCTGTTTTCGACCACTGCATCAAGAGCAGAAACTATGTCAACGTGATGGTAACTTCCAAGCATCCGTCCGTACAGTGGCTGTCCATGGAAGAAGCTGCAGTTCACTGCACACAGGGCGCAGGTATCTGGCAGTGGGCTTCCAATGACCAGGGTACAGAACCGGACATTGTTATGGCGTGCTGTGGTGATACACCGACTCTGGAAACACTGGCTGCGGTTACCATCCTCAGAGATGCGCTGCCGGAACTGAAAATCCGTGTGGTAAATGTAGTGGATCTGATGAAGCTGGAAAGCAATCACAACCATCCGCATGGCCTCACTGACGATGAATTTGATCTGCTGTTTACAAAGGATAAGCCGGTAATCTTTGCATTCCACGGCTATCCGAAGCTGATTCATGAGCTGACTCAGGGCAGAACAAACGAAGGAAACATTTCCGTACATGGCTACCTGGAAGAAGGTACAATTACCACACCATTCGATATGCGTGTGCAGAATAAGATTGACCGTTTCAGCCTGGTAAAGGATGCACTCCATAACCTGCCGCAGCTGGGAAGCCGTGGTGCACACCTGAATCAGCAGATGAACGACCTGCTGGTTCGCCATAAGCAGTATATCGCCGAAGAAGGTCAGGATCTGCCGGAAGTTCTGAGCTGGCAGTGGCACACACCGGACGCGGAATAATACGGGGCAAAATCCCTGCTCCGGGCTGTTTCACACGGCCCGGGGCGGGTAAATATGAGGAGGGTATAATGGATTACAGAGATGAATTATATGCGGTGACAGACCGGTTCTTTAATGACGTGGTCATGGAGTTTGGACGCACCAATGCCATGGGGTCAGAGCGGGTAAAGAAATTCCAGCCATTCCAGAAGAAAAACTATGACGATATCATCCGCCGTTTTGAAATTCACATGAAGCAGACGGCGCTGATGAGCATGAGCGATATAGAAATACCGGCAGAGGACGAAGCGGCGCAGAAGCTGGCTGTGGATTTTGCTCAGTGTAAAAAAACATTCCTGCGGCTTTGTGAAGTGAATATGCAGTTCTATGATCTGCAGAACCGTAAGGTGCGCCGTCAGGGTGCTACAGTAAAGGAATTCAAGGAAATTTCCCTGGCTGTCAGTCTTGCGCTCAATTCTGCCCGCAGAGACATGAATGAACTGGAAAACCAGTATAAAGAAATGAAGGGTGTTATAAAAGAAGAATGAATACAGAAGTGATTATGTATATGCTGCTGGGGACTTCTATCCTCTGCGGTCTGGTGACCATTCTGGTTCTGCTGCGGTGCAGCGGGCTGGAAAAAGAGATGCACCGGATGCGGAAAGATATGAGTGAGTCGGTGAACCAGTCTTTCAGCACCTTTGGGGAAATGGTGTCTGCCAATCAGAAGATGATGGCAGAGAATATGGACAGCCGTCTGTTCAATCTGAACAACCGGTTCAGCCACATGGCAGTGGAGAATGAACAGAAGCTGGAAGCCATCCGCGGCACCATGGAAAAGAAAATCACAGATTTAACAGCGGACAATAACCGCCAGCTGACAGAAATGCGTCAGACAGTGGATGAAAAGCTGCAGAAGACGCTGGAGGACAGAATCAGCCAGTCCTTCAAGCTGGTAAGCGAGCGTCTGGAACAGGTATATAAGGGACTTGGTGAGATGCAGAACCTGGCCGCCGGCGTGGGTGACCTGAAAAAAGTTCTCACCAACGTGAAGACCAGAGGTATTTTAGGAGAAGTTCAGCTGGGAGCGATTCTGGAACAGATTCTGGCTCCGGATCAGTATGAAGAAAACGTGCGTACCCGCAGCACCGGAAGCGAGCGGGTGGAATTTGCAGTAAAACTTCCCGGCGACGGAGACGGCATCGTATGGCTGCCCATTGACGCAAAATTCCCGGGGGATGCTTATGCGGCTCTGGTGGAAGCCTATGAGAGCGGCGATACAGCAGCAATAGAACTTGCGGCAAAGAATCTGGAGCGTGTTATTAAATCCGAAGCACGGGATATCCGGGATAAATATGTGGAGCCGCCGTATACCACAGATTTCGGAATCATGTTCCTGCCTTTTGAGGGACTGTATGCAGAAGTGGTACGGAGAGGCCTGCTGGAAGTGCTGCAGCGTGATTATAAGATTAATATCGCAGGACCGACAACCATGGCGGCACTGCTGAACAGCCTGCAGATGGGCTTTAAAACTCTGGCAATCCAGAAACACTCCAGTGAAGTCTGGGATGTGCTGGGAGCCGTGAAGACAGAATTTGACAAGTTCGGTACCGTTCTGGAAGCAACCCAGGCCCGGATTAACCAGGCCAACGCGGAACTGGATAAGCTCATTGGAACCAGAACCCGCAGCATTCAGAGAAAACTGCGCGGTGTCACTTCTCTGGGCGACCGTGAAGCAGCACAGATGCTGGAACTGTCAGATCTGACAGAGGAGGAACGATGAAGATATTTGCAATCGGCGACCTGCACCTGTCCTTTGGGGAAGGTGTCAGCAAGCCTATGGATAAATTTGGAGGGCAGTGGGTTGGCCACACGGAGAAGCTCCATCGGAACTGGACCGAAAATATCGGACCGGATGACGTGGTAATTCTCTGCGGCGACCATTCCTGGGGTCTGAGGCTGGATGAGGCCATGGCAGACCTGGACTGGATTCATAACCTGCCCGGAAGGAAGATACTGTTCAAGGGGAATCACGATCTCTGGTGGCAGTCCATCAGCAAGCTGAACAAGCTTTATGAGGACGGCACCATGTATTTCACCCAGAACAAGTGCAGCCTGGTGGAAGATCCGGAAACGGGTCTTGTAACCGCAATCTGCGGTACCCGCGGCTGGACCTGTCCGGGGGTAGATGGTTTCTCGGAACATGATAAGAAGATTTATGAGCGGGAAGTGCTCCGTCTGCGTCTGTCACTGGAAGAGGGACGGGCAGCCGGCGCAGACCGGATTATCGGTGTGCTTCACTATCCGCCGACCAATGACCGCCATCACAAGAGCGGATTCACTGAACTGATGACAGAATTCGGGGTGGAAACCTGCGTTTACGGTCATCTTCACGGAAAGGAATCCTTTAAATACGGGCTGCAGGGATTGTTCAACGGTGTGGAATATAAGCTGGTTTCACTGGATTATGTGGAAGGCATGCCGCAGGAAATTAAGCCATGCAGTACCACTTCTGTACAGGAGGGATAGGAAATGAGAAAAGTAATCTTAATGATAACAGACAGTCTGGGCGTTGGAGCGCTTCCTGACGCGGCAAAATACGGCGACCAGGGGGCCAATACCTTTGGCAATATCGTGCGCGAGATGGAGGCTGCCGGCACACCGATCAATATGCCGAACCTGCTGGCCCTGGGCTGGGGGAATATCGATGGTGTCTGCGGAGGCAAGCTGGCTGTCTCTGAACCAACCGGCTGCTACGGCAAGATGGATGAAATTTCTGCAGGTAAGGACACTACCACAGGTCACTGGGAAATCGCAGGCCTGAAGACAGAGGTTCCGTTCAAAACTTATCCTGACGGATTCCCGGCTGATTTTATGGCTGCTTTTGAAGAGGCCATCGGTGTGGAATGCCTGGGAAATTATGCAGCATCCGAAGTCGGATCGTAGCCATGTCGTTCTGTGAGCCAA
>JAZNKW010000022.1:0-24588 GCA_045578745.1 Anaerovoracaceae bacterium
CCTTACGATTCAGCCCCCAACGACTGTCCCTAATTTCAGACCCTAAAATTAGACCCTAAAAAATTCAGACTGAAGTGTGGCCGAAACCCTAATGGCTGCCCCTAAAAAACTTTGGCAAACCCTAAAAAACTTTGATTATCCCTTTTTTATGTTATTTCATATTAAATCCGGTTATTTTCCTTCCGGTACATCCGATAACAGAATGTAAGAATCAGGACAGCCACAAGACAAACAGATGCAGTTATCAGCCAGCCCTGTCCGTAAGTACATACAATCAGAATGTAACCCATGGTCAGAGGACCAAGACAGCGTCCGAAATCACTGGACAGACTGTAAAGAGACTGATAGCTTGCACGGTACTGCGGCTTTGCACGGTCTGCAATGAAAACACCGGTTCCGGTATTTACCAGAACTTCCCCTGCTGTCCAGACTACGGTAAACACCAGAATAGTCCAAAGATTCTGCTCGTTTTTCAGGAAGTAGAAACCGCCCATACCAATCATGTAAGTGAATGCTGCGATAGATACGTTAATAATCTGGCTGAATCTTTTGGTTACATTCAGCAGAAGCGGTGTCAGTACGATGCAGCATACACCGTTGGTAAACCACATATAAGAATTCCACTTAGCAGATGCTTCCAGACCGAACATGTTGGATAGCTGCAGCGGCATCAGATAAGTAATCTGAGCATGTGCATACTGTACTAATACGATTGCGAGCAGGAATACCACCAGAATATTATCCTTTAAGAAAGCTTTTATGAAGCTTCCCTTTTTTTCCTTGGTATAGACAGGAAGAGG
This sequence comes from Anaerovoracaceae bacterium, assembly GCA_045578745.1. GTDB lineage: Bacteria > Bacillota > Clostridia > Peptostreptococcales > Anaerovoracaceae > RGIG7179. The sequence continues at coordinate 801 of JAZNKW010000022.1, forward strand.
TTCACTGGTCTGCATCAGGGCCTGTGCATGTTTAATCTCCGCAATAGATGGCATATCTTTCAGGAAGAAAAGAATTACCAGACCTGACAGCAGGAACGCAATACCCTGCCCCCAGAAAATCCAGCGTGTATAGTTATAGAACAGCTGTCCTGCAATAACCTGCCCCATGGAATAACCGATATTAATACAGAGATACAGCAGTGAAAAACTTTCCTTACGATTGGATGGAACCGTTACATCGCTGATCATGGCTGCAAGTACCGGAATAAAACCACTGAAGCAGAAACACTGAATCAGGATATTAATCAGAACCAGCTTCTTAAATACCACAAAACCGCCAATCAGAAGATTCAGTACATTCACTGAAATAATAGTCAGCAGAACCTTCTTTCTGTCGAAACGGTCCGCAAGACGTCCGCATGTAACTGCCCCGCATAAGCTGCTGAAAGAACCTGCTACAGACATATACCCAGCAGCAATTTCAGACATGCCCAGAATACCGGTCATCAGAAGCGTGGTGAAGGAAAATATAAACGCTCCCATGGCTGTAATAATTCTGGCACAACAGATAATATAAACCTGCTTCGGCAGGCCTTTGTACTGTGAAATCAGATGCATTTCAAACCCCTAATAAAACTGACAAAGGGAGCCGCCTCAAAAAGGCCGCTCCCTGTTTCCTTATAATGAATGTTTCAAGAATTATAATCCCTTAATGGATTCTTCGAATTCTGCCTTCATTGCTGCAATCTTTTCTTCGTCAGAGAAGATCTTAGCGATGTGCAGAGCGATAATTTTCGCACCGTCATTGATGGACTTGTGGCCTCTTTCTGTTCTCAGTGCCGCTTCAAATCCTTCAGTATGGATCGCAATGCCCTTGTCTACAATCTGCAGAGTTGGATGGAATGTTGGACATACGAAGCTTACATTACCTGCATCGGAAGAACCAAAGATTACATCAGGGTCACCGTTCAGTTCCACACCGACTTCATTATAAACTTCTTCCATGGCCTTGATACCAACGAAGTTGTTGTTCATGTTGTCGTACATAGCTGCAGTCAGCTTCTTTTCCCAGGTACAGCCGGTCATCAGACATGCACCTTCAGCAATCTTATCCAGCTTTTCGTCCAGACCCAGATGATATTTCTTCTCCAGTGCACGTGTATAGAATTCCACGCTTGCTTCAGCCGGAACTACGTTTGGTGCCAGACCGCCGTTTCTGTAAACACCGTGGATTCTTACATCAGGGGTTACGTGCTGACGCAGAGAATCGATACCGTGGAACATGAGCTGTGCTGCATTCAGAGCATTGATGCCTTCCCATGGAGCAGTTGCACCGTGTGCAGGCTTGCCGTGGAATGTATATTCAAACTGATGCAGACCCAGCAGCTTGCAGTACAGCTGGTTCTTATCGAACAGATGAATCATGATAGCTTCTTCATATTCATCAAACACACCACTGTCAATCATGCCGCACTTGGCACCGTCATTTTCTTCGTTAGGAGTACCGATTAAGTGAATATCGCAGTTCAGTTCTTCCTGCAGATCCTTAATGGCTACAGCAGCCAGCACACTCATTGCACCGCTCAGGCTGTGACCGCAGGCATGGCCAACACCTGGCAGTGCATCGTATTCAGCCATGATTGCAACCTTATGCTTATGGTTATTGCTTCCATAAATTCCGCGGAATGCAGTTTCAATGCCTGCATACGGATACTCCACTTCAAAGCCGTGGCCTCTCAGGTATTCTACCAGCTTTGCAGATGTTTCATATTCAGATCCGGATACTTCAGGATGATCTGACATCCAGTCACTCAGTACAACCGCTTCAGCATAACCTTCTTCAACAGCTTTTTCAATTTTTACTTTCAGTTCTTCATAAAGTCCCATAGCTCAATCTCCTGTATTCATTAAAATTTAAAATTATCTCGCAGACGGGATAGTCATTTGTATGTAATTATAACATAACAATTATAACATTTCACTATTACATTTATTGAATTTTGTAATTTCCTGACGGATTTCACTTTCAGCATTGATCCGGTAGGCCTCATATGGCTGCTCCATATCCCTGCTGTCTTCCCAATAACGTGCTTCGTGATCTGCCAGAATTTCTTCAAAGGATTTACCTTCGGATATCTTGTTTCTGATAAATTCCTGCTGTTCCCTGGCCAGACGGATATACAGATCAAAGAACTCATAGCGGAACCAGTCCGGTACCATACCGTAATGCTGTGAATAGAGATGGTTTATATCCAGTCCCTTCAGCCGGTCTGCAGTCTCGATGGTCTCATCGAAGGATTTCAGTGCAGATACTTCAATGACTTCCGGACCGATCAGCACCCCGCAGCTTTCACTGCACAGCAGAATCCTTTCCGGCAAAATCATGTAACTCATGCTGCAGTCCGTATGCCCTCGGGTTTCCAGTGCCTGAACAGCAGCAGTGCAGCCATTTTCTCCGGTTCCGAGACTGATTTCATCTCCGTCTTTCAAAACACAGTCCACGCGGAGATTGTTGACAATAATATTTATATCGTTAACCTCATACTTTTTGGCTGCATTCTTACCCATTTTCTGAATAAGGCTGCGTGCCCCATGGCTTTCAAAGACATTTTTCGTCTTTTCACTGGCACAAACCACTGCTTTCGGCCATTCCTGAAGTATATACGGCAGTGCACCTATATGATCGTAATGACTGTGGGACAGGAAGATATAGTCGACAGTCCGTCCTGTTCCATCCAGTTCATGTTTTATATTGGAAATAGTTTTATCTGCAAAGCAGCACATGCCCACATCATATAATGCAGTTCTTTCCGGTCCCAGAATCAGCAGTACATCGCCTCCGTGACCTCCGGTAACTTTAAACAGCGGATGTGGATAGTTATGGCGGTCATGACCTGGGAATCCATTTCTCCTGTCCTTCGAATTCCAGATCATAAAGAAGTTTACAATCAGCATTCCAATTACAATGAAACCAAGGAATCCGATAATCGGGAACAGGATTCCAATCACATTTTTAAAGCCCATCAGTCCCATCAGGAATCCGAGAAATGCAAACATGATGACCAGTTTCTTTTTATATGGTCCTTCTTTAATCTTAGTTGTAAATGCATAGTAATTGCTGGTAGCTGCTGAATAAATGGAACAGAAGGTTACCAGACCGTATACGACTGTAAGAACCGGAGAAATTCTTCCTGCAAAGCCCAGCATCGGCATATCCAGTGCCTGAGTATAATACATATCTTTCTGCATTGCCGCCAGAAGAACAAAGGAAAGAAGCCCCAGGAAAACCCCGCCAAGTCCTGCACCGCCGATGCCATGGCGGGCATTTTTCGCATTAACAGCAGATTTTGCTATCACCGCAATCATACCCAGCATATTCACTGAAATATAAAGAAGTGCTGCAATCACCCAGTTAGGAGCCAGCGGACTTGGCTCGATATCCTGATGAAGTGAAGACTGTTCCAGCGGACATAAAACCACCATCAGACTTACAGCAACAACGGTGACAAAGAGTACCGGCATGATGTAGCGGAATACTTTTGATACACGTTCAAATTCACCAAGCACGGTCAGAATAACCAGCACAGTTACCAGGATTCCACCAAGTGCCCGCGGAAGTCCAAAGAGCTGATTCAGAAGTGCTCCGCCTGCAGCAGTCATGGACACAATGGCAGTGTACAGAAGCCCTGCCATAAAATAACCGATGGCAGAAATAACTTTCGGGTTTCCGCCCGGAACAACAACCCTTCCCATATCACTGCTTCCAAGTGTTCTTGCAATATACCCGGTCATCATGCCTAAAGTTACAAACAGAAGAGCTGCGAAGATGATTCCAACACTTCCCTGCTTTCCGAAAACACCGAAAAACTGCCAGATTTCACGCCCTGAAGCAAATCCGGCCCCCATCACGGTGCCCACATATAATAATGCTACTGAAAAAAAGCCCAGCTGAGCGAGCTTTGATCCGTTTCTATTCAAGAGGAATGTCCTCCTTCCCTTCTTTCATAAGTTTTACTTTGTGGAATTCTCCATAGCTGAAGAATACTAATCCCACCCAGATAATCGCAAAAGCAACCAGCTGAATATTGTCAAACGGTTCCTTAAACAGATAAATACTGATAAACAGAGAAATTGTCGGACTGATATACTCTGTCAAGCCAAGGGAAAACAGGTCAATCTTATTCGCTGCATTAGCAAAGAGTGACAGTGGAAATGCGGTAAACAGTCCGCAGAACATGAGCAGTGCATACTTTCCGAGACCGGCAGAGGCCAGTGCTCCCACTCCGGTCACTTCCATCCATATACAGACTGCAAGTGCCATCGGCATAAGGAAAATAGTTTCAAAGAGAAGTGACATTAATGGCGGCATAGGATAGTTCTTCTTCATGGCAGCATAAAGAGCAAAGGTAGCTCCCAGTCCAATCGCAACGGCTGGAATCTGATGGAAATGAACAATGACAATTCCAACTCCAACAGATGCAAGCACAAGAGAAATAATCTTGAATTTGTCCAGCTTTTCTTTAAATAAAACAACACCAAAGATGCAGACAATCAGAGGTTCTATGTAATATCCTATGCAGGTCTGAATGACCATGTCAGCATTCACTGCCCAGATATAAATGGACCAGTTTGCAGTAATCAGAACACCTGCTAGAAAATACCTCAGTTTAATTCCGGGAACGGCAAACTGCCGGCGGATTTCCGCCATACCATGTACTTTCAGTGCCATAATAAAGCATACCACTGCAACCAGAAGAATTCTGTAAAAAATGATGACAAGAGAACTGATTGGCTGCAGCATCTGCCAGTAAATCGGCATAATGCCCCACCATACTGCACAGCCTAAGGCCGACGCCATACCTTGTTTATATTGATTGCTCATCCCGTACCCTCTTTTCATTTGTAAATGTAAAGTACGGACTCTTTAAAAGAGTCCGCCGAAAAGTCCGCCCCGTCCGCTGCTTCCGCCGCTGAACAGGCAGTATACCACCAGAAGCAGAATTAGAAGTCCTATCAGATTTCCTCCATCTTCACCATCGCAGCTGTCCTGACAGCAGCACTTCTGATAACATCGGTTCTGACAGTCCCGTTCACAGCACTCCAGGCACCTGGCTTCATCGCCCATAAAGTCACCTCCATATATGTTTACTACATACTATGCAGGCGCCTTACTGCGGGTTACTTTAGGAATAATAATCGTCTCTGTTGTAATCATAGTCACTGCTCATGCCGTAATCTTCCTGAGCAGCTTCTTCATATGCCGCATTGGCTTCTTCTTCCAGTTCAGCAGCAACCAGATCACCGAAGTTCATAATATATTCGTCCAGCTTGTAATCCAGACATTCGCTGTAATCGTATTCGAATTTTTCTCTGGTCAGATTTTCTGAACGTGCCAGAGTTACTGCATCACGAACCGGCAGCACCTGTTCTTCACCTGTCAGTACGGAAGTACAATATACACGGCTTTCCACAGAATACCATATACGGAATCTTTCAATTTCTTCTGCCAGATTAGACAGTAAATCCTCTTCGTCACAGTTGCGTGCAAGACCCATTAAAGCGAATTTGATACGTTCCAGCACACCATATGCTTCTGCTGCATCTCCCGGCAGAAAATCGGTCATTTCCTCAAAATAGTTGTGAATCAGTTCAGCCAGCGCTTTTTTATCCACACCTTCCAGCAGCTGAGCCAGAGTCTGATCATCAATCTCATCTTCACATTCCAGCAGTGCTGCCAGATTTTCAAAATACTGAAAATCTGCAGGCACATCGATATCCAGCAGTTCATACAATTCTTTTTTAGTCAGATAATCCATGGTTGTCTCCTTTGTATAATTTATAAATCCAGATTTTTGAATTTTAAGATTAAATCAGACTTTTCCGTCTTCAGAATGTTCTGAATCATATTTACGAAGTTTTCGGAAAGGTCACTGGCATAAAACACGTTTTCACGGTCATTATTTACTGCCAGCATGTCCTTTTCTTTCAGAACCTGATGGATTCTGGACACAATTTCGTAAGAAGGGTTCACAATCTGAAGATCAGGATAAAGTCTCAGAATATTCTTTCTGATAAGAGGATAATGTGTACATCCCAGAACCAGAGTATCCAGCTGATTTTCGTATACAAATCGGTCCATATAATGTCTGATGGTCAGATCCATTATTTCATTGTCGATAATCCCCTCTTCGATGAGAGGTACGAACGCAGGCGTAGCCATCGTATGAACATTCAGTCCCGGGTGACGCTCCTCAATAGACTCCGTATATACCCCGCTGGCAATGGTCACTTTAGTAGCGATAATGCCAATATTGTTATCTTCCGTGCAGATATCAGCAATCCGCTGTGCCGCAGGATTGATAATGCCAAGAAGCGGAATATTCGGGAACCTCTGCTGCAGTTCCGGCAGGCAGGTAGCACTGATTGTATTACAGGCAATCACCATCATCTTCACATCCTTGGATGCCAGAAAATCTGCAATCTGATTGGTATAAGCCTTTACCGTGGAAATCGCTTTGGAACCGTAAGGTGTACGGGCTGTATCCCCGAAATAAATGACCCTTTCTTCAGGCAATTCATGAAACAGGTTCGGAATACAGGTAAGTCCTCCAAGACCCGAGTCAAAAACACCAATTGATCTGTTATCCATTTATATAAAATCCTTTCAATGCTTTGTAAAATTCACTGTTTTATGGTATACTATTTTACCATAAAAGAAGAATTTAATCTACAGTTATGGAGGGGAAAATGGCTGATAAAAATCTGAAACAGCGAAATGAAATCGCAAATGAATATAAATGGGACATCGAGGCGATGTATCCCGATGAAACACAGTGGGAACGCGACATGGACGAATGTCTGTCCCTGGCTTCCGACTTTGCAAAATATGACGGTCTTCTGACCGAATCTGCCCATACTTTAGCAGAAGCCCTGAAGCTGCGTGACCAGATCTGGCTGAAGCTGGAGCACGCATTCGTATATGCACACATGAAAAAAGACGAAGACAACCGTGTAGATAAATATCAGGCAATGGATGACAAATGCGGTTCTGTTATCGCAAGAGTCAGTGCTGCCATGAGCTTCTTCACTCCACAGCTTCTGGAAGCTCCGGAAGAAAAGATTTTGGGGTATATCGAAGCAGAACCGGAACTGAAGACTTACGAATTCATGCTGAAGGATACTCTCCGTGAAAAGGCACATATTCTCACTGCTGCCGAAGAAAACCTTCTGGCACAGATGAGTGAAGTACTGGGCGCGACCAACGATGTTTTCACCATGCTCAATAATGCTGATATGACGTTTGGTACCATAAAGGACGAAAATGGCGAAGAAGTAACACTGACTCACGGCAACTATATCGCATTCATGCACAGCCATGACCGTGATGTCCGCCAGGCTGCATTTACCAATATGTATGAAGCATACAAGGCTTTGATTAATACCCTTGCTACCAACTACAACTACAATGTGAAGACTGATGTAGTTTCAGCACGCATCCGTAAATACGACTCTTCCCGTCAGGCTGCCCTTTCCGGCGGCAATATTCCTGAAGAAGTTTACGACCGTCTTATCGAAACCGTACATGAATACCTGCCGGTGCTCCACCGCTACATCGAGCTTCGTAAGAAAGTTCTGGCCGTGGATGAGCTGAAGATGTATGATATTTACGTTCCGATGGTGAAACTGCCAAAGAAGGATATTCCTTATGAAGAGGCCATCGAAATGATGAAGGAAGGTCTGGCACCTCTCGGTGAAGAATATGTCTCCACCCTGCAGAAAGGCGTGGACGAACGCTGGATGGACGTTTACGAAAACCAGGGAAAGACTTCCGGTGCGTACTCATTCGGTTCCTATGACAGCAAACCATACGTTCTGCTGAACTACACTGATACTCTGAACGACGTGTTTACCATTGTTCACGAAATGGGACATTCCATGCACTCCTGGTACACCCGTGCAAACCAGCCGTTCATCTACGGTGACCACTCCATTTTCACAGCAGAAGTTGCATCTACAGTAAACGAATCCCTGCTGATTCAGTACCTGCTGGAAAAGGAAACCGATCCGGAAATGAAGAAATATCTGCTGAACCACTATATCGAAGACTTCCGTACTACCCTCTTCCGTCAGACCATGTTCGCAGAATTTGAACATCTGACTCATAAGGAAGTGGAAAACGGCGGAACCCTTACAGCGCAGTGGCTTAACGATACCTATAATGAACTGAATAACAAGTATTTTGGTCCGGCACTGACTCAGGACGAATACATTCAGTATGAATGGGCACGTATTCCGCACTTCTACCGCGGCTTCTACGTATATCAGTATGCAACAGGCTACTCTGCAGCTACTGCCATCTCCCGCAAAATCCTGACAGAAGGTCCTGCTGCAAGAGATGCTTATATCGATTTCCTCAAGTCCGGTTCTTCTGACCACCCTGTGGAACTGCTGAAGATTGCCGGCGTGGATATGGGAAGTCCTGAGCCTGTGAAGCTGGCAATGGAAACCTTCAAGGATCTGGTGGAAGAATTTGAAAAACTGATGGTTTAAGAACAGGAACACATATATGAATAAGAAAAAAATATTTATTTATTCCAATATTACAGAGAAATCCCGTCTGATTGAACAGGATCTGCGGAATAAGCTTGTGAAATCCGGTCTTCGTGTTTATGAAGAATTTGATCCGGAAGAAACAGAGCTGATTCTCTGTGTAGGCGGAGACGGTACCCTGCTCCGTCTTATGCAGGATCTGAACTTCCCGGAAACTCCGGTTGTAGGCATTAATACCGGACACCTGGGTTTCTTCCAGGAAGTACTGCCGGATAAGATTGACGATATGATTTATCAGTACAATCAGGGGCATTATACGCTGCAGCCTTTCAGTACCGTTACCGGGATTGTAAAGACAGATGCAGGTGAGTTCACACATACCGGTCTTAACGAAATTGCTGTGAAAGGTGCTCCTACCTTCCCTGTCCACCTGAATATTTCCATCAATGATTCCTTCATTGAACGATTCAGCGGGGATGGTATCTGTGTTTCCACACCAGCCGGAAGTACTGCCTATAACTATTCACTGGGCGGCAGTATCGTAGACCCGAGACTGAATGTACTGCAGATGGCACCGATTGCTCCAATCAACTCCACTGCGTACCGCAGCTTTACCTCCAGTATTCTGCTTCCGGAAAGTGATACACTGACCATTCAGCCTTGTCTGGAGTATGATGATGATGTTTTGAGCGTGGTGTATGACGGAGGACTTACCGAATATACCCATGTTCACGAAATCAAAATTTCCTTATCTCAGAAAAAGGTAAACATGGTCCGTTTCAAGGGGCAGCATTTCTGGGATAAGTGCAAGAGCAAATTTTTATAAGATTAACAGTAAGGATTACTAAAATGACTGAATTCAAACATATTGTAACGCCTGAGGAAGCAGGAAAATCCGTGAAAGAACTGATGCGTCAGCATTTCACCTTTTCCTCCCGACTTATGACCAAGCTGAAATTCCAGAAACTGATTTACCTGAACGGTGAGCAGATGCCAAGCTGGGTTCCAACCGCACCCGGCGACGAAATTGTCATCAAAATGCCTGATGAAGCATCCGATTTTCCACCGGAAGATATTCCAATCAATGTGGTATACGAAGACAATGATATTCTGGTCATCAACAAACAGCCATGGGTTGCGGTCCACCCTACCAAGGGCAAACCAAACCACACCATCGCCAACGGTCTCATGAAAAAGATGTATGAGGACGAAGAATCCGGAACCGGCCACCTTTACAAAATCCGCTTCGTCAACCGTCTCGACATGAACACTTCCGGCCTGATGATTATCGCAAAGAACTCCTTTGCACAGGAAGAAATCGTGAAGCAGATGCGTAAGAACACCGTTGTAAAACGCTACATCGCTGTGGTGACCGGCGAAATACCTCACGATGAAGGAACCATCGATCTTCCGCTTGGCCGTCCATTTGCTGATGAAGTGGAACGCTGGGTTATGCCCGTGGAAGACGGCGGTCAGGAATCTGTCACCCACTATAAGGTACTGGAACGCTTCAACGGCCACACTTTGGTACAGCTCCAGCTGGAAACAGGACGTACGCACCAGATTCGTATTCATCTTTCCTATATCGGATACCCTATTGTAGGTGATCACCTGTACTGTTACGGTGATCCTTTCGAATACCGCCGTTTAAATAATATTCCGGATTATGTACATAACGAACGTGTTTCCGAATATATCGACCGTCAGGCTCTGCATGCGCGTTATCTGGCCTTCAAACATCCGGTAACCAGAGAGTATATGGAATTTGAAACTGATATTCCTGAAGACATTCAGAAACTGATTGAAACCGTGAAAAACTTATAGCATAAAAAAACCTCTGAAGCACATACTTCGTGCTCAGAGGTTTTATATTTTCTGTTATTTTGTACTTGCTTCAATATATGCCTGTACCCGTTCACCGTCTGTCGGAACTTCAATATATTTCAGTCCTCTCTTCTGGTAACCGTCTGCACCGTTTCCGGCGATAATCATAACCCAGTTATCTTCAATCAGATCGCATGCATACTGAATGGCTTCACCACGGTCAACAATGGTTGCCGCAATCTTTTCCGGATTCAGATGTTCCTTAATCTGATTGCAGATGTCGATAACAGACTCAGTGCCGGGGTCCTGTTCAGTGAGAACAACCTTATCAGCATACTGGTTGGCCAATTCTCCCAGATCCTTTCTGCGGTTGTATGCCTTGTTTCCGTGGCATCCGAATACAAGCAGAATCTTACGGTCCGGATAGAGCTTCTTTACGTTTTCAAACAGAGTCTGGTAGCTCAGCTTGTTATGTGCATAGTCTACAATAACATCTACATGCTTGTGCGGCATGGTGTACAGTTCCATACGGCCTGCAACCTTTACATTAGCCAGGCCTGCTTTGATGTTTTCAAACGGAACCCCCAGAGCTCTCGTCATAGCGATAGCCGCCAGTGCGTTGCTTGCGTTATAGAAACCGCCGATGCTTACCAGAATCTCTTCTGTACCGCCTTCCCAGTCCACCTTGAACTTCAGGCTGCTTGGTGTAGACTCCACATCATACCCGTAGAAGTCAGCATCCGGAGTACGTCCGAATGTGGAGATTTTGCAGGAAGAAGCACGTGCTGCATCCAGAACGCGGGACAGGTACTTGTCCTCTATTTCCATGTTGATGCATGCATGTTCGCTCTGGCTGAAAATCATCAGCTTAGACTGGAAATAGTCCTCGATGGTCGGATGTTCACGGTCAGAGATGTGGTCTTCGGATACGTTTAGGAAACCGCACACAGCATACTCCAGAGCCGCTGTACGTTCATATTTCAGTGCCTGAGAGGAAGTTTCCATCACCAGATACTCACAGCCATTATCCACGCAGGATGCCAGATGGCGGTGCAGTTCCAGAGTTTCGGGAGTGGTCATCTTCTTCGCCTTCACCTTACGCGCACCATCGTAGGTATAGATACCGGACAGGAAGCCGATTTCCTTCTTTCCCTGAGACTTGCAGTAATCGTCCATGATTGCCTTCACAAAGGTTGCAGTTGTAGATTTTCCCTTGGTTCCGGTGATGCCAATCATCTGCAGTCCGTCATTCCAGATGCATTCATGGAAGAATGCACTGACTTCAGACATGGTACGGCGCATATCATTTACCACAGCATATGGAACACCTTCCACATTGTCAAATTCCTTTTCTCCCAGATAAGCCACTGCACCGCGGGAGATGGCATCTGCCAGGTATTCATCGCGGAAATTCAGTCCCTTGCAGATGAACAGAGTTCCCGGCTTCACATCCATGGAATTATAGGAAATATATTCAATCTCCTGCTCCAGCAGAGACTCGTCCAGTACCGTCATACGGTCAATCAGTCCCTGGCTGAACAGCAGGTCTATGTATTCTTTTAATGTCTTCTTTCTTCTTTCGCTCATTTCAGACTCCTGATTTTCTTAAGTAATCATACTGACCGGCAGCAGATTTAGCTGTTAAATTACTGTCACCAGTCAATATAATATTTTACCACAAATTGTGCTCTGAATACACCCATATTTCGAAAAAACTCAATTTACTTCAGTTCATTCAGTTCTGCACATACCTGCTCACGCAGCTTTTCAACCTCCGCAAAATCCATATTGGGAATGTACATGGCCTCCACAGATGCATGAATGGCTTTCGCTTTTTCCAGACATTTGACTGCCCGGCCGAGAAGCCTGTCATATTCTTTCTGCAGCTCTGAAATGAGGCTGCGGTTTTCTTCCAGCTTCACCGAATCCATGTAGTCTTCCGCATCCATGAGCACAAGTTCCTGCCCTTCTCTGCAGATTTCCCATGGCTCCAGATCATGGTACTTATTTACGGTGATAAAAGCTGTGCCGACTGCAGGAATCAGCAGATGTTCTATTTTTTCACCCGGACTCATGGCACAATAGTATGCTTCTATATCCAGCCCTCTGTAAACGGCCCCTTCCGAAATAATTTCCATCAGACTGGCGGCAGAATATCCAGCCGGTGCACTGATAATGTATATCCGTTTCCAATTCTGGTCTTCTTCACTGTCCCTTCCAGGAATTCCTGTTAAAAGTGAATCCAGATAATGCACCGTTCCGGATGCCGTAATTGCACTGGCAAAAAATCTTTTTTTCTTTCCCGGCCGCAGACTGATGTCGTAATCACGGAATTCCGTTTCCACTATGGCCGCAATAGCACGGTATAATTCACTGCACTCAGCTGACCTATTGTACAATTCCTCCAGACTTCGGCTGATGCTTTTCGCTGCATTGAGGTAATTATAACAGATTCGATACCACCTGGCCGTTTCTTCGCTGTAATCAATAATTCTTGATTTATTAACTGCAATTGCTTTTTCATCCCAGTATTCACCCAGATTAATAATTTTATCCACTGCACCGGGACTGATAGGGTCTGTCATATGAGGGCTTGTAGCATCAATTAACGCGGCTTTCTTCCCATGGAGAACGATTCCGTCCAGCGAATTTTCATCAGCTGAACAATGAAGAAAATCCACATCCTCCCCTTTAGTGACGAATTCATCGCCAATCCGGCGCAAAAATGTGGATTTTCCGGTACCCGGTCCTCCTTTAATGCAGATGATTCTGTTGGCTTCCCGCTGTCCCAAAATATGACTGTAGTAGGAATAAAATCCTTTCGGCGTATTATTCCCCGGGAAATAATGTCTTTCAATGGACACCCTGTGTACCTCCTTTAACTTAAGATATCACATAATATGCCAGCCGAACAGGTTTTGCACCGGATTTCAGGGAAAAGAAAACCCCGCAAAGCAATACTTTACGGGGTTCATGTCAGTCGTATGTGATTTATTCTTCCGGCAGTTTGAATTCTTCTGTTTCAGCAGGTTCTTCGATTGCCTTCGGTTCTTCGATAACGGGAACATCCACAATCACTTCTTCAGATGGATCCCGAGCCGGCATAACCACTTCAGGTCCTTCTTCCATAACGATGGTAAGGTTATCAGTAGCCAGTTCGTAGAATACTGTGAAAGCCATATTCATATATGCATTCAGGAAGAACACCGGAATTGCAAATACGAAATCAAGCAGCACGTACATAATACCGCTTACAGAAGCAAGCTGGGTACTGAAGCAGAACGCAGGCAGCATTGCCAGTAAATTCCATCCAATAAAGGACAGATACAGATAGAAATACTTCATCTTGTTTCCGTTCATGATTCTGGAACTTTCTGCAAGGCACTGACCCGCACTGTATTCCGGATGGTCAACCATTACATAGAATGCCTGGCTGTAGCGGAATGTCGCGATAATACCAGGAATAATGAAGAGTAAAGACCACAGGAAAACGCGGATTCCTGTCAGAACCATTAAAACCAGAGTCTTGCCGAAACAGCTGAAACCTTCCAGCAGTGTAGTCTGATCAATCTTCTGATAACGGAAGAAGTCCAGCAGGAACTTGGACAGGGCCCAGGAAAGAGGACCGCCAACTACTGCAACATAAATGGAGCTTCCGTAGTAAATTGTCTGTTCGATCGTCTGACCGTCTGCCAGGGGAAGAGACTGCTTACTTACAAAAAACAGGTCCAGAACATTGGCAATACCTGTATTGAGCAGATAGTACAGCCCCATAAAAATTGCAATCTGCATCCAGCATCCTTCCATGGCTACACGTGCCACTTCACGGATCTTCGCAGATGGCATTGTAATTACTTTTGTCTGCATATTTCATAATCTCCTTTTTTACAAAATACATTAAATTATATTATACATAATATTAGCAATTAATTCAAGTTATCATGAAAATAAATATAATTTCTATTTACTGTTAAATTTATATCATTCTGTTGCCATTTTCCTTTATAAATGTTACAATTTAGTTAGTGAAATTTGGCCCATAAGTTGGTATCCCCTTCTTTCGAGGCAAATGGTGTTAGAAAGGAAAGATCAAGATGTATCAGACAATCAAGTATGAAGTAAAGAACAATATCGGTTATGTAACCATTAACAGACCAGAGGCACTGAATGCCCTGAATAAAACTGTTCTGGAAGAACTGTTTGATGTTTTCCAGAGAATCGACGAAGACGATGCGGTAAGAGCTGTTATCCTGACAGGCGAAGGCAGATCCTTCGTAGCAGGTGCAGATATCGCACAGATGAGCACCCTGTCTGTAGTAGAAGGACGTGCTTTCGGTATATATGGTCAGAAAGTTATGCACTTCATGGAAAAGATTGAAAAGCCAATCATCGCTGCAGTAAACGGTTTCGCACTGGGCGGCGGCTGTGAACTGTCCATGGCATGTGACATAAGAATCGCTTCCACCAAGGCGAAGTTCGGTCAGCCTGAAGTAGGTCTGGGCATTACTCCTGGCTTCGGCGGTACACAGAGACTGTCCAAGCTGGTTGGCAAAGGCATGGCAAAATATCTGGTGCTGTCTGCTGAAACCATCAATGCAGAAGAAGCTCTGCGGATCGGCCTGGTAGAAAGAGTTGTAGAACCGGAAGCTCTGATGGAAACTGCTGAAAAGCTGGCAGCAACCATCGCATCCAAGGCACCTATCGCTGTTGCAATGGCTAAGACCTGCATCAACAAGGGTGACCATGTAGACCTGCACACCGGCTGCAGCCTGGAAGCTGAAGCCTTCGGCGGCTGCTTCGGCACAGAAGACCAGAAGGAAGGCATGCGTGCATTCCTCGAAAAGAGACCTGCAGAATTCAAGAACAGATAATATACCACAGATAAAGTACGAAACGGCAAAACGGCAAGGGATCACTCCCCTGCCGTTTTTTTCATGTACAAAAATATACTAGAACTGCGAATAAACGAAAAAAGAAGAGCCGGATAAACCGGCTCTTCCGATACAGCACTTAATCTGTCATGTTTAATTTAGAAATTAGTATTCCTTCTTTTCTGTCAGTCTCATAGCCAGCAGAGCCATTGCAGACAGTGCAGCCATTGTCAGCCACAGCATCAGGTTAGTGTTGTCAGCTGTCTTAGGAACGTCAGACAGAGGAGCTTCCATTTCTTCAATTTCTTCGAACTCTTCAAAATCTGCCAGAGGAACATCTGGTTCTTCCAGTCCTTCCAGAGGGATTTCAGGATCTTCCACTTCTACCAGAGGTGGTTCCTCAGGAGTTTCAGCTGGAGTTTCTGGAGTTTCTGGAGTTTCTGGAGTAACTGGTGGATAGTAAGGAATTACAACGGGATTGTTTCTTACATTCAGCACATCACCGGTGATGTATGCCATATTACCTGCATTGGATACAAGTGCAACTTCACCTTCGTCAGAAACTGTAAATTCTACAGGTGCAGACAGCTTCTGGAATCCTTCTGGGGCAGCTGTTTCCACTAACTGGTATGTACCAGGCAGCAGATTTTCTACAGCCAGCTGTCCATTACCATCTACAGTATATGTATCTACAGTATATGTATCTCCGTCCTTAATTACAGATAATTCAAATTCAGCACCATTCAGAATCTGGCCGAAGGAACCAACTTTCTGCAGATTCAGATTTGCCTTTACTTCAGCTCCAGGTAAGTTCGGAATTACTGGCTTTTCAGCTCTTGCATAGATTTCAGTAGCACCCGCAGCAACACCTACCAGAGACTGGGAAATATCACGGCCGCCTTCAGGTTCATAGAAATATACACCCTGAGGGAGAATCTGAGTTCCGGATACAACAGCATCAATCGCCTGACCAGCCTTTACAGGAATTGTAAAGTCATATACAGTCTTTCCTAATTCTGGCTTTTCAGTCTTAACAACTTCGCCGTCTACAGTGATTTCAATCTTGATATTATCATTTACGCTGCTTCCGCCATTATTCAGAACAACCTGAATAACAACATTATATACGCCATCTTCTTCCTGAACAGGAATTGTGTCTACAATTTCCAGCTTAGTAACAGCTATCTGATACAGATCTGCATAAACCTTATCCTTTGCCTTCAGGTGGTCTGCCAGAGCATTGATGCGTGCACCTACAGTTTCGTCAGTTTCAAATCCTCGCTTAGTCTGTGGCCAGAAAATACCTTCCTTGCTATATCTCATTTCATTAGTATAATCATGGAATACTCTGCCCCACTGGGTGTTTGCAGAAACATCAAAGGTTTGACTATAATCGTACTCTACACCATCGTTGGCATATGCCCATACAGCAGCCTGTACAGCAGCAATCACATCTGCACGAGTCAGATCTGCTGCGCCTTCAAAACCTTCCGCAGCCAGATTTGCCTTCATCTGATCCAGAGAAACAAATGGATACGCATTTGTAATAATCGCACGAATATGTGCAGCAGCTTCATCATTATAGTAGGAACTATCTTCCAGGTTCATACGCTTATAATAGATGCTATCATTATATCCTGTAACAGCATCACAGCAGTACATTACTTCATAGTTACTTGCACCAAATTCATAAAGTCCGCTAGGGCTCCATGTATAGTTCTTGCTTGCATCCAGCATAATCAGTGTCTGTGGGATATCATTATTTACACCGCCATTGACAGATACCATGTGATTACTCATTTCATAAGCACCTATTCCACCTCCAGGGTAGTGAGAAATAAAAGTATATCCATTCTGACCAGCAGTAACTGGATGAGAAACAGAAGCACCATTCCATACATTCTTACATTCTACACCATGAACATGTTCATCCTGCTCACAGTTGAACGTCTTGGTATAGCATTCTTCATTATTCATATCGTGTTCATGCACCTTGTAGCATAAGTTTGGATCATGTGTGTGTTCAGCTAAACCACATTCATAATCACCAAGTTCTTTGCCGCATTTTAAAACAGGCTCAAAGATACATTCTTCGGAATTCTCCACGCAATCGTGACCTTCAGTAATATTGCCACATTTTAAAACAGGTTCAAAGATACATTCTTCGGAATTCTCCACGCAATCGTGACCTTCAGTATTATTTAAACAAGCACTAAGAACATTACATTCTTCATCGTGCTCATGAACAGTACAATCTGTATGCTCATGTACTGTTTTAGGACATGCCAGCTCAGTTGCAATCTGTGTAGTGCATGTCAGTTCACCTTCTGTGTAGCAGTCTTCACCGTGCTCAATATGTTTTGGACAAACCAGATCATACTTATAGCACTCTGGGCCACCGTGTGTGTGTGCAGTCTGGCCACAAACATATGGCATAGACACTTCAGCTGCATAAGCACTGATGCTCATCATGCTCATCATAACACTTACGATCAGCATTACTGTGAAAAGTTTTTTCATTCTTTTCTTCATTTTTTACTTTCCCTCCTTTATTTAGATTTAAGGTTTTCGTTCCCCACTTCTTTCGACAGAATATTCTCCAGATGCATCATAAGTTCCGATGTACTTTTGAAACTCTTATGAATCTTGCGTGCCGGACAGGAAAACATCCCATGCCAGGTCAGATTTTGACGGGAAACTACATCGATTAGAAATGACAATCCGTCACAGGCAGGAAAAATTTCAGGTTTAACGGGAACTGGGCTGCTAAAGTCTATGCTGCCAGCGAATAAGTTATGAAGATGGTCAAGCTGTTGTTCCATAATCATGAACATACCCATTATGCTGTCAAATTCCTGTACGCCAAAATACGGCTGATATATTTCCCCCTGTAATGAATGTGCATCGTATCGTTCTAACCGAATGCAGCAGCTATACGCTAATTCAGTGCCCATGTTCAATCTCCTTTCCATGTGGTTTTCACCGTTTTCCTGACAAAATGTATATTTTGTCCGCGTCACAGAGAAAAATTCTGTCAATTTACATATTGATGATTTCTTATTCTAGCACACTTTGTGGTTAGGAGCAAGTTTTTTCTGTTATTTTCGACAAATTTCATCATGAGAAACAGACCGGAAGAGAAAATAAAAACCGGTCTTTTTGTAGTTGCTTATATTCAGGTACATTTTAGATAATGTTAATCATTCAAGTGAAATCACAACCAAAACTGATATGAAAATGCCTGAAACGGGAACTTTCTTATGACAAAATATACATTTTGTCTTTTTTTATGTCACCAGATTCATTCGTTCCAGCTGGCGAATATGATCCCGCTCAGGCGTCATAAGATAAATTCTCGTCGTATCCATACAGGAGTGTCCAAGTACATCTGCTAACCTTACAATGTCCTGATACATTTCATAAAAGGTTGTAGCGAACAGGTGCCGCAGATTATGTGGGAATACTTTTGTGTCAGAAATTCCGGAATTAATACATAACGCCTTCATTTCTGCCCAGATCTGTTTTCGCGACAGGCTTTTTTTATTTTTTGAAAGAAATACTTCTCCCGAGATAATTTTTTCTTTTTTACAGTAAGTCAGAAGTTTTTTCGCCAGACGTTTTGGAATCAGTATTGTTCTGATTTTACCCTTCAGAGAAATCTCTGCTTTGCGTTTTATTGCTGATTCTACTGTAATGAACTGTACTTCGCTAACCCTTATACCCGTGGCACAAATTGTTTCCATGAGAAGTTCCAGTCTTAACCTTCCCTGTTTCTCTGCTTCTGCTATCAAAGTATCATACTCTTTTCGGCTTAAAGACCGTTCGTCCTTTCGAAACATGCGGGACTGTATGCGAAGATATTTTGCACGGCAGTCATTCCTGCCAATAAAACGCAGAAAACTGTTTATCGCCCCCAACATGGAATTTACTGTGACTGCAGCGTATCCGCTCTGCTTCATATGGTCACGCCACTTTGCCACAAGCTCAAGTGTCAAAACATCTCTCACCTGCTCAGCATCTGTAACACCTTTTTCTTCCTTCAGCCATTCAAGAAACCGCATCACATCGCGCAGGTATTTTTCTCTCGTCCCGATGCTCTTTTCACCGTGAATCAAATATTTCTCGTATGCATTCAGCAAGTTCATAATTACGTTCATATCGCACACCCTTTCGTTTTTAATTTTATTATAACCGAAAACATATACATAAATGCTCTTTCTGAAGATGCATACATCCTTAATAATCTGGTTAAACACAAAAAAACAGAAGAGCCGGATAAACCGGCTCTTCCGATACAGCACTTAATCTGTCATGTTTAATTTAGAAATTAGTATTCCTTCTTTTCTGTCAGTTTCATGGTCAGCAGAGCCATTGCGGACAGTGCAGCCATTGCCAGCCACAGCATCAGGTTAGTGTTGTCAGCTGTCTTAGGAACATCAGACAGAGGAGCTTCCATTTCTTCAATTTCTTCAAACTCTTCAAAATCAGCCAGAGGAACATCTGGTTCTTCCAGTCCTTCCAGAGGGATTTCAGGATCTTCCACTTCCACTAATGGTGGTTCCGGAGTAGGTTCAACTGGAGGGTTAACTGGAGGATTGTAAGGTGGTACATACGGTGGATTAGGTCCTGGAGGATTTGGTCCTGGAGGAGTTACTTCGCCACCTTCTTCAGTTACAACATATTCTACGTTTGGAACTGGGAAGATCTGAGGGGTACCTGGAACCTGATCACTGTCTACAGGATACAGAGTAGCCTTAATATTAGTGTCAACAATCTGAGTTACATCCTTGATATCTGCTTTGTTAGTCAAATGCAGTTTGTAAGTCAGGGAAGCTGGGGACAGGTTGGAAACTGGTTCATAGAATGTCCAGATGAAGAATTCCTGATCTGCTTCACCAGCAAAGTAATCTACTTCAAATGTAGGAGTTGCTGCATCTGGTGCTCTGAATGTGTAGGAGCTTGTAGCAGTACCATAGTTCTTTCCGCCTCTTGTAACGTCAGTGTTTGGAGTATCCAGCTTAGTAGTTACATATTCAACACCATTCTTTACCAGAGTCATAGTAGCAGCATCTTCGATAAAGTTGAAGTCACCCTTCACTTCGTCATAACCGATGTAGTCTACTACGTAGGAACCATCTGCAACGGAGTTTACAATGCTTCTCTTGATTGGATCAAAGAATGCTTTGTTGTCAGTCTTGGAGTACTGAATCGCAGTACCACCAGCCAGCATGTTCATGAAGGAATGACCGATGTACTGGTCAGTCCAGTCATACCATGAATAATAACCGTTTGTTGCAGAGTGAGGATTACCGTGGGTTTCATCTCTCAGTTCATTGAAAATCGGATAGAAGTTAATACCTGCATCCTTAATTTCAGTCTGGATGGTATTATATGCTTCCCACATTGCTCTTTCGTTCAGAATAGCATGTGCCGCAGTTTCATCTGTAAATGGATTTGGACCATATTTTGTACCAGAATTATCCTGATTAATGGTTACAGCATTGTTAATATCAAATTCTTCAATACCAGGAGTTGCAATACCGCCATTGCTGCTGTACTTGAAGTTACTCTGATCCGTATGCTTCTGATATTTAGTGAACCAATTTAAGAAGGCTCCATTTTCAGTAGTAGTTGCTTTGAACACTACCTTATCACCCGCTGCTACGTCTGCCTTTGCCCATGTATCAATATAGCTCCAGTAACAATCCCAAACACTGTCATACTTATCAATATTATTGATGTATTCAGTCACTATCGCCTTAGGAATAGGATAGGAGTTTGTATCATTGTTACGAGCACGCATCCATGCCTTTTCATAGCAGAATAATGCGTTTGCATTAATTTCATTGGATTTTCCTACATTCTTAATGTAGTTAACAGGAACAACGGAAACATATTCATTATTTTCACCGGAGTTGAAGTAATAAGTATGTCCGGAAGCAATCATTACCAGATGCTGACGTTCAGTATGACCTGCTTTACCCAGATCTGAATCACTGAACATATTCTTTGCAGTAATAATTGCATTTTCCATATTAACACCGTCATACACATTTCCTGCAGTCTCAATTGCTTCCGCAATCTTCGCCGGAAGTGTTTCCAAATCAGATAATTCATCTAATGGTTCAAATGGCATCACTGGATCTTTCGTGGAAGAGAAAGGAACAATACCAAAGTTAACAGTTGTTCCCTGCTCAATGATTTCTTCAAAAGTTTCCATCAGACAAGAAATCAAAATATCTTGTTCAACTGCACTCTTAGAAAGAAAACGTCCTAGGATATAAATAATATCTACAGGCAGATCGGATTCTTCACCGCCAACGTTCAGTGTAACGTTAGTCATGTCATTTTCGTCCAGACCATCTGCAGTCTTATCAATCATGATTTCAGGACTCTTCAGGCAGGCACTGGTGTGCTTGTGACCGGAATCCATCTGACAAACCAGAACTCTTTCATAACATCCATTGTTCTTGGAGTGAACATGAGGTGTGTAACAGCCAGGTTCATGAGCATGTTCTGCATCTTCACAAGTCAGAGCTTCCAGTTCAATATCGCATACTGGCTGAGTTAAGTCTTCCACCTGTGCATACTTGCAAACCAGTGTTTCAAGTGTCATCTGACAAATTTCAACAGTTACATCTTCAGTACATACAAGTGTCTTGCATGCATCTTCATGTTCGTGCGCTGGACAGTTGGAGTGGTCTTCATGTCCATCTGCTGTATCACAGGTATAAGTACCTTCCAGCCCGCAGGTGTAGCCGTAGCATGCATCATCATGCTGATGGTAACATGTTTCACCGTGAACATGATAACAAGCTTCGGTGTGTGTATGGAAGCAAGTTTCACCATGTTCCTTGTGGTAGCATGCATCGCCGTGTGCATGTTCTTCTATACCACAAGTTAAATCGCCCAGTTCTTCACAAACCAGATTCTCTTCTGCATCATAGCATGCTTCACCATGAACATGCTTGGTACAAATCAGCTGATCTGCATAACATGTGCTATCTTTATGAGTATGTTCGCTTGTGTAACCGCAGTTATAGAATTCATCTGCATACACATTCATGCTCATCATACTCATCATCACACTGATGACCAGCATAACTGTGAAAAGTTTTTGCATTCTTTTCTTCATTTTTCTTTCCTCCTTTTAGGAATATTTCGGATACGTGCTGTATCCAGGTATTTTGCCGGGGGCTGTTAGGCTCCCAGTATTTCGTCCAGGAGCTGCATCAGCTCCAGAACGCTTCGGAAGGAAGCTTCCTGATCTGCATCTTTCCAGACCATTCTTCCCTGCCAGGTGCTGTGTTCCCGGAACAGAACCTGAATCTGAAAAGTCGCAATCGCGGTTTCCTCTTCCGGAATCGGTCTAACCAGTGGCAGCGGGCTGTCGGGACATCCTTCCAGATTCAGCAGACTGTCCAGTGTCAGAAAGAACTGTGACAATGAGCGAACCGGTACCGGATTATCCAGTCTAGGATGTCTAAGGATACCATGCATAACACCATCATGATATTCTGTCACAACCAAGATTGCCTCCATGGTTCGACACGGAATTAATTTTCTGTGTATCACAGTATCACCTCACTTCCCGTGTCTTTTTAGGTTTAGTATATAGGTTAGAAGTTAGTTTGCAGTTAGTTTTCAGGGTATTTATGATAGTTATTTTTACAAAAATCACAAAAATCTCAAAATATAACTAACCTTTACTTTCGGACATGCAAAAAGACCCTGGCCGAAGCCAGGGTCGTAAATTACCTTTTATTAAGCTTGTCCTATTACAGCAGACCGCCGATCTGTACGAACAGAGGAGCGAATACTACAGCAACGATAGTCATCAGCTTGATCAGGATGTTGATGGATGGACCGGAAGTATCCTTGAATGGGTCACCTACAGTGTCACCGATTACAGCAGCAGCGTGTGCTTCGGAGCCCTTACCGCCGTGGTAACCTTCTTCGATATACTTCTTAGCGTTGTCCCATGCACCGCCAGCATTGGACATCATCAGAGCCATCAGAACACCTGCAGCCAGGGAACCAGCCAGCATACCGCCCAGAGCGTCAGGACCCAGAACGATACCAACAGCCAGTGGAGCTACGATAGCCATTACACCTGGAGCGATCATTTCGTGCAGAGCAGCCTTAGTGGAGATGTCTACGCAGTGACCGTAGTCAGGCTTGGAAGTACCTTCCATGATGCCCTTATGTTCTCTGAACTGTCTTCTTACTTATTCGATCATCTGGTTAGCAGCCTTACCTACGGAGTTCATAGTCATAGCAGAGAACAGGAATGGCAGCATAGCACCGATGAACAGACCGATTACTACGATTGGTTCCAGCAGGTTCATAGTTTCCAGCTGAGTAACTTCTGCATAGGATGCGAATAGAGCCAGTGCAGTCAGAGCAGCGGAACCGATAGCGAAGCCCTTGCCAATAGCAGCGGTGGTGTTACCAACGGAGTCGAGCTTGTCGGTGATGTTACGGACAGACTTGTCCAGGCCGGACATCTCAGCGATACCGCCAGCGTTGTCTGCGATGGGACC
>JAZNKW010000023.1:0-66351 GCA_045578745.1 Anaerovoracaceae bacterium
GGAAACCGCCGGTAGCAGCCTGTGCAGTGAACGCACCCATCAGACCCTGCTTAACTGGGTGGTCAGTCTTAGCGGAAGCATGTACCATTGGAGAAGTACCCCAACCAGCTTCGTTGGAATATACGGATCTTGCGAAACCTAATCTCATTGCAGTTGCAACACCTGCACCCAGGAAACCGCCGGTAGCAGCCTGTGCAGTGAACGCACCCTTGAAGATCAGACCGAATGCAGCAGGAATAGCAGTTGCATTCTTCAGCAGGATGATCAGACAGCCGATTACATAGAAGGAACACATTACTGGTACCATGTAAGAAGCGATCTTACCAACCTTCTTAATACCACCGAAGATTACGATGTAGATACCTACAACGTACAGGATGGAAGGTACAATGTAAGGAATGTTGAATGTGGAACCGATTGCTTCAGATACAGTGTAGTTCTGAGCAGTGATGAACCAGGTGGAGAAGATCATAGCACCGAATGCTACAGCGAATACGCCCCACAGAGGGAACTTCTTTTCTTCGCCCAGACCCTTCTGCATGTAGAAAGTAGGACCACCGATGTAAGTGCCGTCTTCCTGCTTCTGTCTGTAGTATACACCCAGAGTTACTTCGCACATCTTGATAACCATAGCCAGCAGAGCAGCAACCCACAGCCAGAACAGAGCACCAGGACCACCTGTTGCGATAGCTGTAGCAACACCGGACATGTTGGATACACCAACAGTACCGCCGATAGCGATGGAAATCGCCTGGAATGGAGTCAGAGACTTACCGTCGTCTCCGCCGCCTTCACGGCTGTCCTTGTTGAACATATTCTTTACGATATAACCAAAGTGACGGAACTGGAAGAAACCGGATCTGATAGTCAGGTATACGCCAGTTACGATGATGGTGATTAACAGAGGTAATCCCCATAACCAGTTTGTTACTGATTCGAAAATTGCAAACATTTTCATTTCTCCTTTTCAGATTTTTCTTTTGAATAATTGCATTGTCTTTTTTTAGACAATATATTATATTGCAAATACCGTGCCAACATGAAAACATAGCAATTTCCTCACAATATCAACATTTAGCTTGATTTAATAGGATATTTATCCTATAATTATAGGATAAATATCTCATTTTCAGGAGACTGATGGCCTATGAAGACAATCTACATCGTATTTAATGACCGAGAAAAAGAATCCACATGGAAGGCACTGTACGAGGACCTGCGTACCGTCTTCGAAGACTTCATCAAAGTTAAAATCTGCTTCCTCAGTGAAACACAGCCCGGCGATATTTCCGACGGGGATCTTTTCCTGGTGCTGTACAAGGAACGAGTTCATCTGATGAAAGAATACATTTCGTCTCTCGACAAAGTCATGGTTCTGACCAGAACCTTTGCACGTAAATATCTTGATGAAGTTTACGCAATCCCCGCAGGCACCGATGTACTGGTTGTCAACGACTCTGATGAAAGTACCATCCAGACCACAAACAGCCTGTATGAACTGGGGTTGAACCACCTGAACCTGATTCCGTACATTCCTGCGGCAGGTGCGGAAAGATATCAGCACATTACCATGGCTATCACTCCGGACGAAGAGGATTCTGTGCCGTCGTTTGTCAGCCGGATTATCAATGTACACGACCGCTGTATCGACACCAACACCTTTATCACCATCATCAATAAGCTGAACCTGAATAACAGCCAGATCACCGGGAATCTCCTCACCTACATTCAGCAGACCACCGGTGATACGGGCAAACATTATATTACAGAAAGCCTGAAGAACGAACTTTTGAAAAAGAATCTTCAGGAGCTGCAGGAATCCATCATCATTACAGACAGCGCTTACGCTGCAGTTTACTATAATGACAAGGCAGAAATCACTTTCGGTCTGTCACCGGAAGCACCGCTGAACCTGATTTTCGAAAGCATATCCGGCGAACTGTTCCCGCCGGAAGACTATGAGAACAAACTGATTCCATTCCTCGGGGTCAATTACATCGTCACCAAATCCACCGTCCATATCGGCGGTAAAGTCGTAGGTTTTTCCCTCCGATTCAGCACGGAAGCCGATATCAAGAATATGGAGAGTGACCTGAACAAACAGCTGATGAAAAAGGGTCTGGTGGCCAAATATCACTTTGACGACATACTCTGCCAGTCCGAGACCATGCAGAAGAGCATCGCTCTGGCGAAAAAAATCGCACTGACCGATTACACAATCCTGATTCACGGCGAAAGCGGAACCGGAAAAGAACTCATGGCTCAGTCCATTCACAATTTTTCAGCCCGCAAGGATAAGCCATTTGTAGCGATAAACTGCGCCGCACTGCCTGAGTCCCTGCTGGAAAGTGAACTTTTCGGCTACGAAAAAGGGGCTTTTACCGGAGCTTCTCCTCACGGCAAAATCGGCCTCTTCGAGCAGGCCAACCACGGCACCATTTTCCTGGACGAAATCGGCGACATGTCGCTGAACCTGCAGGCGCGGCTCCTTCGTGTTCTCCAGGAAAAACAGGTTACCCGTCTGGGAAGCGACAGAGTCACTAATCTGGACATCCGCGTTCTGGCGGCCACTAACCGTGATCTGGCTTCTGCGGTACAGAACCGGGAATTCCGCGAAGACCTCTACTACCGCCTCTGCAACATTCCGATTAAGCTCCCAGCACTCCGGGAACGTCAGGGCGATGTGGCCTATCTATTCCGCTGTTTTGCCGGAGCAAAATCTGCCACTATCACGGATGAGCAGATTTCCAGAGTCAGTGCCTACTCCTGGCCTGGAAATATCCGCGAACTGAAAAATGCAGCTGAATATTTCGTAACCCTGGGCGAACTTCCGGAAACCGTCGCATCCGCAAAACCGGCGGCAGAGCCTCTCACAGTTTCTAATGAACGAAATATCTCCCAGAGTCCGGAATCGATGGTCCTGGCCATCATCACTGCCAACACAGCTGAAAGCTCCGGCATCGGCCGGGTCTCCATTCAGCGTGAGCTGGAAAAGCAGGGTCTTTACCTGAGCGATGACAAGCTGCGAAAACTTCTGAAACGCCTGGAATCAGAAGGAAAAATCACAACAGGCCGGGGACGCACCGGCTGCAGAATCGTATAACAGCAAACGGCCGTCCGGAGAAACCGGGCGGCCGTTGTTTTTGATTTGGAGGCTAATATCAATAAAGAGTTTATTTCAGCAGTTCCAGAACCTGGGCTGCATTTTTCTTGCCAAAACTGATCTTTTCCCCGTCGTTGATAACCAGACACGGTACGCTCATCACGTTGTACTGGTCTTTCAGTGCAGGGAAGTGATTAATATCATACACTTCTGCAGTAATATTTTCGTTTTCTGCCGCCAGTCTCTGAGCTGCAGTTACCAGCTCAGGGCACATGGTGCAGGCCAGGGATACCAGGACTTTGATATCCTTCTTTGCAGCTACAGCGCGGGCACCTGCCAGAACCGCTTCATCCAGCGGCTGACCAGGACCTGCTGCATTGTACAGGCCGAGTACGAAGGATGTGAATTCGTGTCCTCCCGGTACGCCGTGGAAAGCAAGGCCGCTCCAGCTGCCATCTGCTCTGCAGACTCTCACACATGGCACATCCACGCCGGCTGCATCAGCACCGCTTACCACTTCTACTGTCAGCTTCTCAGTTACAGCTGCCAGTTCTTCCATATAACCCTTCAGTTCTGCAGATACCGGACGTTCGTCCAGATATAACTTCAGAATCAGAGGATTTGCCATGCGGCCGAACACAGTGTTCAGCTGGACCATCATAGCCTCATCAAAGAGTCCGCTTCCGGAGGCCTTATTGCCTGCTACCGGCTGTGCTGCCGGAGCAGCTGGTTCTGCAGGTTTTGCTGCAGATGTTTCAGCTTCCGGGCGCTGCGGCTTCAGGCCTGTTTTCGCCTGCTGCTGAGCTGCGTACTTTTCCAGTTCAGTTGCTGCCAGAGCACCATCGCCCACTGCAGTTACCACCTGGCGGAGAGCCTTGATGCAGACATCCCCGGCTGCATACAGACCGTCCACAGAAGTCTTCATGGAGCGGTCCGTGATTACGTAGCCCTGTTCATCCAGAACACCCAAATCCTTCACCAGGCTGGTTTCCGGTGCATATCCCGCAAAGACGAAGACGCCGATGTTGCTGCCGTCTGCCGGAGAGTACTCTGTGGTCTCACCGGTAATCTTGTTGGTGTAGCGGATTTTGTTGAGTACACCGTCACCGGATACTTCGTCCACTACTGTATTAGTCAGAACCTGAATCTTCGGATTGGAACGCGCATGATCCGCCGCAGAAGCCGCACAGGAGAAATCGTCTCTGCGGATCAGGATCTTAACCTGACGGGCGTATTTTGTCAGGAAAACAGCTTCTTCTGCCGCCGCAAAACCGCCACCTACAACGAACACGTCCTTACCGGTGAAGAACTCGCCGTCACAGGTCGCACAGTATGCCACGCCGCGTCCGCGGTACTCTTCTTCACCCTTAAATCCAACCATTCTCGGATGAGCCCCTGTCGCCAGAAGCACACCGAACGCCTGCAGTTCACCGCGGCTGGTCTTTACCTTCTTCACAACGCCGCTCATATCCAGACCTTCCACTTCCGCCAGCATGAATTCCGCGCCGAAGGATTCGGCCTGCTGACGCATGGTTTCTGTCAGAGCTGCACCACTTGTGTGTGCTACACCCGGATAGTTCACAACCTCATGAGTAATGGTAATCTGTCCCCCGAATTTTTCCTTTTCCACAACCACTACGCGGTATTTCGCGCGGGCAAGGTATAAAGCGGCTGTCAGCCCTGCAGGGCCTCCGCCGATAATCACAACATCGTATAAATTCTTCATCATATTTACCTCTTTCATCGTCCCCTTTAAAAAGCAGGCGCCAGGTTCCCCCGGCGCCCTCCTTTAAGTTCTCTTAATTTCCCCTTATTCTCAAAATCCATACCCCGTAAGTTATCTTACAGCATACCTACCAGATCCAGGCTTGGCTTCAGTGTTTCAGCACCTGGCTGCCACTTAGCCGGGCAAACTTCGTCGCCGTGTTCTGCTACGAACTGCAGTGCCTGCAGCTTTCTTAACAGTTCATCAGCGTTTCTGCCAACGTTGCCTGCGCTTACTTCGTAAGCTGCGATTCTGCCTTCCGGATTTACTACGAAAGTACCTCTTTCTGCCAGGCCGTCTTCTTCAATCAGTACATCAAAGTCTCTGCTGATTGCGTGGGTTGGGTCTGCCAGCATCGGATACTGAATCTTCTTGATTCTGTCAGATGCATCGTGCCATGCCTTGTGCACGAAATGTGTATCAGTGGATACGGAGTAGATTTCACAGCCAATAGCCTTGAATTCTTCATACTTGTCAGCCAGGTCTTCCAGTTCTGTCGGACAAACAAATGTGAAGTCTGCCGGATAGAAGAAGAACACGCTCCACTTACCCAGGATATCCGCCTTGGATACGTCCTTGAATTCTCCGTTTACGAATGCCTTTACCTTAAACTCGTTTACTTCCTTATTGATCATTGACATAGTTTTAATCTCCTTTACCTCTTTTATGTTTTGTTCTCAGTTTACCGCTATGGCGGCCCCTTTATTCACCGCCCGTTCATTTTTTTGAATCGGCTGCCGGGCCGGTGATTTGTTTCTTTTCTTTTGATGGCTTTATGTTAGCATAAACTAACTTATTTGTCAATAGTGATAATCATTATTATTTTATATTTTTTATATTTATTTTTCAACAAAAGAAGACATGAGATTTATCTCATGTCTTCTTAATATACATATATGATATTTATGCTTCCGCCAGATCCAGCAGAACCTGCAGGGTTGCCCGAATTCCGCTGTAATAACAGGACAATTTCATGTTTTCGTTCGGCGCGTGGTTGTTTTCATCCGGGTTGCCGTAAGGCACACTTACTGTAGGAATCTTCAGCACATCGGTGAAAACATAATTCGGGAGGCTGGCTCCCAGTACCGGCATATTTACCGGATTTAACTGATATGCTCTGGTGACTGCTTCTCGCACCTTCGCAATCAGCGGCAGTGAAGGTTCCGTCACGGAAGGCTCCATGGAAGAATACCCGCTGAATACGGCATCCGGCTCTGCCTTGGCCGCATGGCGGCATACCTTTTCGTAAATATCCCGTCCATTCTGTCCCTGCACCATACGGATATCAATCTTTGCTTTTGCATGGCACGGAATAATGGTCTTCGACCCTTCCCCGCCGTATCCGCTTACAAAACCATTGATAGTAAAAGTCGGCAGGAACATGAGATGACGGTAGTGCTCCAGTTTATTGTCAAATTTCAGCCGCTTCACCCCATACAGACTGCACAGAGTTTCCGGATCAAAATCCAGTTCCTCCATCATTTCCTTCTGAACCTGCGACGCAGGAATTACCGTATCATAAAAACCTTCTATCAGAACACGTCCTTCCGGATCCACCATGGAAGAAAGCAGCTGAACCATCTTCCACGCCGCATTATCGATGACACCACCCTTGTTTCCTGAGTGATTGTCAGTTACCGCAGTGGTAATGTCAATATCAAACGAAAGGTCACCCCGGTTACCGTAACAGATCAGCGGCACTGTGTCGCTGTACATGCTGCTGTCAGAAACATATACCAGGTCTGCCTTCAGCAAATCTCGGTATGTTTCCGCAATCCACTCCAGGCTTGGACTTCCTGACTCTTCTTCTCCGTCCAGAATTATTTTTACATTTACCGGAACCTCACCCATCACTTCCATGCAGGCACGGATTGCCATGAGGTGTGTCATAAACTGACCCTTATTGTCAGCCGTTCCCCGGCCATAAAGCCGTCCATCAATCACAGTCGGTGTAAACGGCGGCGTTTTCCATGCCTCCAGCGGCTCTGCGGGCATCACATCATAATGGCCATAAAACAGAATTGTCGGCATATCAGGTTTCGCTGCCTTCCGCTCCGCAAAAATTGCCGGAACAGTCGGCGTTTCCAGAACACGGGTCTCCATTCCCATGGACTCCAGCATGCTGACAAGCTGATTTCTGCAGTCTTCAAGGCCCTGTGGATTGGAGCTCACACTGGCTATGGAAGAAATCCGAATCAGCTCATTCAACTGTTCTTCCTTATGTACTTCCAGATATTCATAAATCTTTTCCGCACAGTTTTCTTTCATGATTCAGCTCTCCTGTTCTGCATTTTATTATATCTTTTCGCCATCTTACATCATCAGGTATCCCAGCGCGACATACCCGGCCAGCGTAACCGCTGTTACGGTCAGCACATAAGGCGCTGCCACCTTTACCTGCCGCATATTGGATATACCGGTTCCGGCAGAGGTCATGAAGATGATGTCTGAGTAAAAGCAGAAGTTGCCTCCAAATGCAACACCGCTCATCACCGCCCCGATTGCCACAGGAATCGGAAGCCCTACAGCCGCTGCCAGCGGTATGAAGACCGGAATGGCGATAATCTGGATGATCCAGTATCCTGCCGTAGCAAAAACTGCAAGGCCCACTGCCACGAAAATCAGAGCCGGTACCAGCTCCGGCGGCATATTCCGGCTGATGCCTCCGATGAGGAAGTCGAAGAATCCCATGGTTTCATTGGCTGTACTCAGAGTAAATGCAAAGCATACCAGAATGGCCATAGAGCACATGGACTTGGCCCCTTCATAAAAAGCATCCACGAACTGACTCAGGCTCATAAGCTTCCCACCCACATACATTACCGCCTGAACGGCGATGCAGGCAAAGATACCATGAACCAGATCATTGTCATAAATCAGCACCACTCCAATCATTACAATCAGAGGCAGGATAATATTCAGTGCAGAACTTTCCTTTACCTCATTTTCCATCTCCAGGTTTACGATGGAAGAACTGCCCTTTTCGGCAGGGAGCAGAGGTCCGCCCTGCTGCACACGTTCATAGGACTTCTTCATGGCACCGACTTTGGGAACAATCCCCAGAGTCAGCAGCATACTCAATGCTGCCATCAGCAGAGGATAGAACATGAACGGAATGCCCTTCAGATAATCTGCAAAAGAAGCTCCCTGCTCACCCAGCAGACCTGTGGTAAATGCCACCCAGCTGCTGAAAGGCACCAGGATGCAGACACAGGCAGACATGACATTGGTCTGAAACGCCAGATGTTCACGTGGAATTCTGTTTTCGTCTGTGATTTCTCTCATGGAGAAGGATACCGCCAGAGCACAGAGATAGTCATCTACGAACATGACAAAGGCCATGAACCAGGCAGCAATCAGCGGCGCACGCTGTCCCTTTATATATTTTGAGAGGCTGTGACGGAACCCCAGCAGAGCCCCGGACTCCTGAAACAGCTTGATCATACCGCCGAATCCCATGAGGATGAACAATACGAAATGATAGGACGAATTCCCCAGAGTACCGTAAATCATTTCGATGTAGCCGGAGAAAAAGTTCCCCTTATGTATGAGGATAGCTCCCAGAAGGGATGCAATGACCATCATTTCCGTGATCCGTTTGGTCAGCAGCATGCCGGCCATCAGAACCGTAATGGGTATACAGGATATGATTCCATAATCCATGTCCATAACAGTACCTCCTTGTGTACAGGCAGTTATTTGTTAATCAGATAGAGTCCCACCAGGCAGGCCAGGATTCCAAGGGCTTTATTCAGAGAGAAGGACTCCTTATAAAGGAAGTATCCCACCGCAATCAGTGCGATTGCCAGTAAGATAGCCTTTACGATATAGCCGGTATTGACCGCCCAGCCTACTTTGTACATATAAATCGCACCGGCTTCCAGGCCCACGATGGCAAGGCCCAGGACGAAGGTGGACCAGTTCACTTCCTTCCACTCAGCCAGCAGGTTTCCGCCGCCGCTTGTGATGAAGAAAATCACCGTGGAAATTGCAGCACCCACCAGATAAGTCACGGTCAGTGAGGCGAAAGGATTCAGGTTCGCCGGGGTGGATTTTGCACAGATCTGATAGAAAATATCCGAAAATACGGCCAGCAGAATAGGCCAGTACAGTGCCAGACTGAAATTCATAGAGTTACCTCCTGTTTGTCCCGGAAAGATTTGATTACCGTAATTATAGCACATAGCCGGCGATTGTCCACGGAAATAAAAAAAGGCCAAAGGTAAGTTCCTTTGGCCTTTCGGTTACAGATTGTCTGTATTTTTATTAGTATAACTTTGCACCAGCAGGGATTCTTGGGCTAACCATCAGCAGGTTCAGCTTTTCTTCGCCTTCTTCCTGGTGTACTGCGGACAGCAGCATACCGTTGGATTCGATACCCATCATCTTTCTTGGCGGCAGGTTTGTAATTGCTACCAGAGTCTTGCCCAGCAGTTCTTCCGGTTCGTAGTAAGGGTGAATACCGCTCAGAATTACTCTGTCGTTTTCAGTACCGTCGTCCAAAACGAACTTCAGCAGCTTAGCAGACTTAGGAACTGCTTCACAGGACTTAACCTTAACTGCTCTGAAGTCAGACTTGGAGAATGTTTCGAAGTCTACGAAATCGCTGAACAGAGGCTCGATTTCAACCTTGGAGAAATCGATTTCTTCAGCCTTAACTTCTTCCGCTTCTTCCTCAACCTTAGAAGCCTTCTTCTTATCGGAATCCAGCGGCTTCATGGTTGGGAACAGGATGATGTCTCTGATGCTTGGAGCGTCACAAATCAGCATGATAACTCTGTCGATACCTACGCCCAGACCGCCTGTAGGCGGCATACCAACTTCCAGAGCGTTTACGAAGTCCATATCCATTGGATGTGCTTCATCATCTTCGCCGGAATCCAGCTGTGCCTGCTGTACTACGAATCTGTCGTACTGGTCGATTGGGTCATTCAGCTCGGAGAATGCGTTACATACTTCCCAGCCATTGATGTAACCTTCGAATCTTCTGGTGATTCTAGGGTCCTTAGGGTCTCTCTTGGACAGAGGAGATACTTCAACCGGATGTCCTACTACGAATACAGGACCGTCCAGGTAGCCTGGAACGTCTTCACAGAATTCTTCGAACATTTCAGCGATAATCTTACCGCGGGTCCAGTGCTGTACTTCTGCAGGGTCCATACCCTTTTCCAGTGCAGCTGCTCTTGCTTCTTCATCAGTGTTGATTACATCGAAGTCCACACCGGTGATTTCCTTAACAGCGTCAGCCATGTTCAGTCTTCTCCAAGGAGGAGTTACGTCGAACTGCTTACCCTGGTAAGTGATGATTGGAGTGCCGTTTACTGCCAGTGCAGCCTTATATACCAGCTGTTCGGTAACTTCCATTGTGTCTTCCATGTTACCGTAAGCCATGTAGCATTCCATGGATGTGAATTCAGGGTTGTGGTTTCTGTCCATACCTTCGTTACGGAACATCTTACCCATTTCATATACTCTGTCCAGACCGCCAACGATCAGTCTCTTCAGATACAGTTCGTTGGAAATACGCATCTTCATATCCAGGTCCAGAGTGTTATGGTGAGTGTTGAATGGTCTTGCGTTTGCGCCGCCTGCGATGGTGGTCAGGATTGGAGTATCTACTTCCAGATATCCGAAGTCTTCTTCCAGTACACGCTTCATTTCCTTGATGATCTTGGATCTCTTGATGAAGGTGTCTCTTACTTCAGGATTTACAATCAGGTCAGTATATCTCTGACGGTATCTGGTATCCTGGTCCTTCAGACCGCTCCACTTGTCAGGCAGAACCTGCAGGGACTTGGTCAGCAGAACAACCTTGCTGCACAGGATGGAAACTTCACCGCGCTTGGTCTTGAATACAGTACCTTCTACGCCGATGATGTCACCGATGTCGTAGGTCTTGAACCACTTATATTCTTCTTCACCCAGAACGTCCTTCTTTACATGGCACTGAATTCTGCCCTGCTTGTCCTGAATGTCGATAAAGCATGCCTTACCCATGTCTCTGAAAGCCATGATTCTGCCGGCACAGGATACTTCCTGTTCTTCCATTGCCTCGAAGTTATCCTTGATGTCCTTGCTGTGTGCAGTTACATTCCAGGTTTCGTTCAGGAACGGGTCTCTGCCTGCTTCCTGCAGTGCCTTCAGCTTTTCTCTTCTGATTCTTCTCTGTTCACTTAACGTTTCTTCAGAAACAGCTTCTTCAACAGCTGCTTCAGGAGCAGCCTGATTTCTGATTTCTTCGCTCATTTTTTATCCTCTCCGATCTATTCCCAGGGGTTTACTTGTTGATGGACTTAACCTTTAAGTTCAGAATTCCGTCCGGTACGATGATTTCAACAACTTCGCCAACCTTCTTGCCCAGCAGGTTCTGACCTACCAGAGATTCGTTGGAAATTCTGCCTTCGAACGGATCTGCTTCAGTGGAGCCCACGATGGTGTATTCAGCTACTTCGCCGGATTCCATGTATTCTACTTCCACCTTTACACCTACGCTTACGTAATCCTTAGGTGCATCAGTTTCTTCGATAATCTTAGCCTGACGGATCATAGCTTCCAGTTTCAGGATTCTTTCTTCGATTTCAGCCTGTTCGTCCTTAGCGGAATCGTATTCAGCATTTTCGGAAATATCGCCGTAGGAAATCGCTTCCTTCAGACGTTCTGCAACTTCCTTTCTGCCTACAGCAACCAGGTGCTCATGTTCAGCAACAATTTTGTCATACCCTTCCTGGGTTAAAAGAATTTCTTCAGCCATTTTTTTAATTTCTCTCCTAATTCAGCTTATTTTTTTTATTATATGTTTTCGGTATTAAACGTATGCAATCTGTACGTTTCTGCAGTTGGACAGATATACCAGAGTTGCGTAATTTACGTCAAATTCCATGATGTCGCCGACTTTCCAGTCTTTTTCTGCGTCTTCGATATCAACAATGGTGTGGTCACTGGATGCGCCCAGTACTTCGATGCCCTTTTCCAGCGGAATCAGGTCGCATGGTGCACCGTAGTCCACCTTGCCCACGCCCAGCAGAGCACGTTTTCTCATACCGCGGTCTTCGTATTCCATCTTGTGACCGAAAGCATCCACGCCGATTTCACCAACCGGATGGGATGGCTTGTTCTTCACTTCGATAACTTCCGCCTTCAGACGAACCACGTCATGACGGAATTCGCTCAGATCATAACCATAGAATTCTTCCAGGTCTCTGGCAACCAGAATACCTTCACCTACACGCAGCAGGTTAATTCTCTTCGGAATGTTGCCGTCCATAATACGCATTAAGCTGCTGGTCGCACCGCCGGAAATGTATTCCAGTTCACGTCCCAGACGCTTTTCGATGGTTTCTGCGATGTCCACCAGTTCCTGCAGCTTGTCTGCAGTCGGCAGAACAGAACCATAGCAGCCCAGATTGGTACCTACACCTACCAGCTGAATGTTGATCATCTTGTTTTCGATGTACTCAGCCACGTCTGCCAGTTCATCCTTATCCCAGAAGCCTTCACGCAGGTCACCCAGGTCTGCCATCAGGATTACCTTATGCAGCTTGCCCTGCTTGCTTGCTTCTTCATTCAGTGCCTTCAGCACTTCCAGCTCACTGTTCAGGCTGATGTCACACAGACGGATAACATCTTCCACTTCACTGAGCATAGGGATACGGATCAGAATCATTTTCTTTTCGATGCCGGCATCTCTCGCATCTTCTATCTGTTCCAAACGTGAAGAAGCGATGAACGCAGCCCCGCCCTGTTCAAATGTTCTGGCAACTTCCACGTCGCCGGTTGCTCCTTTGATTACACCTGCAACCTGAATTCCGCAGCTTCCGCACAGTTCAACTGTGTGTGCTACATTGTGTTTTAAACTGGCCAGATTGAACTCCAGCCGTGGGTATCTCTCCTTCATCATTCGATCCTCCTAAAAAATCAGTTTTCATTATGGCACACTTTTCCTTATACCATAATATAACTATTCAGTTATTTTATCATGTTTAAGCCTCGAGTGCAAGGCAAAAAGGCACTTTTCAGTGCCTTTTATACGATATTATAGCTGCATCCCTCAAAGACCGTATCGAAACGGCAGATGCCTTTATAATCACAGTATGTGCATGCTGACCGCTCTTTCGTCTTCATCGGGTGGATGTCGATATTGCCGTCTGCCAGGTTTCGGCAGATTTCGACGGTTTTCGACATGACCGCATCCCGCAGCTCCGCAAAATCTTCTTCGCTGATCAGGTTTTCCTTCCCCGTACCGCTGATTTTCTCTTTTCCTGCACGGAGAGGCACGATTTCCGAGTAGCCGCTGAAGTCGCCGGCGATGGACCGGATTACCCCCGGATCATCTACCATGACACCATTGAGCTTAAAGTTCTTCCGGATTTCACGGGCCAGTTCCTCCGCATCAAATTCCTTATCGCTGGAGTCTACCATAGGTTCCGTAATCTTGAAATAGAAGACACCGGCAGGTTTCTTCCGTTCTTCGCAGGCTGCCTGCAGATAGAGCATCAGCTGCAGACGGTATCCGGCTTTCGCTTCCCTTATACTGAAGTTTTCGTTACCGGTCTTGTAGTCGATAATCTTCACACGGTTATCCGGCAGCCAGTCCACACGGTCGATTTTGCCCTCGATGTAAACCGTTTCACCGCCGATATCCAACGCAACCGGAGGGATTTTGCCGCCGCGGCGGAAGCCCACTTCGAAGTCACAGCTTTCAATCTGGCCTGCACGGACCTGTTCCACCACGGTCCAGCACACGGTTTCACAGATATCATAAATCCGCTGGCTGCGGTAAGATTCTTCTTTACCCAGGTGGAAGAGACCTTCACGGTAGGTTTCCATCTGTTTCCGTGCAGTTTCCCTTACCAGTTTGCCGCATTCTTCCCTGGTAATGGTCATCCACGGAGACAGAGGATGGGTCACATCCAGGTCTTCCCGTGTCAGGGACTGCGCCAAAGTCATGAGGCATTCGTGATAAATATCCCCGATTTCACGCGGTGCCACTTCGAAAATACGCCGTTCTTCCGGACGCAGGCCGTAGGATACAAAGTGTGAGAACGGACAGCGGGAGAACTTCTCCAGCCGGGATGGGCTGAGGGAAATTGCCCCTTCCGGATTTCGCAGAAAAAGCTGGCGTGCCGCAGCACTTCCCAGTGCCTCCTGGGTGTTGGTAAATGCCATACCCTGACGGATTCGTTCCAGATTTTCGCCGTCGTGTTCCCGGTACCAGCTCAGCGCTTCTTTCCATGCAGGTTCCAACTGTGCGTCAGTCAGATTCTGCAGAGATTCCGTAAGATGGCGCAGACTGCTGAGTCCGCCATGAATCAGCGGCATCGGGTTATTTTGATTGAGAACGTCCCTCTGCACCTGCAGAGCAGGGAACAGTTCCTTTAATTTCAGATAAACTGAGGATGGTCTGGATTCCTTGCCGTCCCCGTCGGAGAGAGAACAGCTCATCCAGAGATATTTTGACGGGCGGGACAGGTTGCGGTAGATGGCCAGCCGTTCTTCCATGAAGACGATAGCATCCCGCCTGCAGAGTTCCGTGCCCCGCTCCCTGAATAATTCTTTTTCTTCCGCACTGAAAAGTCCGGCCTCCGGTTTTTCCTTCGGAAGCACGCCTTCGTTGGCACCGACTACGACCAAAGCCTCAGCCTGACTCACACGGGTACGCTGCATGGTGCCCATGAGCAGTCCGTCCTGTGTCGGCGGCAGCATGCCGATTTCCACCTGGGACAGACCCACCCGGAACAGTTCCAGGAAGGATTCAGCCTCAAAAGGCTGGTCTCCCATGATTTCCATCATCTGGTCCAGAATACCGATCATGCGGCCCCAGATCTGGCTTGTTTCATCGGCCAGATCCACCCTGCCCAGCTCTTCCTGGACTGCAATGAAGTCCAGAATCCGGTCCGGCAGGCAGACGGTTTCGTACAGGTATTTATAAAAGTTCCGGATAAACTCTGCCGCAGTCTGCTCTTTTTTCATCAGAGGTTCCAGCAGAATCAGCGGTTCCACAGCACGGCGGCGGATGTCTTCCAGTCTCAGGAAACCGTCCTCCCCGTATTCGCTGACCCCTTTCACCAGAGGCCGCTTCCACATGGTGCGGCGCAGACGGTATTTAATGGCGTAGTTTTCCAGATCCGTTGTTTCCTCCCGGCTCACCGGGCCAAAACCGGATTTGAGCACGCGGAACACATCCTCGGTCCGGTACTCACTGTTTATCACTTCCAGCAGGGCCAGCACATACTGCACCGCCGGGCTGGACAAAATATCTTTCTTTCCGTCGCTGAACACAGGAATGCCGTACTCCTGGAAAACACGTTCCAGAATCGGTCCACGCACATCCTGGTCGTTGCACACAAGACGGATGTCACGGTAACGCAGGCCCTTTTCCCGCACCAGATGCAGCACGTATGCAGCTGCACTTTCCGCTTCGTTATAAAGACCGGCTGCTTCCACCAAAGTGATGCCGCCGCAGTCTTCCTGACGGCGGGACGGAAGGGTGTAGAGTTCCCGTTCTACATGGGCCATGGCCGGACTCATATCCTGCCGGTTCCAGATGCTGTCCCTGCCTGCCGCAATTACCTGACGGCTGGATTTCACACCTGCAGCCGCAGCTTCCGCTTCCAGGTTTTCCATGACCAGACCGGTCAGAGCAAACAGATCCGCATCACGTCCGCCCTCATCCCAGGTGAGGACCACATTGACTTCCTCTGCACGCTGCATCAGCTGGCCGATAACAGACAGAGCCTTCGGTGCAAAACTGTCAAACCCGTAAATCCAGATCCGACTTCCTTCAATCAGCTTCGAGTCACGGATCTTGGACAGGTATAAATCGATATAATCTTCAGAGTCGGTGTACTTGCCGCGGATTTCCTCTTCATAAAGACGGTAAATCAGCGACAGGTCTTCCAGCTTCCGCCGGGTATGAGATCCCTCCGCAGATTCTGCCGCCATGGTTTCCATCTCCGCCGTTCCGCAGTTATACTGCTTCAGCTCGGAGATAAAGTTGTTCACCATTTCGATGAAGGAATTCCGCTCCTCCAGACCGCGGTAAACCTGCAGTTTTTCACGGTTTTCACGGGCAATCCGGGCCAGAATCATGTGGCGGCCGTACTTGTCGATGAAAGTCTGCCGGGATCCGCCCAGCTCTGCGATAAGCCGGCTTCCCAGACGGGACATGGACAGAACTTCCACATCCATGAGCCCCTCTGCTTCCAGGTGACGGAAGGCCTGCTGCTCCGCTTCCAGAGTGTACTGATCCGGAACCAGCAAAATCGTACGGGCCGGGGTTGCCTGCGGGCCGCCCTGTGGGGATTCGACACCCCTCTGGGTGTCGAATCCCGTCGAGCTCTGTCGGATTTTGTCGAATATGAACTTTTCCTTGTCGACGTTTTCACGTCCATAGTAAATGTTCAGCATATGGTTTCCTCAAAGAGGGCATCTTCTGCCCTACAGTTTTTTCAGCAGTTCCACCAGGTCAGACGGCTGGTGAATCCAGTAATCTACCATTGCATCGTCTATCAGCGATGTTTCGTCACAGGTGATGCGCCAGTTTACCATGACGGAGTCCACACCGGCGTTGTTGGCACATTTGATGTCAAACGGGCTGTCGCCAATCATCAGGGATTCCTCAGGTGCTGCCCCCAGTCTGGACATGGCCAGCAGCAGGGGCTCAGGGTTTGGCTTATGAACAGTGGTATCATCACAGGTCACCAGATCGTTGAAATACGATGTGATATCAAACATGTCCATATAACGGAGAGCGGACTCTCTGGTTCTGGATGTAACGATGCCCAGCACATAGCCGGCTTCCTTCAGCTCAGCCAGCAGTTCTTTGATGCCTGGGAAAATGGTTACCAGACGGTCTGCATTTTCCACCTGAAAGCTGCGGTACACGCCAGCGGACTCTGCAGGATCCACTCCGGGAAACTCTCTGGCCATGGTCAGCAGCAGAGGTTCCCCAAAACAGGCCGTGATATGTTCCACGGGAACTTCGTGGCCCAGGTAGTGTTTGTATGTATGCTGCCAGGACGCCACAATCACGTCGTTTGTGTTTACCAGCGTCCCGTCAAAATCAAACAGAATATATTTCTTCATGCTGCAGTTCCTCCTTACAGCTTCATGGTCAGTCCCACTTTCATCTTTTCACGGTCAATGGAGATAATCTTAACCTTTACGGTGTCCCCTACAGAAACCACATCCATCGGATGCTTGATGAACTTATTGCTCATCTGGGAAATGTGTACCAGGCCGTCGTTCTTTACACCGATGTCCACGAAGGCACCGAAGTCAACTACGTTACGTACAGTACCGGTCATTTCCATGTCGATTTTCAGGTCATCGAAGCTCTTTACGTCGTTTCTGAAAACCACAGGAGGTGCATCTTCACGAGGGTCACGGGCAGGTTTCTTCAGTTCTTCCACGATATCCGCCAGAGTCAGCTCGCCCACACCCAGTTCTGCCGCCATACGGGACAGACTCTGAGTGAAAGATTTTGCAGGATAAGCAGCCTTGATCTTCCGTTCAATGTCGGAGTCACCGCCGGCACTGATTGCTGCAGCGTCCACACCCAGCTTTTCCATCATGGAGCGGGCTGTACCGTAGGATTCCGGATGAACAGAAGTCGCATCCAGCGGTTCCTTGCCGCCGGTGATGCGCAGGAAGCCGGCACACTGGCCGAATGCCTTTTCACCCAGCTTCGGCACCTTCATCAGCTGCTTGCGGTTGGTAAAGGACCCGTTTTCTTCACGGTAAGCCACGATGTTCTTGGCGATACCCATGTTGATGCCAGCGATATAGGAAAGCAGGGATGGAGATGCAGTGTTCAGGTCCACACCTACACGGTTTACACAGTCTTCAACTACATTGGTCAGGGCGCCTTCCAGCAGCTTCTGATTGATGTCGTGCTGGTACTGGCCCACGCCGATGCTCTTTGGATCGATTTTTACCAGCTCTGCCAGAGGGTCCTGGAGACGTCTTCCCAGAGACATGGCACCACGGGTGGTTACGTCCAGGTCTGGGTATTCTTCTGCCGCCAGCTTGGATGCAGAGTAAACGGAAGCGCCTGCTTCGTTTACGATGGTATACTGAATGGCATAGCCATTTTTCTTAATAAAGTTTGCAACCACTTCCTCTGTTTCACGGGATGCGGTACCGTTGCCCACTACGATAATATCGGTATGGAATTTCTCCACCAGTTTCTTCAGCACTGCTTCGGTACCTGCGATATCCTTCTTCGGTTCAGTCGGATATACGGTGGTGTAAGCTTTCAGCTTGCCGGTTTCGTCCAGCACTGCCACCTTGCAGCCGGTACGGTAGCCAGGGTCAATAGCGATGACGCGCTTTCCTCTTACAGGCGGCGCCATCAGCAGGCTTTCGGTGTTCTTTGCAAAGATTTTCACCGCTTCTGCTTCGGCTCTTTCGGTCAGGGTATTTCTCATTTCACGTTCAATGGACGGTGCCATGAGACGCTTGTAGGCATCAGCGACGGTATCCTGCATCATACCGTAGAAGATGTTCTTTTCGCTCTTCAAAGTATCCTTACCAATCAGTGCATGAATCTGTTCTGCGTCCACGGACACCTTTACCTTCAGCTTCTTTTCTTTTTCGCCGCGGTTGATGGCCAGAACTCTGTGGTTCGGAATTTTGGACAGAGCTTCGCTGCGGTCGTAGTACATGTCGTAGACGGTCTTTTCTTCCGCATCTACCGCTTCGGTGGCGATGAGGCCTGCATTCCAGGTCTTTTCTCTTACGGCTGCCGTGATTTCAGGGTCATCGGCAATCATTTCCGCGATGATATCGCAGGCACCTGCCAGAGCCTTTTCTGCAGTCGGAACTTCCTTTTCTACGTTGATGTATGGGGCAGCAACCTCTTCCGGTGTGCCCTTGGTCAGCAGCTGGCTGTAGATAATCATAGCCAGCGGTTCCAGGCCTCTTTCCTTGGCCTTGGACGCACGGGTTGCCTTCTTCTGCTTAAACGGCTTGTATAAGTCTTCCACTCTCTGCAGAACTTCCGCCTTCTGGATTTCTCCGCGAAGTTCTTCAGTCAGCTTGCCCTGTTCTTCGATGAGGCGGATGACTTCTTCTTTTCTTTCTTCCAGGTTTCTCAGGTAAGACAGACGCTCGTCCAGATCACGGAGCACCACGTCAGTCAGACCGCCGGTTACTTCCTTACGGTAACGGGCGATGAAAGGAATGGTATTGCCTTCGTCGATGAGGGCTACAGTATTTTCTACCTGAGATACTTTTATTTTAAATTCTGCTGCTAATTTCTGAATGATATCCATTTATTCTTCCTTAAATTTTAATTTTTCGTTGATGAAATAGTCGATGTCGCCGTCCATAACCGCCTGTACATTGGCAGTTTCCGCACCGGTACGGTGGTCCTTAACCATGGTGTATGGCTGGAATACGTAGGAACGGATCTGGGAACCCCAGGTATTCATGGAATAGTCTCCTTTCAGTTCCTTCAGGTTTTCCTTGTGTTCCTGCTCCGCCAGTTCGGTCAGTCTGGCCTTCAGAATCTTCATGGCCATATCCTTGTTCTGATGCTGGCTTCGTTCATTCTGGCAGGTTACTACGATATTCGTCGGCAGGTGGGTGATTCGGATGGCGGAGTCCGTCTTATTAACGTGCTGACCGCCGGCACCGCTGCTTCGGTAGGTATCGATACGCAGATCTTCCGGATCGATTTCCACGCTGATATCATCATCCAGCTCCGGTGTCACATCCAGCTGAGCAAAGGATGTCTGCCGCTTGCCTGCGGAGTTGAACGGGGAAATTCTCACCAGACGGTGAACCCCCTTCTCATTCTTCAGGTAGCCGTAAACATTGTCCCCTTCCACCAGGAAGGTAGCGCTCTTGATACCAGCTTCTGTATCATCCTGCAGGTCCAGCATCTTCACGCTGTAACCCTTCTTATCACACCATCTTGTGTACATACGCAGCAGCATTTCAGCCCAGTCCATGGCATCCACACCTCCGGTGCCCGCATGAATAGACACGATGGCATTGTTATGGTCATATTTTCCTGTGAGCAGAGTCCGAAGACGCATCTCTTCCAGATGCTCTTTGGACGCAGCAAAAAGCTCCTGAATCTCTGTTACCATCAGCTCCAGGTCTTCTGCAGATGCTCCCGCTTCTTCTTCCATTTCGGCCAGCTCAATGAGCTCTGCCACATCATCCAGGGACTTATCCAGACCGTGATATTCGGCCAGAGTATCTTCCATCCCCTTCTTTTCACGCATCACTTTCTGTGCATATTCTAAATTATTCCAGAAACCGTCCTGTTCGATTTCCCGGTTGGTTCTCTCCAGTTCTGCCTCAATGTGAGCCAGGTCAAAGAGATTCACCGACTTCCTTCAGGATTGGCTTTAAAGCCGGAATTTCGGTTCTGATTGCATCTAACTGAATCATAATTCACATGCTCCTTTCGAAATTCATCAGCGCAGTGGCTGCCCTGCCTCACGACCGGGTCTTCAGCTTACGCTAACACTTTATTTTACCACAAAATCCCCGGTGCGTAAACAGAAGCCTTTCGGCAGATGTTTTGCCGATTCGGCAAAATCCGCATTGAAGAGCGTCCGCTTCTGGCGTATAATGGTTGACGGAGGTACATACTATGATTGTCGCACTCATAACCGCTGCCCTGGGGCATATCATCTGGGGCTTCAGCTATATATTCGCCAAAGTCGGTCTGGAGCAGACTGCACCGGAGGTCTTCCTGTCCTGCCGGTTCATCCTGTCCTTCCTCTTCATGTCCATCCCGATTCTGATCGGGAAGCAAAAGTTCCACCTCTTCGATGGACGGGACCTGAAGCCGCTGCTGATTCTGGCCATGACCGAACCCCTGTGCTTCTTCTTTGAAAGCTACGGGCTTCTTTATACCAATGCCACCTTTGCAGGAGCATTTGTTGCCATTGTTCCTGTGGTTTCCGTACTGACCGGAATTATCTTCCTGAAGGAATATCCGACCCGCCGCCA
This sequence comes from Anaerovoracaceae bacterium, assembly GCA_045578745.1. Lineage (GTDB taxonomy): Bacteria > Bacillota > Clostridia > Peptostreptococcales > Anaerovoracaceae > RGIG7179. The sequence continues at coordinate 20,838 of JAZNKW010000023.1, forward strand.
GGCATTCTTCTGCCTATTCCCCGTGGTCGGCGTCATCATCATGACCGTATCCGGCAAATCCCTGGGAATCCTCAGCGCCATCGGCGTTATCTTCCTGCTGTGCAACTGTTTTGCGTCGGCAGCATACAAGACATTTAACCGGAAGTCTTCTGCAGAGTTTTCCACCTTCGAACGTACCTATGTGGTACTCTTCTTCTCGGGAGCAGCCTTCACCCTGGCATCTTTCGTAAAGTTGGAACACCCGCTGCAGGCTTACCGTGACGCACTTTGCAATCCGGAGATTCTGGTACTTCTGATTTTCCTGGCGCTGATCAGCTCCATCCTCTGCAATATGCTGGTAAACCACGCTGCAGCCCATCTGACTGTGGCACAGCTTGCCACCCTGGGGACCCTGACCACACTCACATCCATGGCAGCAGGCATCATCTTCCTGAAGGAACCATATTCACTGGCCTTCTTCATGGGCGCTGCCCTGATCCTGTTCGGTATCTGGCAGGTGACACGGCCGGGGAAGAAGAAAGAAAAATAAAACACATGCAAATACCCATGACACAAAGAACATTCTGCTGTGCCACGGGTATTTTTTTATGCGAAAAGTATCACTCTGCCCGATTCCTGTCCGCATACTCCCTGCAAAACCCGGACATACTACAGACAGATTTTGCAAGGAGGTTCACAACATGAGTGATTCCAATACACCACTCTCCGGTCCCACATCTGTTCCGGAGGAAGAAAAGCTCAGTTTTACCAAGCTTACCGCCATGATTATCGGATCGACCATCGGAGGCGGTATTTTCACTACTGCCGGGGACATGGCCAGTTCCGGCGCCCATACCGGCAGCGTCCTCATCGGCTGGGCCATCGCAGGCATCGGTATGTTCGGCCTGATGATGTGCTTTTTCGGCCTGAACAAAGCCCGCCCCGACCTGACCAACGGGGTCTACAGCTATGCCCGGGAAGGTTTCGGCGAGTTCGTCGGATTCAATTCAGCCTGGGGCTACTGGGTCAGCGCCCTGCTGTGCAATGTATCCTATACCACCCTTCTCTTTGGCGCGCTGGGATATTTCTTCCCGGTCTTCGGCAGCGGGAATAATATCGTCTCGATTATCTGCGCCTCGGTGCTGATCTGGCTGCTCAACTGGCTCATCCTCCACGGCGTACAGGGAGCTGCTTTCCTTAATATCATCACCACGGTCAGCAAGCTGATTCCAATCCTGGTGTTCATCGTGGCTGTGATTTTCGTACGTGCCTTCGACCCGGATATCTTCTTTGATAACTTCTGGGGAACGGATGCAGCCAGCGCCAACCAGACTCTGCGCCTGCCTCTCCTGGACCAGATAAAAGCAACCACTGCAGCCACGGTCTGGTCCTTTATCGGTGTGGAAGGTGCTGTGGTTCTTTCCGCCCGTGCCCGCCGCACCAGCGACGTGGGCCGCGCTTCCCTTACCGGATTCCTGGGCATCCTGGCCATTTACGTCATGGTGGCTGTCCTGAGCATGGGTGTCATGACCACAGAAGAGCTGGCTTCCCTGGAAAACCCTCAGATGGCAGGTATTCTGGAATCCTGCGTAGGACCATGGGGCGCCTGGATTGTCAATATCGGTGTTATTCTGTCGCTGGCGGGAGCTTTGCTGGGCTGGACCATTCTGGCCGCCGACTGTCCTTACTCCGCTGCACAGCAGGGGGTGTTTACGAAGGCCTTTGCACGATCCAATGATAAAGGATCACCGACCTTTGCCCTCTTCCTGACCAACGGCATCGTCCAGTTCTTCCTCATTGTCAGCTATTTCAGTGACTCGGCCTATCAGGTCTTTTACTACATGAGTGCCACCATGATTATGGTGCCGTACCTGCTCAGTGCCCTCTACTATCTGAAGGTTGTGGTGCAGTCATCCCGTGACGGCACCCGGCAAAACATCACCGCCTGGGTCTTCGCCATTCTGGGCAGCATCTACGGAGTCTGGATGCTCTACTCTTCCGGTCTGGACCAGCTGCTGATTTCCACTGTATTATATGTGCCAGGGATTGCGGTCTTCGCCTGGGGCAAGCGTGAACGGGGAGAGAAGGTGTTCCGCTATCAGTATGAGCTGATTATCGCCGCAGTTCTGGTGATTCTGGCGGTGCTTTATGTGATACGGATTGTATAATTGTACAAGAAATGTTTCTTTTTGATGAGTTTTTCATTGCACTTTCTTAACACTTTTAGTATAATATATAGGAATTAAAACAAATAGGAACGGCCAGGCATAGCCTGATTCGTCCCTATTTTTATGCAAGTATTTTTATCGAATTAAAGTAAGAAAGTTTTATTTGGAGGATTTCAATGAGCAACAAGAATGTTTCTGCTCCTTCCGCTCCACAGGGCGGAGACCTGAATTTCACCCGTCTGGTAGCCATGATTATGGGTTCCACCATCGGTGCGGGTATCTTCACTACTGCCGGTGACATGGCAGCAAACGGCGCACACTCCGGTGCCGTACTGATTGGCTGGGGTATTGCCGGTATCGGCATGCTTTGCCTGACATTATGTTTCTTCGGACTGAACAAGGTAAGACCTGACCTGACAAACGGCGTATACAGCTATGCGAAGGAAGGTTTTGGTGAATATGTAGGCTTCAACTCCGCATGGGGTTACTGGCTGAGTGCACTGCTGTGCAACGTATCCTACACCACCCTGCTCTTCGGTTCCCTGGGTTACTTCTTCCCTGTGTTTGGCGAAGGCAACAACCTGGTATCCCTGATCTGTGCATCTGCAGTCATCTGGCTGATGAACTTCCTGGTTCTGCGCGGTGTGAAGGAAGCAACCTTCCTGAACATCATCACCACAGTCAGCAAGCTGATTCCGCTCTTCGTATTCATCGTAGCAGTCATCTTCGTGGGTGCTTTCGACATTAAGATCTTCATGCACAACTTCTGGGGTGACGGTTCCATGTCTCTGCTGGATCAGGTTAAGGCAACCACCGGCGCTACTGTATGGTCCTTCATCGGTGTAGAAGGTGCTGTAGTACTGTCCGCACGTGCAAAGAAATCCAGTGACGTAGGTAAGGCTTCCATCACCGGTTTCATCGGTCTGCTGTCCATCTACATCATGGTTGCAGTTCTGTCTCTGGGTGTAATGCCTGCAGAAGAAATCGCACAGCTGGCAAATCCGCAGATGGCAGGTATCCTGCAGACTGCTGTAGGCCCATGGGGTGCTGCTCTGATCAACTTCGGCGTTGTTCTGTCCCTGTCCGGTGCTCTGCTGGGTTGGACCATCATCGCAGCTGACTGCCCTTACTCCGCGGCTCAGCAGGGTGTATTCATGAAGGCCTTTGCAAAATCCAATGCAAAGGGTTCCCCTTCCTTCTCCCTGTTCCTGACCAACGGTATCATTCAGGCATTCCTGATCATTGTATACTTCAATGAATCTACATATCAGATCTTCTACAACATGAGTGCTTCCATGATCATGATTCCATATCTGTTCAGTGCTCTGTTCTATCTGAAGGTTACCATGAAGAAAGAAGGCCAGCTGGCAGACTACAGCGCAGGCCTGCTGACCCGTGAAAGAATTCTGGCAGTGATTGGTTCCATCTACGGCGTATGGATGCTGTACTCCGGTGGCCTCTCCTACCTGCTGATTACTACCGTTCTGTATGCTCTGGGTATGATTGTTTACATCCTGGGCCGTAAGGAACGTGGTGAAAAGGTGTTCAAGGGCCACGAAGCAGCTGTAGCTATCGCAATCCTGGTACTGGCAGCGATCTCCGTTGTTATGATGATCAACGGTACTCTGAATCCATTCTAAGGATTCCTCAATATCTGAAAATCAAAAGGACGGTTCGCAGGAACCGTCCTTTTTTATGTCTTATTTATCTGTTTTCTTTCAGGAATTCGCTGAACTTGTCCAGACCCTGACGCAGCAGCTTGGAGTCAAAAGCATAACCGATTCTTACGGCACCTTCCATTTCGAAGGCGGAACCCGGTGTGAACAGCAGACCCTTTTCGCGGATCAGGCGAACGCACAGATCCCAGGATGGAATGTCCATATCATAGTAAACCAGTGCAGTGGTACCTGCCACAGGACGCACGTAGTGCACGCCTTCAGTTTCGTTTACCCACTCATCCAGAATTGCACGGTTCTTCAGCAGAATTTCACGGTTTCTCGCAAAGATCTGGTCCTTGTGTTCCAGTGCCATGGATGCCAGCATATCGTCGATTACGCCGCAGCTGATGGTATCGTAGTCTCTTCTTTCACGGACCATTTCCACAACCTCTTCATCACGGGTTGCAATCCAGCCCATTCTCAGGCCAGCCAGGGAGAAAATCTTGGACATGGAGCCTACGGAGATACCCTTTTCATACAGGTCCACTACGGAGTGCATGTAGCTGCCGTCTTCGGAGATGCCTCTGTACACTTCGTCGCAAAGCACGTATGCTCCCACGCTTCTTGCCACTTCCACCATTTCTTCCATGGACTCTCTTGGAATCCAGGAACCGGTTGGATTATCAGGATTGTTGAAGGTAATCATCTTGGTGTTTTCGTCCACCAGAGACTTCAGTTCTTCGATGTCAGGCAGGAACTGGTTTTCCGGACGGAGCTGGAGAATTCTAACTTCTGCACCGATAGATTCCGGAATGGAGTAATGCTGCTGATAAGTCGGCATCACGCAGACCATGTTGTCGGTCGGTTCAATCAGAGTATGAATAATCTGGTTGTTTGCACCAACTGCACCGTGGGTCGGAATAACGCATTCCGGTTTTACATTTTCGTACAGACCTGCTACACCCTTCAGGAAATCAGGGGAGCCGTAGATGTGGCTGTAGGTGAGACGGGTTGCGGCAAGCTTTGCAAAGAATTCGTCACGGTCCACACCGCAAACATCCAGCAGTTCCCCCAGCTTGAGGGAGTCGATACAGGTTTCACCCAGATTGTATACAGCGTCGTTTTCAAATTCGTTCATCCACTGTTCTACTTTAAATGTTCTGATTTTCATCTTTCAGTCCTCCTCGATTTACTGCAGTTCTTCGATGGCTGCAATCCGGTCAAACGCTTCCTTCAGCTTATCCACGTTAACGGTGCATGCGGCACGCAGATAGCCTTCGCCGCAGGTACCGAAACCACTGCCCGGCAGCATGAGCACGTGGGCTTTGCGGAGAATCAGGTCCGCTGCTTCTGCGCTGGTCAGACCGGTCTTTTTAATATTGATAAACAGGTAGAAGGTGCCCTTCGGCGGATAAAGCACAGACAGCTTCGGAATCTGATTTACCCGTTCTGCTGCATAGTACAGACGCTTACGGTATTCTTCCACCATTGGTGGCTGGATTTCGTGACGGTGCTGCAGAGCATAGATGGCACCACGCTGGGAAATGGTCGGTGCGGTGAATACCATCGCCTCGTTCACCTGCTGAATAGTCCGGATAATATAGTCCGGTGCGATAATGTTTCCAAGACGCCAGCCGGTCATGGTAAAGTTCTTGGAGAAGGAATTCAGGGTAATAGTACGTTCCTTCATGCCCGGCAGACTTGCAAACGGTACGAATTCATTCTGATAACTGAAGGAGGTGTAGATGTCATCAGCAATCACGATCAGGTCGTACTTTTCTGCAATTTTACCGATTTTCTCCATGGTTTCCACGGTCAGACAGTTTCCGGTAGGGTTGCTTGGAGAATTGATAATCAGCGCCTTGGTACGCTCGGTAATCAGAGATTCCATTCGGTCCACATCGATCTGGAAATCCTCCTCTTCATAGGTCGGAACTTCCACAGGAATGCCACGGGCAAGTTCCACCTGCTGCGGATACGGAGTGAAATACGGTGCCTGCATCAGAACTTCGTCCCCGTCATCCAGGATGGCTTCCAGCACCTGGTACATGCCCAGACATGCGGAAGTGCAGACGAAGACCTCCTCGTCCTTTACGTCCATGTCATATTCTTCTTTATAGAACTTGCAGATTTCCGCACGCAGTTCCGGATCCCCGCGGAAAGCGGAATACTTGGTATAGCCCCGTTTCGCATCGGCAAAAGCCGCATCAATGATGCGCTCATCGGTAATCAGGTCCGGGTCTCCCAGGCTCAGATTAATCACATCATCAAAAGATTTCGCCACCACATCGGACTGCCCCATGGCAGTGGCCTGTTCTTTCCAGTAACGTTTCGCAATATATGGATGTTTCATAGAGTTGCTCCTCCTATTTTTTCATATGTTTATTATAGCTTTGTGAAATCCACAGAAAATTATAATTTACAATAACATCAAACACATTTTTTGTAATTTTTACAAATTCCATCTTGCCATATCCTGCAAAACATACTACACTGACGGTATCATATATCGGAGGTATTCTCATGGCATTACGTGTTTCGGATATTATCAAGTTAAAAGGACTGTCCGGGCTGAGTCTGGAAGCTGGTAAAACGGGGCTGCACCGTTATGTAGCTTCTGCCGGCATTCTTGACTACGAATATGTGACCAGCGCACCGAAACTGACCACCCATCTTTTTAATGAAGACAGTTTCGTCATATCCAGTCTTCTCTTCGCCAAAGATGACCCGTCGCTCATTCTTCCTGCAATTCGTCAGCTGGTGAGTGCCGGTGTCAGTGCTTTCGCCTACAAAGAAGTCTTTTATCAGCAGCTGCCCCGGGAAGTTATCGACTATGCGGACGAACATGCACTTCCTGTATTCCGCTTCGGTGCCGGTTCATACTTTGAAGACATCATTTTCGAAATCATGGATGCGGTACAGCAGGACGACAGCCGCATTTTGACCGACAGCCGAATTCAGTACATTCTGGAAAATCATCTGAATCAGGCTGAAGCAGCAGAACTGACCCGGAATTTGTCCCTGAAGTTCCGCCGCTACATCCAGGCCGCCTATCTGAAAAGCCAGCCAGATCAGCCGCAGCTGAACATTCACCGGCTCCTGCGCAGTTACTACCACAGCAATTCCCTCCGTGAAAAAGTCATGCTTGGAAACTACGAAGGAGGTCTCATTCTTCTTATGACCGCCTTCGGAAACAGCGAGGGGATTTTCCAGTCCATTTTCAGGGAATACCTGGAGGTCAGCGGAATCGAACCATCGCGGCTTACCGCATCCTTCAGTTCCATTTACGATGCGCACCATCACCTGCCGGAATGTATCCGCGAATGTTACTGGGCCTATAAGGCAGCCCGGGAAGAAGGCCTGCCATCCATGCGGTTCCGGGACAGCGGAACATGGCGCTTCCTGGTGCCGCTTCACGATGATCCGGCACTGGCAGGTTTTGCGGAGGATTATCTGAAACCGCTGGAAGCCAAAACAGACCTGATGGAAACGGCCCGCATATGGATTGCCACCGGAGGAGATCTGGTGCAGACAGCAGACCATCTGGGCTGTCACCAGAATACAGTCCGCTACCGGATTAACCGAATCCGTGAACTGGCTGAGCCCCATGCACAAATTACAGACTTTCAGCTTTACGAACGGCTTTCCGCCGCCCTGAAGGTACAGCAGCTTCATGAATAAAAATAAGAGCGGTTCGCAGAGCCGCTCTTTTCGATTCTAAATATTCAATAGCACGATAGCCGCAAGCACCAGCACCATGGCTGCCCACTGACGCCGGTTCAGACGTTCTTTGAAGAGAACCACACCGGCCAGGGATACCACCACGATAATGGCTACGCCGCGGGTCGGATAGGCGATGATGGCAGGTACTGTCTCCAGAGCTTTCAGCAGAAAACGAGATGCCATGAAGTTCGGCAGGCCCACGCTCATGCCGTGAAGCAGTTCCCGAAGACCAATCCGTTCCTTCTTCCACAGAGTAATGCCTATGCAGAAGAGAAAAGCGAAGAAGAAGTTGAAGAAGAGGAAGTGGTCGGACAGTGCCGGATTCCCCAGTTCATTATACACCTTCAGCATTCCCATACCGCAGCCGTCCACCAGCAGGAGGATTAGCAGCATGGGTTTGAAGGAGCCCTTCAGGTGTCCCTTCTCGTAATTCATCAGGATGATGGCCGCCGCGGCTGTCACAAACCCTGCAAACTGCAGGGAGCCCGGTTCTTCGCCAAACAGTACGATGGACATGACCACCGTCACCATGAGTCCCAGTTTCTGGAACACGGAGGCCAGAATAACGCCGCTCCGCTGTACATTGTACTGCAGCAGCATGAGGGCCGCCATGTACAGGAAGCCGGTCAAAGCACCCAGCCCCAGGGTCACCAGCCCATCCCCGCCGGATGTGATGCCGGGCAGAATGTTTCCGTATCCCATGACCGCACCCACACCCAGGAAGCAGGTCAGGTAATTCATGGAGAGCATGCCGGTTTTGCTGGACACCTTGCCTTCGGCAAACCGCAGGGCGATGGAGATCAGCGCTCCGCAGACAATCGTAAGAATTAAATATATCATTTGAATTCAGCCTCTTATCTTTAATAGTCTGTATTAGTAAACGGTTTCTGCTCTGCATGGAGCAGCCGGTCCAGTGTTCTCACAAATTCCGGTTTATCCACTGTCATGACGCCCAGGCGTACCAGTCCGCCGAATTCTGCACTGCCCATGAGCAGGCTGCTCAGATCAGAGCGCAGGCACTTCACGTGAACTGACGCAGCTTGGTATGCATCAGCCCCAGTCTTAAAAGCCCACTTGCCGCCGGCAAACTGCACGGCAAACTTCTCAGCCTGGCCGGTCACATCGTCCGTCACATCAAAACCTGCAGTCAGATCCACAGCCGGGAATTCACGGTGCACTGCAGCTTCGAAGAACTTGCCGAAGTCGCAGATTTTGTACATGGTGCCTACTGCAGAGACATTGGTCTGCAGGAAGCCGAAGTCGATATAGCCGCCGCTCATGTCCTGACAGCTGGCCAGCACATGATAAAAGTCCGGTTCACCGCTGCGTACAACCACCGACTGAGCCAGGTCCGCCTGCATGCGGAGGCCCGCCAGCAGTTTACGGAGCACCGCCGCATCATGATATACCAGTTCCTTCACGTTCATCCGGTTCAGGGTATAGTTGCAGTCCGAAGTGTTTTCGAAGGTGAATGCCGCATAGCCGGTCAGCTTTCCATCCTCAAACCATCCCAGACGTCGCACTTCATCGTCATCACGGAAGTCACGGACTTCCTCTTCAAACTTGCACACCGCACCGTGGTTCTGCTTCACAAACTCAGTATAGCATTCCAGCGCTGCGTCCGCTTCATCCCGGCCCAGCAGGCGCAGACCTGCCAGTTCACGGCGGTCACGGATGTCCGGCAGATATTCTGTCTTAATATGGTACTCATCCAGTTTGGTGCCACAGCCGTAGCCCAGCTTCTTATAAAAGTCCATGCGGAACGGGAGCAGCATGGAGATGCAGCCACCGCTTTCCACGGTGTATTCTTCGAAGAATTTCACCATATCACGGGCCGCGCCTTTTCTCTTATGAAGAGGATGTACTCCCAGCGCCATGAGTCCGGTGCTGCGCTGCATCTGACCGAACAGGTTCATGTCAAAGTCAATCAGCTTCATGGTTGCAATCAGCTGTCCATCCTCAAACATACCGTAAAAATTCACATGATCAAATTCGGTCATGGACTGCAGATTCCGGTTATAGTACTTTTCGTAGCACTCATCGGACAGGTCCTTTCCCGCCGGATAAGCATTCAGATATATTTCCATATAGGCCGGCATGTCCTCTGGAACAAGCCGGCGGATGATTCTTTCACTCATAAGTTAAAACCTCCGTACAAACTCAGTCAGCACCCGGCTGCAGGAGTCCACGTCCGACTGCAGATATTTTGCGGTGACGGTGCCGCGTCCTTTCACCGGTACACCCAGGAAACTCTGTCCCGCACGGCTGCCGGTTACCATCCGGAAATCCCGTAAAGGTTGGAAAGCTGCATGGTCTCCTCTATCAATTTCTTTCTGCGTTTTTCTTCCATTCCCGCACCTCCGTTATGATGCTTATTTTAACACTACTTACACTTTACCATGTTTCACATCAAAAGAAAAGGGACGGCATCGGCCGTCCCCAAATTTTCTCTGTATGTCTGCAGTTTACTGCATCATGTCTTTCTTCATGCAGCAGTTTTTGTATTTCTTTCCGGAACCGCAAGGGCAGTCATCGTTTCGGCCGATCTTTGGTGCGTCACGGCGTACCGTTTCCTGCTTTTTCACTTCTTCCGGTGCTGCACCAGGCATCTGACCGGATGCTGCGCCTGCCATCTGAGAATCCGCTGAAGCTGCACGTCTTGCCATGGATGCCGCATCACCGCGGTATTCGTCCTTTCTGGCATCGCCAACACGGATAATGGAACGGCGGCGGGTGTCAGTCTGCATGGTCACGTTGTAACAGTACTTCACGGTTTCATGCTGGATTTCACCGATCATTTCCTCAAACATGTCGAAACCTTCGTTTGCATAGGCTACAGCCGGGTCCATCTGTCCCAGGGAACGGAGTCCGATACCCTGCTTCAGGTCATCCATTGCCTGAATATGATCCATCCAGTGGTTGTCTACAACACGGAGCAGAATCATACGTTCCACTTCACGCATTTTGTCTGCACCCACTTCTGCTTCCTTCTTATCATAAAGGTTATAGAAGATTTCCTTCACGTCATCTTCCAGCTGTTCTGCTGTCAGGTCGTGAAGCTGATCGTCTGTGTAGGAAAGGCCAGGGAAGTGTCCTGTAATACGCTTCAGGTCATCAGACAGCGCCGGGATATCCCACTCTTCTGCGAACTTGCTGTCCATGGTTGCCGGCTTTACCAGGTTTTCCACCAGAGTCGCCATCATGCCCATGATATTGTCCTTCAGGTCTTCGCCAAAGAGAACCTTGCGGCGTTCGTCATAGATAACTTCACGCTGCTTGTTCATAACGTTGTCGTACTGGAGTACGTATTTTCTTACGTCAAAGTTTCTGCCTTCCACCTTCTTCTGTGCGTTTTCGATGGTCTTGGACAGCAGGCCTGCGCCGATGGAATCATCACCCATGCCAACTTTGTCCATGAAGCCCTGGATTCTGTCGCCGCCGAAGAGACGCATCAGATCGTCTTCCAGAGAGATATAGAACTGGGTTTCACCAGGGTCACCCTGACGGCCGGCACGGCCTCGCAGCTGGTTGTCGATACGTCTGGATTCGTGACGTTCTGTACCGATGATACACAGACCGCCCAGTTCCTTCACCTTCGCCTGTTCATCTGCACGTTCTGCTTTGTACTTTTCATGGAGCTGGTGGAACACTTCGCGTGCACGGTTCATTTCCGGATCTTCGCTTGCCACGTAGCTGGTAGCAAAGGAAATCTGTTCTTCTGTGAAGCCGTTCTGTTCCATTTCACGCTTTGCTTCGAATTCCGGGTTGCCGCCCAGAATGATGTCGGTACCACGGCCGGCCATGTTGGTAGCAATGGTTACTGCCCCCAGACGGCCCGCTTCTGCAACGATGGATGCTTCCTTATCATGCTGCTTTGCGTTGAGCACGTTATGCTTTACACCGCGCTTCTTCAGCATGGTGCTGATTTTTTCAGAGTTTTCGATGGAAATGGTACCAACCAGTACAGGCTGTCCTGTTTCATGTGCTTCTGCAATACGGTTTGCGATTGCCTTGAACTTGGCTGCTTCGGTTCCGAACACTTCATCATCTCTGTCGATTCTGCTGACCGGACGGTTGGTCGGAATTACCACAACGTCCATGTTGTAAATGTCACGGAATTCGTCTTCTTCTGTCTTGGCTGTACCGGTCATACCAGCCAGCTTGTTATACATTCTGAAGTAGTTCTGCAGAGTGATGGTAGCCAGAGTCTTGGACTCGGAACGTACGAACACGCCTTCCTTGGCTTCGATAGCCTGATGGAGACCGTTGCTGTAACGGCGTCCGTACATGAGACGTCCGGTGAACTCGTCGACGATGATGATTTCGCCGTCTTTTACGATATAGTCCACATCACGCTTCATGGTGTTTCTTGCCTTCAGCGCTTCCTGGATGTGGTGGTTAATTTCCATATTTTCCGGGTCACCCAGGTTGTCGATGGCAAAATATTTTTCAGCCTTGGAGATACCTTCTTCGGTCAGTGCCACGCGCTTGTCTTTTTCTTCAATGGTAAAATCATCTTCCACACGCAGGCCTTTAACGAAACGGTCTGCAATCTGATACAGGTCAGTGGATTTGTCTCCGCGGCCGGAAATAATCAGCGGTGTTCTGGCTTCATCCACCAGAATGGAGTCCACTTCGTCGATGATGGCAAAGTTCAGTTCTCTCTGCAGCAGTTCTTCCTGGTAGGTTACCATGTTGTCTCTCAGGTAGTCGAAACCGAACTCATTGTTTGTACCATAAGTAATGTCTGCATTATATGCCTGCTTTCTGGCAGCACCGGTTACTTCGTGAATGACGCAGCCTACGGTCAGACCCAGATAGGTATAGATTTTGCCCATCCACTCTGCGTCTCGTTTTGCCAGATAGTCGTTTACAGTGATGACATGCACGCCCTTGCCTTCCAGGGCATTCAGGTAGGTTGGCAGAGTCGCAACCAGGGTCTTACCTTCCCCGGTCTTCATTTCTGCGATACGGCCCTGATGGAGGGCGATACCGCCGATTACCTGTACTTTGAAGTGCTTCATGCCTACGCTTCTCCACGCCGCTTCACGGCAGACCGCGTACGCTTCCACCAGCAGGTCATCCAGCGTTTCCCCAGCTGCCAGACGCGCCTTGAATTCCGGTGTTTTCGCCTTCAGTTCTTCGTCAGTCAGTGCTGCCATCTTATCTTCCAGAGCCAGCACCTGGTCTGCCATGGCAGACAGTTTCTTTACTTCTTTGGTATTGATATCCCCAAAGATTTTTTCAAGTAAACCCATTCGTTTTTACCCCTTTCTATTCTTCTGTTTCCAGTTCTGTTACAGTCATGTTGATTTCCAGGGCCTTCCGTTCGTCAGCCTTGGTTACAGTTACTTCGAACCGCTTAAAGTCAGCTTCATATACAAAATGATCGCCCGCAGACGGCAGTTTATCCAGCTGGAGAACCACCCATCCATTTACGGTATTGCAGTCCAGATCCTCATCCACATCAAAGTAGTCGAACATCTTATCCACGCTGGAACCGCAGAGTACGCGGTAAGAACCGTCCTGCTGCTGAACGATATCCTGCAGCTGGTCCCCGTCGTGCTCGTCGTAGATTTCACCAATCAGTTCTTCGATAATATCTTCCATGGTTACCAGACCGCTGGTTCCGCCGTATTCATCGACGATAATCGCAATATGTGCCTTGGCAGTCTGCAGACGCTTCAGTAGCTGGGAGATTTTCATGGAGCCTGCTACGAAGATTACCGGCTTCACGTAAGCAGATACCGGCAGATCCGTATTACGGATATAGTTGTGGAAGTCCTTCTGATTCAGCACGCCCAGAATATTATCCATGTCGTCTTCATAGACCGGCAGACGGCTGAAACCGGTTTCCATAAACAGCTTAGCGATTTCTTCCTTATCTTCATCCGCCTCGATGGCTTCGATATCCACTCGCGGTGTCAGTACGTCCCAGGCTTCACGTTCGTTAAATTCAATCGCGTTCTGAATCAGTTCGCTCTGTCCTTCATCGATACCGCCTTCTGTTTCCGCCTCTTCTACGATGGTCAGCAGTTCATCTTCTGTAATCGGACGTGCTCCGTCCACATCAAACAGCTTGGCCAGCAGCTTCTTCCACTGGGAGAAAATCCAGTTCACCGGTGTCAGAATCACCATGATGATACGAATCAGCGGAGCGGAGATCATGGCAAACTCTTCAGCCTTTTCCTTGGCTACGCTCTTCGGTGAAATTTCACCGAAGACCAGTACTACTACAGTAATGACTGCAGTCGCAATGGTGGCACCGTATTTCGGATACAGCTGCATGAAGAATACAGTCGCCAGAGAAGACATGGCAATGTTTACGATATTATTGCCGACCAGAATGGTGGACAGCAGAGAGTCATAGTTTTCAGACAGGTCCAGAACATCCTTTGCCTTTTTATTTCCGTCGCCGGCAAGGCTCTTCAGACGGATCCGGTTAGCTGAAGTAAAAGCGGTTTCCGTTGCGGAAAAGTATGCAGACAGAATTACCAGTACTGTGATTGCAATGATGTATTGCATATATTTCATTCCTCCATAATTTAACTTATTAAATATCACGTAACTTATATTTTATCACATAAACTTTGGAAAATCAAAGTTTCCGGCCTTTTTTCACACATTCTTCGCAAAACATATACATCCGTTCTGTTTCGTCAGTTTTCGGCAGTTTTCAGCATCCTTCGATATCGTCAACCTTAACACAGTTCGTGGTTGACCGGCTGTTTTTTCAGGTATATAATGAAATCAAATGAAAGGAGGATGTCCCATGTCTACCAAACTGACCCTTCTGGAAGTACTGAACCAGAACACCAATACCTATCTGTCCGGCCAGCAGCTTGCCGACCAGCTTGGCGTGTCGAGAAACGCCGTATGGAAGGCCATGAAGAAACTGCAGGACCAGGGCTTCACCATAGAAAGCAAAGCCGGCACCGGCTACCGTCTCATGGAGCAGTCCGATATTATTACGAAAGATTATCTGGCTGAAAATCTGACAGTTCCATGCCGGATTCAGATTCACGATGTACTGGATTCCACCAACCGGGTGGCCCGTGAGCTGGAACCTTCTGATGTGGCGGACAAGCCTCACCTGATTATTGCCAATGAGCAGACCAAGGGCCGCGGACGTCTGGGCCGTTCTTTCTGGTCGCCTCCATCCACCGGCCTTTACATGACTCTGGCTTTCCGTCCAAATTTCGGGCTGGACAAGGCGATGCTCATTACCACCATCGCAGCGGTAGCAGTCTGTCGTGCCATGGACGAGGTTACCGGCCTGCGGCCGAAGATCAAATGGGTAAATGACATCTACCTCGGCGACAAAAAAGTCTGCGGCATCATGACCGAAGCCCAGAGCAATTTTGAGACGGGAAATATCGATAAGATTATTCTTGGAATCGGCGTCAATTGCTTTGAAGCCACCATGCCGGAAGATATCGCAGAAACAGCAACCCATATCGCCAACCCGAAGAAGGAGTTCACCCGCGCCCAGCTGGCAGCGGCCATCGTGAACCAGTTCTTTGCCTGCATCGCAGAACCGGATACCGGCAAGCTTATCCGCGAATACAAGAACCGTTCCTTCATTCTGGGCGAACAGATCATCATCTACAATACCATCACGGGGCAGTCCCCGGACCGGAATACCTCCGGCGGCATCAAAGCCCGTGCCATTGATATCGACAGCAACGGCGGCCTGGTTGTGGAATACATGGAAGGACGCCGCATGCGTGAAATGGAAACCATCACCACCGGCGAAGTCTCCATCCGAAAGTGGTAACCCGGCAAAGATTAAATAAGCAAACAAAAAACACAGTCTTTTCAGACTGTGTTTCTTTTTTATTCAATGGTACCCTCTTCAATATACCCATACAGCTCCATACAGTGAATGACCTGCTGGCGGCGCTGCTCAGCCAGGTCAGGATTCACATCCGGCGAATAGACCGACGGCGCATTTGGAATCCCTGCCAGCAGAGTGCACTGGTAGGCATTCATATCTGCCGGTGCTACGCCGAAATATCCCACGGACGCATCGTAAACCGTATAATATCCGGATCCGAAATAGATGGAGTTAAAGTAGAACTCCAGGATATCTTCCTTTTCGTAATTCCTTTCGATATTGAAGGCCATGAGAAGCTCTGCCACCTTCCGGTCATACCGTTTATCCAGTTCGAAATACCACAGCTTCGACAGCTGCTGGGTAATGGTGCTTCCGCCTTCCACCACGTCTCTCTCCTGGAAGTTCCGCACCAGCGCACGAGCGGTAGACCGCAGACTGATTCCGTGATGGTTATAAAAATTCCGGTCTTCTACCGCCAGCACCGCATCCACGTAAGTCTTCGGCAGTGCAGAAAGAGGCGTAAAGCTTTGCTGGGAAATCACCGCGTCAACCTTCTGAGTCAGCGGCATTTCAGCCAGAGCTGCTTCATACATCTTCCATCCGCTCCAGCAGGTCAGGCCGGTCCAGGTCATGATAACCAGCAGAATCAGTACAATCAGCCGCTTAACCAGACCCATCTATTTCACCGTGCCGTCCGGATTGAACAGCGGGAGTTTTTCCAGATAGATAATGTCATCTCTGTCCGCTGCATCGCCTTCTGCCAGAACAGCCATGCGGCCCACGATATTTCCGCCAACCTGGTTTACCAGAACTTCGATAGACTTCAGAGATTCCCCGGTACTGATTACATCATCCACAACGAGCACCCGGCGTCCGCGCAGCAGGTCCGCCTCGGTCTGCCCGATGCAGAGAGTCTGAATATGGTCAGTTGTAATAGAATCCACTTCTGTTGAAATAATATTGCTCATATAAAGTTTGGCACCTTTTCTGGCAACCACATATTCGTTCTGGCCGGCCTGTCGTGCCATTTCATGTACCAGAGGAATTCCCTTGGATTCAGCTGTTACCAGTATATCGAATTCCGGTGCTTTCTGCAGCAGTGCCTCTGCTGCTTTCACTGTCATTTCCACATCACCGAACATGATAAAAGCGCCAATATATAAGTCATCTGTCACCGGACAGAGCGGCAGCTGCCGTTTCAGTCCTGCAATTTCCATTTCATAATACATAGTGGTCTCTCCTTTCTTCTTAACATTATTATAGCCATCGGCATACACTCATGCAAGCAAATACCCACACAAAAAGCCCCCCACGCAGCCGATTCTTTTGTGAGGGACCCTTCGAAGTATATCAGGCGTGCCGAAAACGGTTCTTACTCGTTCCTGAATGGCACGCGGGATGTCTTTATCGCTTTAACTAACTATACCACTTTTTGATTCAGAATTCAATCTGAAAATTCTGAAAAATACACCAGATTTTTTTCGCTGTCATACAGAACAGCGGTTCCTGCCTCAGAAACGTCCAGACCTGTAATTCTGCCCTCCGGAATCTCCATCTCACAGAAGGTCATGTTTTCCAGATTATAGGCAGTCAGCACACTGCCGTCCAGCTGCCAGATCATATCCGCAGCCATATCCATCAGACCGGTTTCGCCAATATCCTTCAGCACATACTGCTGCGCTTTTTTCTCTCTGTGCACAACCACTGCTGCCTTGCCGCCTGCACATGCCAGAAGAGTATAATCCCTGCCGGTCCATACCCCCTGCGGTTTCAGTGAAGTCTTCAGTTCCATTTCTTTGCCGGATTCCAGATTCACCCGAATCACAGTATCCTGTTTTCTATTTACAGCACCAATCCATCCATCTGCGGCACTCGGGTCGTATCCGCCGTTTAAGGTCTGCTTAACCAGCTTTTCGCTTTCTGTTCCGTCCCATTTCCAGAGAACGGCTCCCTCCGCATCTCCGTCCAGAAGGAATACATTGCCCATGTGGTACTCATAGGTATGAAGATTCTGTGTCAGCATGCAGAGCAGCTCCGGTTCCTTCACACCTGCTTCCAGATCCAGGCTGTATACGGCAGTTCCAATCATCTTGCTGTCCCCTGCATTGTCCAGAGGCTGCTGCAGCCAGGTCAGAACGCCCTCCTCAAACTTCAGTTTTTCATAACGGCCCGCGGTTTCATCCAGGGATGCCAGCAGTTCTGCCTCCGCAAAATCTCCCTCTGCCGTCATCTTATAAATTCCGGCAGCTCCGGTATTCACACCGTCTTTTCGCTCCCACCCCAGGAAATATATGTGTTCTCCGTCAGAGACTGCCTCATAAGCTGCTGCATTGCTGCATTCCGGCAGAAGCACAAGTTCTGTCATGGATTCATCTTCCGTAAAGGTCATTTCCCAGTTCTGGCCGCTGCTTACCTTTACTTCCTGTCCGGAAATAACCGGCCATAAACGGATGCCTGCCACCAGTACAGCAAGAAGAAGCACCACCAGACCCATAATCCGGATTACTTTCAGATACAGTTCTCCCGGAGGTTCCGCATCCGGTTTTGTGATGTGGCCTAAAGACCAGTAGGTATACGGTTTGATTACCATCAATGCACCTACAACAAATAGTACAATTCCCATCAGAATTAAAATCATGGTTCATTTCCCCCAAAAAATCTACAGATATACTCATTTTACTCAACTTTTTATACAATTTCAATACAATCTTTCTTCCTTTTTATGTTGAAATCCCCCTGGTATTGATGTAATATAAATGTATAAATGTTCTATAACAATTAAGTGTACAATTACGCAAATGGAGGTTACCATGTCCTATCATTATTTTGAACATATGACCCATCCGAACCATCTTTACAGTGTATTTTTCGCACCTCGCGGCAATGCACGTATGCTTCGTCTGGGTATGGATATCGCGCAGCAGTATCTGAGTCCATTCGACCTTCTGATTGGTATTATCGGGGAAGCCGGTTCCGGTAAGAGCATGCTGGTAAAAGGTATGTTCCCGGGTGTTGACCTGACCAACGATGACGAAGGTGTGAATATCCGCCCGATACCGCTGCTCAATGTGGACGAAGACAACGGATTCTGTGCACCGCATACCTATCATGTGGATATGCGTTTCGAAATGGCATTCACCCAGATTCATGTGATTGCAGAAGCCGTTCAGATGGCTATCAAGAAAAAACGCCGTGTTATCGTAGAGCACTTCGAACTTCTCTATCCTTACCTGGATATGAATGCACAGCTGCTGATCGGTGTAGGCGAAGAAATCATGGTAACCCGTCCGACCATGTTCGGTCCGCTGCCGGAAGATATCGCTAATATCTGCCATCAGTCTGTCAAGTATCGTAAGATGGCTCACACTGCAGAAGACCTGGTAGAACACTGTCTGGAAAAAGAATGGCTGGAACAGTGCACTCACGGCGATGTTAAGCGTGGATTCTGTCTGGAATTCAAGGAAAAACCTACCTTCGATATCCGTGCGCTGCAGGCCAAAGTGCAGGCTATTATCGACCAGGATATCGGTGTTTCCTATTATGATGAAGACCATATTTCCATCGGTGATATTATTCACCCATGCACCGGTCCTCGTATCCATGTACGTTCCACCGGTCAGATTGTCAACTTCCGTCTGCTGAAGGAAGTTTTCTTCGACCCGATTAAGGAAAAGTACATTGTCATCGGACTGGTCGGCGAACGTTGGGACAAGAGCACCAGCGACCTGAACCGTATTGAATTCTAACGGAGGATATAGAAAAATGAGAGAAATTAAAGCAACAGATATCACTAAAATTGTTCGTGACCTGTGCATCGATGCCAACTGCCATCTGCCAGGTGATGTGAAGGAAGCAATCACAACCTGCCGTGCCTGCGAACCTTTCCCTATCGCACAGACCGTTCTGGGTAAGATTGAAGAAAACTTCCAGATTGCAGATACTGACAACGTTCCAATCTGTCAGGACACCGGTCTGGCATGCGTATTCCTGGAAATCGGCCAGGACGTGCATATTGACGGCGATCTGAAGGATGCTGTAAACGAAGGCGTACGTCAGGGTTATGTAGAAGGTTTCCTGCGTAAATCCTGCGTAAAGGACCCAATTGACCGTGTAAATACCGGTGACAATACTCCTGCCGTATTATATATCGACCTGGTTCCCGGTGATCAGGTGAAGATTACCGTAGCACCTAAGGGCTTCGGATCCGAAAACATGAGCCAGATCAAGATGCTGAAGCCATCTGACGGTCTGCAGGGCGTTAAGGACTTCATCGTGAAGGTTGTAGAAGAAGCTGGTCCGAACCCATGTCCTCCAATCGTGGTAGGCGTAGGTATCGGCGGTACATTCGACAAGGCTGCTTACCTGGCAAAGAAGGCTCTCATGAGACCTGTTGATGAAAGAAGCGAAAACCCATTCTATGCTGAACTGGAAAAGGAAATGCTGGAAAAGGTCAATGCACTGGGCATCGGACCGCAGGGATTCGGCGGCAAGACCACTGCACTGGCAGTAAACATTGAAACACTGCCTACCCACATTGCAGGTCTGCCTTGCGCTGTTAACATCAACTGTCACGTTACCCGCCATAAATCCGCGGTATTATAATCAGGAGGTATTCAGAAAATGGAAAAGAGAATCACCACACCTCTGACTCTGGAAAAGACAAAAGACCTGCACTGCGGTGACAACGTGCTCATCAGCGGTGTAATCTATACAGGAAGAGACGCAGCACACAAGAGACTTTGCGAACTGCTGGCAGAAGGGAAAGAACTGCCTATCGACGTAACCGACGCCATCATCTACTATGTAGGTCCTGCACCTGCACAGCCAGGCCAGGTTATCGGCTCCGCAGGTCCTACCACCAGCTACCGTATGGACGCATACGCACCTGACCTGCTGAACATCGGCCTGAAAGGCATGATCGGCAAGGGCAAGCGCAACGAAGCAGTTGTAGATGCCATGAAGGCAAACGGTGCAGTTTACTTCGGTGCCATCGGCGGTGCAGGTGCACTGCTGGCAAAGTGCATCAAGAAGGCAGAAGTCGTTGCCTATGAAGATCTGGGTGCAGAAGCAATCCGCCGCCTGGAAGTTGAAGATCTGCCTGCAGTTGTTATCATCGACAGCGAAGGCAACAATTTATATGAACAGGGCCGTGCGGAATACCTGTCCATGGAGAAATAAAGAGGATTCCCAATGAATTATTCCATCGTTCCCTCCAGCGATACTCCCATCTACAGACAGGTGGCCGAAGCAATCCTGCGGGACATTAAATCCAGAACCCTGCCTGCCGGTACCAAACTTCCGACTGTAAGAGAACTTGCAGAAGAAATGGGCCTGTCGCAGGGTACCATCAAACATGCATATGATCATCTGGAAACCCTGGGTGCCATAGAAATGACACAGGGAAAAGGAACCTTTGTCAAGGAACAGGAGGTCATAGAATCCGGCAGCCGCAAGGACCGTGCTATGGCTGCCATTGACGAGCTTCTGGAAGAGCTTGAAAGCCTTGGTTTCACACCAAGAGAGATGGAAATCTACATCAATCTCAAACTGCGCGGACTGGATGAAGAGTATGATCTGGTTAAGATTGCAGTCATTGACTGCAATCCGGAAGTGCTTCAGCTGATGGAATCTCAGCTGTCGCAGATTCCTCACACCCAGGTTGCCAGCTTTTCCCTCCGGCAGATTGCAGAAGTTGCAGATAAGCTGAATTCCGATTACGACATCATACTGACCACCACATCACATTACAGTGAAGTGGAAGAGTTTATTGCTTCCAATAAGGTTTTCAGCATGCTGGCCATGATGACATCCACCGAAACCATCATTGAACTGGCTCATATGCCTGAAAATGCACGTGTGGGTGTTGTCTGCTCCAGTCATAACTTCCTGACCATTGTCCGCATGAACTATGCAAGTATGCCGACTTCTGAAGGCAGAACCCTCTGTGCTCACCTGCTTGGCGACGAGAATCTGGAAGGATTCCTCAAGCACAAGGATGTAATCATCGTACCGAAACATTTCGAAACTTTTGCTTCATCCAGTGACATGGATCTGATTCACAAATTTGAAGCGGACGGCGGTCAGCTGCTTCGTTACAACTATGTGATTGACCATGGGTCCTATATCCATGCGGAGAAAATTGTCCGTAAGGCACTGAACAGTAAGAGAAGTATTTAATAACTGAGCCCGTATTTAGTGCGGGCTTTTTTCATATCGAGGTAATCATCATGAAAACTACAATTGCCTTTACCGGCGACATTGCCTTTTCAAAATATTTTGCAGAGGGCTGGCAGCGCGAAGACCTGATGGACCAGGAAATCGTGGACTTTCTGTCATCTGCAGATCACGTAGCAGCTAATATTGAAGCGCCGGTTACTGACGGCAGTTTTACCGGCAAAGCTGGTTCTCTGACTCATGTGAACTCCCCTAAGGTCATTGGCTGGCTGAAGAAACTGAATACAGATATCTGGACGCTGGCAAACAACCATGTGATGGACTGCGGGAAAGAAGGTTTGGAAGATACCATGCGGATTGCCTCAGAAAACGGAATCCGTACAGTGGGTGCCGGCTTCAATGAAGAAGAAGCTGCACGACCGGTAGAACTGCCGGAGTGCGGCGGCATCGGCATCATGAGTATCGTTTATTATAAGGACTTTCTTAAGGCAGGTCCGGATAAGCCAGGATGCATCACCTACGATGAACCGGAAAAGATTGCCGGCTATATCCGGGATATCAAATCCAGAAACCGCTGGTGCATTCTGATTGTCCACGGCGGTGAAGAATTTGCAAGTATGCCCCTGCCTTACGTGCGGAAAATGTACCACCAGTTCCTGGATTACGGTGCAGATATCATTATCTCCCATCACTCCCATACGGTCCAGAATTACGAGATTTTGGGCGATAAGGCAATCTTCTATTCTCTGGGCAATTTCGTCTTTGATACGGACTATCAGAGGCGTCAGAAGCACACAGAATACGGGGAACTGGTCCGCCTTCACATTACAGAAAATAAAATTACCTGGGACCATCTTTCCACCCGTGTGGACCGGGAAACAGGGCGCATCGTGGTATGTGAACCGACAGCCATCTTTACCGATATTCCGGATAAACTCTTCCGTCTGGTGTGGCCTCTGGGCTGCTGGAACTATGTGCTGACAGACCGAATCGCCAGCATCTATCTGAACGAATACAAAAAAGATTTCAACTGGTATCAATGGATTAAAAACGATATCGGCTGGTTCGGCCATGATATCGCCATGGAACTGCTCCGTGGACGTATCCTGTACCGTCTGGGCTACTGGCGTCTGGCCGACCGGAAACTGACAGACTACCTGCGGCAGTAAGCCTGCGCAAATGAATATTACAAAAAAAAGAAACCATCTCCCGAAGGAGATGGTTTCTTTATAATTCGTGTGAAAATAATGAAGAAGCTAAAATTCTTCCGAATTAACACATTTACGCGAATTCTTACTTGAATTCTTCGTAGAAGTTGTCAGACTTGGTTACAGTTGGAGCTGGAGCATAGTCTAACTGTCTGTCTGCAATGCCCAGAATTACTTCAGGCTTAACCCATGGTCTGTTCTGGATGCCGGAAGTTTCTTCGTGAGTCAGGTAACCCTTGTAAGTAGTCAGAGATCTTCTCAGGAAGCCGTCTCTTGCGCAAGCTTCTTCCAGACCCAGGTTCATGATGTTTCTGAAGTGGTGCAGAACACCTGCAGCATAAGCCTGAGAAGTGGAACCTGCGAATGCACCAGGGATGTTGGATACGCAGTAGTGAACAACGCCTTCTTCAGTGTAGATAGGATCTTCGTGAGTAGTTTCGTGGAATGTTTCGATACAACCTTCGTCGTTGGAAACGTCTACGATTACGGAACCTCTTCTCATGGATCTTACCATTTCTCTGGAGATCATTGGTTCAGTAGCGTTCTTAGGCCATCTTACGCAGTTGATTACCAGGTCAGTAGTAGGCAGTTCCTTAGCAATGTTGTACTTGTTGGAGATGATGGTGTTCACTCTGCCATCGTACTTTGTAGCGATGTCTCTTAAAGCACCAATGTTGATGTCAGCTACAGTTACCCATGCACCCATGGTTACCAGAACTTCGATAGCACCCTTACCTACAACGCCGCAGCCGCAAACCAGAGCCTTGATACCAGGAGCAGCACCCAGACCGCTTACGAACTTACCGGAACCGCCGTTAGTGGAGCACATAGCCCACAGGCCCATGAAAGCACCGCCCTTACCTGCTGCTTCGCAGTTAGGGGAACCGTATCTGTGAGAGTCTTCTGCTGTGATGGAGATAACCTTCTTTTCCAGCAGAGCATCAACTTCTTCTCTATGACCAGCTGGGTGAATACAGGTGTAGATATACTGACCTTCTCTCATCAGGTCGTATTCGGAAGGTTCGATTTCCTTAACCTTTGCTACGAAATCGCAAGTTGCCCAGATTTCTTCGTTTGTAGCCAGAACTGTTGCACCAGCAGCAGCGTATTCAGCATCGTCGAAACCAGCAGCATAACCTGCATTGCTTGCTACGTATACTTCGTGACCGTCGCCTACGATAGCACCAACTTCTGCAGGAGTAGCGATTACTCTGTATTCACCAACTTTAATATCCTTTAAAACACCAAATTTCATTTCTTTCTTTCTCCCTTCTCAACATAGATAAATTTCAAGATTGATTTGGTTTAAATAATTATATCTTATATAAGAGCAAGATATGTGCCAACTTTTAATTTTTAGCAAAACGTTGAAATTCCAACGTTTTCACCCATTGCTCCAGCCACATATCGCTCAAATATGAGCATATTCAACAGCGCTGCGACCGTTTTTCGGCGCTCAAAACTGAGCGGCCCCGCATTTTACTGCTCAAAATCAGTCCTGCAGTCCGTATTCCCTCACCTTTCGGCTCAGGGTCTGCCGCGGTACATTCAGCATTGCCGCAGCTTTGGTTATGTTTCCCTCAGACTCGGAAAGTGCTTTCCGAATCAGGGTCTTTTCATATCCGGATACCAGATCCGCCAGGTCAGTCTGTGAATCTTTGATTTCCGGCAGTGCCACCGGAATCTCTTCCTTCTGTGCGAAGTTGAGACGGTTGGCAAAATGTCTGTACTCCAGCGTTTCCGCCTGCTCGTCCGCCATGCATACAGCTGAAGCCACTACGCTTTCCAGCTCTCTCACGTTTCCGGGCCACTGACACTTGGCCAGTGCATCGTACACGTCTGGAGATACTTTACGGATTTTGCGGCCGAACATACTGCTGTACCGTCCGATAAAGTAGTTGGTCAGCACCGGAATGTCCTTCTTGCGTTCGCTCAGCCCCGGAATTTCCAGTACCAGCACTGCCAGTCGGTAGTACAGGTCCGGACGGAACCGGTTTTCGCCGATGATGCTTTCCAGCTTCTCGTTGGTGGAAGATACAATCCGCACATCCACATGATGGACTTCCTTACCGCCCACGCGGCGGAAGGTACCGTCCTGAATCACACGGAGAATTTTAGGCTGCAGCTCCATCGGCATGGAGTTGATTTCATCCAGGAACAGAGTTCCTCCGTCAGCCAGCTCCAGAAGTCCCATGTTATCCACAGCACCGGTGAATGCACCCTTTGATGTGCCAAAGAGAATACTTTCAATCAGATTGGCCGGAATGGATGCACAGTTCTGCACCACAAAAGGTTTGTTCGCCCTCCGGCTGCACTGGTGAATGGAGTGTGCCACCAGTTCTTTCCCCGTTCCGGTCTCACCGTAAATGAGCACCGGCAGATCAGACTGTGCAAACTTCTTTACGTTGTCCTTCAGTTCGATCATCTTCGGATCACAGGTCTGGATATCATCCAGGTTGTAGATGGCCTTGTCATCACCGCGGTGGAGACTTTCCACCTTGTTATAAGCATACAATACTTCATCGCGGATTTCAACAGCATCTTCGTTTTTTTGACCGTCTGAAGTTACAGAAAGGTCGATGGCTCCAACGATGGAACCGCCGCTTTTTATAGGAACGGACAGGGATGAAATATGGATGGGTTCCTTGCCTGCACTGACCAGTTCCTGGTCATCTACATACACAGGTACACCGTGCCGCATGGCACGGTATGTACTGCTGTTGTTTTCATCCAGATTTTCATACACCTCCAGGAATTTCTTCCCTACCGTTTCGTAGTTCACAGGATTCTGGCTCATCTTGCTGTTAAACTTGGCAGAGAACAGAATCTCTCCTTCTACGTTGATAATGGTGATCCCTTCGATGTATCCCTTATCCTTAAAGAGCTTTTCAATATCGCCCATGAGTTTCCTTTCTACAGGTCCTTCCAGTATTCTGCCTTGTTGATTTCATCAACAATTGCTCTTACAGGAACGTCTTCTTCGCCGCAGATCATTTCCATGATCTTTTCCTGGCATTCGCTGGTCAGAACCGGACCGGTGATTCTGCGGAACTTGTCGCACAGCCAGTCAACCTGGATGTTTTCGTGTGCTTCACCACGAGGTTCACAGTCGCTGGATACCAGAGTTCTGCCGTCCTTAGTTACGATTTCTGCACGGCAGAAACGCTTTGCAGGGAACAGCTTGTCGAATTCAGGGTCGATTTCGAAGTGCAGCTTCTTCATCATTTCAACTACTGCAGGATCTCCCAGGCTTTCCTTACGAACCTGTGCCCAGCCGAAGTCACCGTAAATCAGAGCAGCAGCTACAGGGTATGCGATGTTGTACTGTGCTTCGTCTACTGCCTTTGGAACAATCTTGGACAGCAGAGTTGCACGTTCAAATGTCTGAATTGTAGCCTTTTCGATATCTTCTGCAGTTACGCCGTACTTGTTCATGATTTCCAGGCATGCGTCGATAGCAGGGTGACCCCATCTGCAGCAGGTGTATGGCTTGAAGTACAGGTCCATAACCTGGTGCTTTTCTCCCAGGTCGTCCAGGAAGTGGCCGTGTTCATCGGATTCCATCAGGTTCTTGTTGCCTTCGAAACCGCACATGGAAGCCTGCAGTGCCAGCAGACCGATCATTACGCCGAATGGAACACCGTCCTTGTTCATGGAAGGATATTCTACACTTCTGATACCAGGTACCAGCGGAGCGTTGAAGTCAGCGATGGACAGTACGTTGTTCAGTTCTTCACGAGTGAAGCCGTAGATTCTGCCCACACCTGCTGCTACGCCCAGTGCACCGAAAGTACCGCTGGAATGTGCAAAGTTATAGTATTCCATCATTGCAGCGCCGCCGCGGATGGTTACTTCATAAGCTACGTCCATAACTGCCAGCATTTCATTTCTGGTCAGGTTCTTTTCATATGCAGCTGCCAGGATTGCACCGATGAAGGAAGTGCCGGGATGTGCACGTGTCATATTGTGACCGTCATCAATGTCATAAGCATTGGAAGAGTGTCCCATTGCTGTTGCTGCACCGTACATGTTGAACTTCTTGTCAGAGCCGATTACAGGGATTTCTCTTTCACCACGGTGGAACATGGTTTCAGCAACCTTCAGACCAACTTCAAACTGGTCACTGCGGCTTCCTACTACCAGAGCACCCATCAGGTCTACCAGGCAGCCCTTCAGTCTTTCCTGGACTTCCTTAGGCAGGTCTTCCCACTGAGTGTTGAGAACGAAATCCTCTAACTTGTAAGTTGTTTCATAACGCATAATTGCTACCTCCAGCTTTACGCTTTTTTATAATTATTTTTTAATAAACTTGATTTACTGCTGCGGCTTATACCGCCTGGCCCGGACGCAGTACAATCCATACCATCCGTCCGAATAAACTGATGATGAATTTTTCCATTGCTTCACCGGTAAGTTCCACATTGGACAGTCCCTGTTCCGGTGCACCAATCAGGCTTTCTCCGGTATAGAACATGGCATGAGTCTGTCTTCCGAACACATCGTTTCCGCAGAGGATGATATCCCCTGCCATCAGGTCACGGGAGCTGATTTCAGTAATACGCAGCCAAGGATAGTTCAGCAGTTCACTTGTCACTACACTCTTTCCTCCGAAGAGGCTGTATGCTGCCAGATCAGCCCAAGGCTTCTGTTCTTTTCGAACCAGAACATTGTTATTTTCCTTGGCCATTGTATCAAAATTATGGAAGTAACTGCATAGACAGTTCTTTTTGGATGGATTCAGAGTGATACCCCTTCTGCCGTAAACTTCGGCTGCGGCTGCAATCACTTCTTTGCCTTCTGCCAGCGCTTCTTTCATTTCAGAAACGACCGATTCCATCTCTTCTTCAGCCATTCTGCGTCCTAACAGAACTTTCTTGGCATGGATGGTCAGACCGTTTACCTTCACCAGCGGTGCTTCTGCGAAAGCCGCACTGCCGTCTTCCGTTTCCACAATAACGCCGAAGGTAAATACCTTTTCTTCGCCGGCCTCCAGAACTGCTTCACAGGTCTGTTCTCCGCCAAATGATGTGCCTGCCGGAGCGGTGAATTCCACGGATACGGATTTTGGCGCGTCAGTAGTGTTCTTCACACGCACTCTATATTCCACCACATCGCCGCAGGCTGCCTGCAGACCGCCCGGATGAGATGATTCCACGCCGGAAATCAGACCTTTGTATGCACCCATGCGGATCTTCGCCTGGTCGGTCGGGCCTTCTGCCAGAACCCACGGACGGTGAATCACGATTTTGCTTTCACGCGGCGCAAACAGGTTCAGACGTGGGAAGTTGGCCGGATCTACTGCTTCTGCATCAGGCAGAACGCGGGTGATGTCAGCTAGATCACTGATGATAAGGCCGTTACGCTCACGTTTATCGGTACGGTCCGGATAATTATAGCTGCTGCCGTCAAATCCGCGTACCGTCGGGATACAGTGAATGAACTTACCATCTTCAACAGCCAGCATGATATGTCCGGACTGCCCCTGGTGAAGCATGGTAATCAGGTCACCAGGCTGAATCACTTCTTCCAGTTCCGCTGCAATCCGCAGCTTGTCTTCGTACGTTTCGTCGAAGGTTTTTTCGTATTTATATACCACCGGCTCCATGAGTTCATACATGTGCCAGGTGATGTCATGAGGAAGCTCCATGCCCAGTGCCTGATAATATACCGCAAAACAGAATCCGGAACAGTCCAGATGATGCCCGTACTGGGAAGTGCCTGCCTCAGGCGGGAAGAACTTTCTCCGCCGTGATGAAATCTGCACATACCGGTCCATGCTGCGCTGGTCATACTGAATATGTTCGTTGTTTTTGTAAAAGTCATCGGCAACTGCCAACAGTGCTTCCACTCTAATGTCTCTCATTGTAATTCCCCTTTATTTCCCAAGCCATGGTCTCAGCATAATCCAGCAGAATCTGCCGAAGAGGCTGTCCACAAAAGCGGCCATTTCTTCGCCTGTGATGGTTTTCATATCCTCGCCCGCATCGAAGCTTCCTGTCAGACTTTCGCCGTCATAGAAGCATGCGTAGCTGCGCTTGCCGAAAACGTCGTTGCTGCAGAGGATGATGTCCCCTGCCATCAGGTCACGCATACTGATTCTGGTGGTACGGATACCGGTGGAGCTTCCCATTTCCGGGGTAATTACGCCGGTCCCTCCAAAGTATGAGTATACTGCCAGGTCCTGGTGCGGATTCTGCGGACGTCTGGAAACCACATCGGTACCGCCTACCGCATCATGGAGACAGAAATGAGTGAAGAGATATTCTTCTTTCCGTGATTCCATTTCGATTCCGAACTGTCCGTAGGCTTCCGCAGCAGCTTTCACTGCATCTGCACCGCAGGCCATCCGTTCCTTTACAACGGAACTGATCCATTTCACTTCTTCTGTTTCCATGGAATTTCCGAGAAGGATCGGCTGTGTCCAGATATTCAAATCATTTACCGCAACTTCAGGTCCTTCCAGTTTAATCTGCTTTCTGTAATCCGCATCCACCACTACAGGGAATCTTACGGTTTTTTCTTCGCCGGCCTGCAGCTTGATATTAATCTTATTGGCGCCTACCAGGTGGCTTCCGCCAGCTGCCTTAAAAGTAACCTGTGCGTCTTTGGATTCTTCAGAGAGATTCTTCAGAATCACCTGATATTCTGCAGCGCCTCCGCTTACGGCATGGTGTGCACCCGGATGGGTGGATTCCACACCTGCCCAGAGTCCATGGAACTGATTCAGACGGATTTCAGCCTGTGGAGTTACATCTCCCACCAGTTCCAGCGGACGGGAAATACCGATAGAGCGCCATTTCGGCTCAAAAAAGTAATGACAGTCATTCGGTTCTCCCTCCGGAGTCTCGGTGACCAGATATTTTGCCAGGTCGAGACGGATGCCGCCGGACGGACGGTCCTGGTTCTTTTTCCTGGAATAGTCATAACTATAGTCGATGCCGCGGCCGGGTCCGGATGTACAGTGCAGATACTGTCCATCGCCGATATACATCATGATGTGACCGCCGTTGCCCTGAACCAGCATATTAATCAGGTCTCCGGGCTGCAGGCAGGAAAGGAATTCCTCTGCGATTCTGGCACGGTCTTCCGCGGTTTCGTTATAGGTGCGTTCGTAGTAATATACCCGGGGTTTCAGCAGTGTCATCATGTGCCATGTCAGGTCGGATGGCAGTTCGAAACCAAAGGTCTGGTAATACGCTGCGAAGCAAAATCCGGAACAGTCCAGGTGCAGCGTATTCTGGCTGGTTCCCGCTTCCGGCGGCAAATATTTTCTGCGGCGCGGTGTCAGCTGAAGGACACGGTCCATGCTTCTCTGGTCATATTGGATATGACCGGAAAGGGAATGATGATAAAAATCATATGCAGTGGCAATAAGTGCCTGCTGCTTGTAGCTTAAAGATTCCATTTCAGGTTCCTTTTGTATCAATACACATTTCACTAAAGAAAAAGCTCCGGCAGAAATAAGCATCCGCCGGAGCCTGTCTGTCGCATGAAAGAACAATGCGTCAGCGTTTATGTTCTGATTATTATTCAGATATTAGATTTCTCCAATTCTGTGGCAGGCAACAAAGTGACCTGGCTTGATTTCTTCTAATGCAGGCAGGGACTTACACTTGTCGCATGCATAGTTGCAGCGCTTGTAGAATCTGCATTCATCAGGTGGATTGATTGGAGATGTGATTTCACCCTTGATGATGATACGTTCTCTCTTAGCTCCCAGTTCAGGAATAGGAATAGCAGAGAGCAGTGCCTGAGTATAAGGGTGAACAGGGTTTGCGAACAGTTCTTCTGAAGGTGCCTTTTCTACGATCTTACCCAGGTACATTACCGCGATATCATCGGAGAAGTGGTTTACTACAGACAGGTCGTGTGTGATGAAGATGTAGGATAATCCCATCTTTTCCTGCAGTTCCTTCAGCAGGTTCAGAATCTGAGCCTGAATGGATACGTCCAGAGCAGATACTGGTTCGTCGCAGATGATGAACTTAGGATTCAGAGCCAGTGCACGGGCAATACCGATACGCTGTCTTCTGCCGCCGTCCAGTTCGTGCGGATAAGTGTTATACAGACGAGGAGCCAGACCTACCAGTTCCATCAGTTCGTTAACACGTGCTTCTACCGCTTCCTTGCTGTCAACAATCTTGTTAACAATCAGAGGTTCTGCAATAATCTGGCTAACAGTCTTACGAGGGTCCAGAGAAGAATATGGGTCCTGGAAGATCAGCTGCATGTCCTTACGGAATTCACGCAGTTCCTTCTTGTTGAACTTATTAACGTCTCTGCCTTCGAAGAGAGTTTCACCGGAAGTTGGTTCGATAAGACGCAGGATAGTACGGCCAGTTGTGGACTTACCACAGCCGGATTCGCCTACCAGACCCAGAGTCTTACCTCTTTCCAGGGTAAAGTTGATGCCGTCTACAGCATGCAGCGCACCCTTTTTTGTTTTAAAGTGCTTGGTCAATTCCTTGACTTCGAGAATGATATCTGCCATGTCTTATCTCTCCTCTCTCTCAATATGGAAGTCCGGATCATTGTATCTGTCGCAGACTACATAGTGAGTGTCTGAAATCTTTCTGAGGTGCTGTGCCTGCTTACACTGTTCTGTCGCATAAGGACATCTAGGGTGGAATGCGCAGCCTTCAGGCAGATTGGATGGGTCTGGCATCAGACCCTGAATTGGAGTCAGCTTCGCCTTTCTGTCATTGATGTTTGGCAGAGAGTTGAACAGACCTTCAGTGTATGGGTGCTTGGTGTGGTTGAATACATCTTCCAGAGTACCCTTTTCTACGATAGTACCAGCGTACATTACTGCAACTTCGTCACAGATTTCTGCTACGATACCCAGGTCATGAGTAATCATGATCAGGGAAGTCTGATACTTTTCACGCAGGTTTTTCATCATGTCCAGAACCTGTGCCTGGATAGTTACGTCCAGTGCAGTAGTAGGTTCGTCTGCAATCAGCAGCTGAGGGTGACATGCCAGAGCGATAGCGATTACTACTCTCTGCTTCATACCACCGGAGAACTGATGCGGATATTCGCCGGCACGTTCGCCAGGGATACCTACCAGTTCCAGCATTTCGATTGCTCTCTGTTCCGCTTCTTCCTTGGTGCAGTTTTCATGCAGGAATACGGATTCTGCAATCTGTTCACCTACGGTGAATACAGGGTTTAATGCAGTCATTGGATCCTGGAAGATCATGGATACTGCCTTACCTCTTGCAGCTTCCAGAGCCTTTTCGTCCATAGTCAGAACGTCCTGGCCGTCCAGCATCATCTTATCACATTCTACAACTCCTGGAGGGGACTGTACCAGTCTCAGCAGGGACAGTGCAGTAGTTGTCTTACCTGCACCGGTTTCACCTACCAGACCGATTGCCTTACCACGTTCCAGTTCCATATTTAAACCGTTGATTGCATATACAGTGGAATCTTCGGTTACGAACTTTACATTTAAGTTCTCAATCTCTAAGACTAAGTCTTTTTCTCTTTCGCTCATACGATTCTACCTCCTACTTCTTCAGCTTAGGGTCCAGTGCGTCACGGAGACCGTCGCCCATCAGGTTGAAGGCTAATACAGTGATCATGATTGCCAGACCAGGGAACAGAGTTAAGTAACCGTAGTCACGGATATAGTTACGTGTGCTGGACAGCATTGCACCCCATTCCGGCGCTGGTACTGGAATACCCAGACCCAGGAAGGACAGATTGGATGCAGTCAGGATGCCGTTAGCAACACCCATTGTTGTCTGAACGATAATTGGGGACAGTGCATTTGGCAGTACATGCTTGAACATGATACCCATGTCACTTACACCAGTTACACGAGCAGCTTCGATGTATTCCTGGTCACGTACAGGAAGTACTGCCGCTCTGGAAATTCGAGCAAACATTGGTACATATACCAGACCAATCGCCCACATCAGAACCATGATGCTCTGACCGAACGCGGACATGATAGCGATACCCAGCAGGATGGACGGAATACCTACGAATACGTCACAAGTACGCATGATCAGGTTTTCAGTCAGACCGCCGTAGTAACCTGCGATCATACCCAGGGTACTGCCCAGTACGCATGAGATTGCAGTTGCAACAACACCTACAGACAGGGAATATCTCGCACCGTACATTACACGGGCAAACTGGTCACGACCGTAGTTGTCAGTACCGAAAGGATGTTCTGCGGATGGCTTCAGGAATGCCGCAGATGGATCCTGTGCTACAATGTCAGTATCCCAGTTATAGATGAACTGAGAAGCGATTGCTACGACAATCAGCACAATGATAATTGCCAGACCGACCATAGCACCTACGCTCTTACGGTAGTTACGCCATACTTCGGCCCACATAGATCTCTTTTTATACTGCTGCTGTTCAGCAGCTACATTTTTCTTATTATCCATATGTTGTCACCTCTTACTTTTTCGCATACTGTGCCTTGATACGAGGGTCTACGAATGCGTAGGCAATGTCCACGATCAGCAGTGTAACATTCAGGAATAAGGTGAACATGATAATACAGCCTGTTGCCAGCGTCATGTCACGCTCGTTTACTGCCTTTACAGTTAAACGGCCTACACCTGGCCATGCGAATACTGTTTCGATTGCTACTGCGCCCCCCAGAGCGTTACCCAGGTTGGAACCGAAGATTGTAATAATTGGAATAAGTGCATTCTTCAGTGCATGCTTGGTGATAACAGTCTTTTCAGGAACACCCTTCGCACGTGCAGTTCTCAGGTAGTCCTGGCTCAGTACGTCCAGCATACCGGAACGGGTAATACGTGTCAGGGAACCTGCAGAGTGAGTACCTAATGCAACAGCCGGCATAATCAGGCAAGCAAAGCCTGCGTCACCACCGGATGGCAGCCAGCCCAGCTTAGCAGAGAACAGAATAATCAGCAGCAGAGCCAGCCAGAAGGACGGCATGGATACACCGATCATCGCTGTAATCATGGAAGCGCCGTCGATTGCAGTACCACGCTTTCTTGCTGCCAGAATACCCAGCGGCAGAGAAATAATTAAGGATACAACCTGAGATGCCAGAGCTAACTTAAAAGTTGCAGGGAAACGTTCCATAAACAGTTCCATTACAGGACGTTTCTGAGTCAGAGAGGTACCAAGGTCGCCGTGGAGCAGTCTCCAAACATAACGGCCGTACCGTTCAATTAATGTACCGTTCATCCCCAGTTCTACTCTCAGCTGTTCAATCTGTTCCGGAGTTGCATCCTGTGGTGCCAGCTGCATTACAGGGTCACCAGGTGCCAAGTCCATCAGGAAGTATACTACGAAAGAAACGGCCAGGATAATTGGGATTAAGAGTAATAAACGCTTTACGATATAGCGGGTCATAGGATTATCCCTCCTAAAATTCTTCTACTTACATTTAGCGGACTGGAAAAATCCAGTCCGCTAAACAATTAAATATTTACCTTCGTTCTAATGAATTATGTTATTTTTGCTGTTTTATATACAGAGGGTATATTATTCAGCGTAGTGGATTTCCTTGAACTGGTGAACCAGACCAGGATGCAGCTTAGCACCTTCGATGCCAGCCTTAGCACCAGCTACGATTGTGTGCTGAGCGATTGGGATCCAGCAGATTACATCGTAAGTGATGATTTCCTGTAATTCTGTGTACATTTCCTGTCTAACAGCCTTATCCATTTCAGCAGCTGCTGCGTCGATCTTAGCGTCGATGTCAGCATCTACTAAACCTGGGTAGTTTCTGCCGCCTGCGGAGTGCAGAGTGTTACGGAACATGTAGTCACCGTTCTTACCAGGAGTCCAGGATGCGATAAAGATTTCCACACCGGAAGTAGTGTGGTCACCACAGTTCAGTTCAGTC
The DNA here is from genome assembly GCA_045578745.1 of Anaerovoracaceae bacterium. Taxonomy (GTDB): domain Bacteria; phylum Bacillota; class Clostridia; order Peptostreptococcales; family Anaerovoracaceae; genus RGIG7179. The sequence goes on from JAZNKW010000023.1 coordinate 55,433, forward strand.
AGAGCAGCATTCTGCATGTATTCTACAGTCAGGTCAATGCCGTATTCCTTCATCTGAGCCTGTAAGTTTTCTGCCATCTTTACTCTGTGGTCAGCGTCGGAAGTTACCAGAGAAATAGTCTGGCCAACAGCGCCGCATTCTTCGAACAGAGCCTTAGCCTTTTCAGGATCGTAAGGGATACCTTCCAGGTCTGTGTAGAATTCTACGTCACGGCACATCATGGATGTGGACTTGATAGCGTAGCCATCCCAAGCAACCTGAATCATTTCGTCCTTATCGATAGCGTGAGCCATTGCCAGACGGAATGTAGGGTCAGTAACGATGGAGTCAGGGTTCTGCATGTTGAAACCTACGAAGTGCTGAGTTCTACCTGTTTCAGTGATGAATTCCAGGTCTTCAGCTTCCTGCAGACGAGCGTAGTCAGTAGCTGCAGGGGACATGATCAGGTCAACTTCGCCGTTTTCCAGAGCGATCATTCTGGTTGCTGCTTCTGGGATCATCTTGAATACCAGACGGTCAGCAGCTGGAACAGGGTACAGAGTGGAACCTTCGAATGGAACCAGGGATACATAGTCGCCTGCTACGAATTCTTCGTACATCCAAGGACCAGTACCGATCTTGATAGCTTCTTCTTCAGGCATAGTTTCGAATGCTTCCTTGGACAGTACAGCCAGGGAGTTAGCAGCGAAAGTATAGTTGAAGTCAACGTCACCGTTTACCAGGTGAGCGATGAAAGTCAGATCGTCGATCTTTTCGATGGATTCGATCTTAGCAGCGTAGCTGGAAGTAGTAGCGTGCTGAGCAGCTCTTTCGAAAGTGAAGATAACGTCATCTACGTTCAGGATAGTACCGTCGTGGAATGTAACGTTGTCCTTCAGAGTGAACTTCCAGGTCTTCAGGTCGATCATTTCCCAAGTATCAACCAGTTCGCCTTCGTTCTGCATAGTTTCCAGATTAGTATCGGTTAACAGGTCATGAGTACAGTCCTGTACGATCTGATTGGATTCTGCAGTAGTTTCCATTGGGTCGATGCAGTTGAATTCGTCGCCGATAGCGATAACGATTTCATTTACATCTTCAGCAGGAGCACCGCCGCCGCAGCCTGTTGCCAGACCTGCGATCAGTGCTACGCATAATAATACGGAAAATAATTTCTTCATTTTTCTTCCTCCTGTTTTAACTAATATTCTATTAGAACAAACTTGGTAATTAATATAATACTTTATAATTAAGATTTTGTAAAGTAGGATTTATACCATGATTCGCCTATATTTTATAGAAAATACGCCTATTCTTCACCTTTCGCACACATGTGTAAGGTTTCATTACTCTTCCGTTTTTCTACATCTTGTTTACAGGTCTTTTACATACACTGTATTTTGTTTGGTTATTGTGTGGAACCACTGTAATTTCGCTGAATCATTGTGCATTTTATCATGTATTTTTCCCTCTTTATCTGCGGCATTCTCTTAAGGCCTCCGCGGTTAAATACAAAAAAAATACAATTTCCAGTTTTGAGTTTTTAGGGGTTCTGCAGTCTTCACTGTGCCCGTTCACGCAATGCACATTCTTTTATAGGCTTCCCCCTGTGGATTGTATCATTTATCATAATACAATTCAGAAGATTGTATTATATGATAAGCATCTTTTCCAAATTGTATTACAATATCAGTTCTCTATCCTGGAAAGGATACGAAGTGGTATCCAGGTGCTTATAATCAAATGTGGTCAGATCAGCACACTGAATTCCCGGGGAGTCACAGGCAATAATAGTCTTGGCGCGGCCTGTCCACCAGCCTTTGAAGTGCTGGGAAGATTTGAGAGCCAGAATGCGCATATCCTGCCAGTTGATTCCCACAATCTCAAACGGGCCGTCATCCAGAGTCTGTCTTCTTATGGAGGAAACAATGATTCCCACATTTCCGGCCTGCAGCAGCACCGTTGTGCCCAGATGTGCGATACTTCCGGCCCCCATCGGATTCTTCCTTATATAAGATCCGTCACTTACCGCCTTCACTTCCACGTTCTTCAGCACCACCGGGGTACCGTGAAGCTTATCCAGTTTTGCTCCGACCTCGCAGTCGATGAAGCTTCCCACACCGGCAGCAGCGGCCTGCTGTGCCACCTGCGGATCGTAAATGTGTCCATAGACACTTCCCGGCAGATTTCTGCGTACCATTTCGCGGAGCAGATGTGTGCCGTCCCCGGGAGCACCGCCCCCCGGATTATCGGAAGTTTCATTGATGACCACCGGTGCCTCGGCCTGTTCCGCCTTATTCATGGCTTCTTCTGCAGTGTTTACCTCTGCAGTAAATTCATGGCGTATGGACCATGCGTATTCTGCCGCCTGCCGCGCAAAACGTTCTGCATCTTCTTTTGTCTCTGCCACGGCAGTCACGCTGGCCCCGGCGAATTCCACATCGGAATAAGGGAATCCGTGAAAGAAGCTGATGTCGCGCAGCACTTCATTGGTTTCCACCAGATTGTTCATATAGTTCATCACTTTATGGGCACCGCCGGACATGGTGACACCAAAAGCCGGAGCAATCTGCCATGGCAGACGTACCAGTGCCTGATGTAATGCTTTGCCGGTTGTGTACTGCTCATGAAGAAGACGGATCAGCAGGCGGGAACTTTCGTAAGTATCATTATGAGGATACTCTTTAAAAGCCACGGTAATATTGCTTAATTCCATCATTTCCTGGGTCAAGTTCCCGTGAAGATCCAGCACCAGCCCGATGGGAATCTCCCATCCCAGGCGGTCGCGCAGTGCCTTCATGAAGTCTGATTCCAGGTCCGGATAGCCTTCTGCCACAGCTGCTCCGTGAATATTCAGAGCCAGAGCATCCAGAGGCTTTTCACAGTGGGCCGCCCAGACCTGTTCCACGAAGTCATCGCGGAAGGCTTCATAAACATCTTTCACGGTGACACCGCATGGCCCGATATCGGCCCGGGGTGCCGGAACAATCTCGATACCACGTGCCTCACATTCATCCAGGAGACCTGCCATGGTACTGCGCACACCTCTGGAACTTTCCAGAAGTTCCTGCCCTTCCTGTCTTACTGCCGCTACCGTTTCAGCAGTAACCAGCAGATTGCTGAACGTATTGGTTTCATGTTCGAAACCGCCTGCCATAATTCTCATCCTAAATGTTCTCCTTCCGCAGATAATCGTACACCAGCCGTCCTATGTTTCCGGACAGCTGACGGTTGCCTCTCTTGTTTGGTGAATCGTAAACAGAGACTCCGATATAAATTTTTCCTTCATTTATATGTATTACTCCGGCATCATGATTCAGGCCACTTAGTGAGCCGGTTTTATGAGCATACTTGACCGGTTCCCAGATGTAACGCAGCACCTGGTCCTGATGACGCTGACTGTACAAAATATCCAGTGCAGTCTGACGCAGATCTTCCGTGAGGATTTCGCCCCCATAAAGCTTCTCAAACATGAGCAGCAGGTCGTCGTGGCAGATGTAGTTATCCAGCCCACGCGCCACTGCGTCCTTATCCAGCATGCACCGCTGAAGCACCGTTGTCTTCACCTGCAGGGTCTCTCTCATATACCCGTTTATGTATTCCATGCCCAGAAGATTTATCAGAGCATTGGTGGCAGTATTATCGGAAGTTATAATCATCCAGGTAATCAGTTCATGGAGAGAATATTCTCCCGGACCATTCTCGAAGGCTTCTGCTCCCTCCAGAATGAGTTCCTCACCTACATGGATTTTTTCATCCAGCTTCAGCTGCCCCTCTCTGACCTTTTCCAGGGCGGACAGCATGATTGGCACTTTTATAGTAGATGCTGACGGCATCTTCGCACAGCTGTCATAAGCAGCACTGCGGCCCTGACCGTCCAGTTCCTTTATAAGCACCGATACCTTCTCGCCTGACGCCTCAATCATACCGGCGATTTTCATTTCCAGTTCTTTCATGATATCCCCTCCTTTTCTGTCATCATAGCACATCCCCTGTCCATTTCAAATAGGAGAAAACTTTTTTTGTACAATTTTCGACGCAAAAGAGCATTTTTTCCATTGACGATTGAGTTAGAACAATATAATATAATAGATATAATACATTATCACTTAATATGGATAAGTGCGCAGTGAGGTAAACAATCAATGGAAAACAAGAAAAAGTTAGTCATCGGTGTTATCGGTGCCGATGTACACGCAGTTGGTATCCAGATTCTGGACCATGCATTTACTGATGCAGGCTTCGAAGTAACTAACCTGGGTGTTATGGTTTCTCAGGAAGAATTCATCGCAGCTGCAACTGAAACCGCAGCAGACGCTATCATGGTATCTTCCCTGTATGGCCATGGCGAACTGGACTGCAGAGGTCTGAGAGACAAGTGCAACGAAGCAGGCCTGAAGGACATCCTGCTGTACGTTGGCGGCAACATCGTAGTAGGCAAGCAGCCTTTCGACGAAGTAGAAGTTAGATTCAAGAAGATGGGCTACGACAGAGTATTCGGTCCTGGTACTGCACCAGAAGAAACTATCGCTTGCCTGAAGGAAGACTTCAATCTGTAATAAAGGCTGGTGAATCCGATGAAACCCATTCTGATGATTGACTTCGGCAGTACCAATACCAAGGTCACCGCAGTAGATCTGGAAGAAGGCAAACTTCTCGGTACAGCTGCCAGCTATACTACCATTCAGACAGACATTAATGACGGACTGGAAAACGCTCTGAAGAAGCTTCATGAGAAGCTTGGCGGCGAACTGGACTACGCAGCAAAATATGCCTGCTCCAGCGCAGCCGGCGGTTTGAGAATGATTGCCAGCGGTCTGGTTCCTGAACTGACTGCAGAAGCAGCACGTCAGGCGGCACTGGGTGCCGGAGCCAAGGTTATGAAAACCTACTCCTACGAACTGACTGATGATGATGCGGAAGAAATTGCGGCAATCAAGCCGGATATTTTCCTGCTGACTGGTGGTACTGACGGCGGAAACAAAGACAACATCATCCAGAATGCACAGGTGGTAGCAGGCATTGAAGCCGACTTCCCTGTACTGATTGCAGGCAATCGCGCAGCAGTGCGTACCTGCCAGAAGATTCTGGAAGAGTCCGGTAAACAGGTTATGATTACGGAAAATGTAATGCCGCGGTTTAATGAACTGAACATCGAACCGGCGCAGAGCAAGATTCGTGAACTCTTCCTGGACCGCATCATCAAGGCCAAGGGATTATCCCAGGCCAGCCAGCTGATTTCCGGTATCATGATGCCGACTCCGGCTGCCGTTCTGGCTGCTATGGAGCTGCTGTCAAAGGGTACCGAAGAGCAGAAGGGTCTCGGCGAACTGGTTGCCGTGGACGTAGGCGGTGCTACTACCGACCTTTACTCCATGACAGACGGAGCACCGGACCGTGCAGGAACTGTACTGAAGGGCCTGCCTGAACCTTTTGCAAAGAGAACCGTAGAAGGCGACATCGGTATGCGCTACAGCGCAGCCGGCATCGTGGAAGCTGCGGGAATGAAACGTATCAGCATCCTCTCCGGACTGGATGAGGACAGATGCTGGGAACTGCTCGACCTGATTACGGAAGACACCAGCACCATGCCGGATACGGATGAACTGAAAGCCTTTGATAAGGCACTGGCCTCCATGGCCGTTAAGACCGGTCTCACCCGCCACGCAGGAACCGTAGAAAAAGTCTACACTCCAATGGGTGAAGCCTGGGTACAGTCCGGTAAGGATCTGTCCCGCGTGGACAAGATTATCATCACCGGCGGATCTCTGATCCACGGCGAACCGGAAGACGTGAAGGACATTGCTTCTCACGCCCTGTACAACCTGGCCGAAGCCGCATCCCTGAAACCACGGAACGCGGACGTGCTGGTAGATAAAGAATACATTTTGTCAGCCATGGGCCTTCTGAGCCAGTATGAGCCTGACATTGCATTAAAGATTATGAAAAAGGAGTTAATATCCTATGGAACTGCTCAATAAAAAACTTACAAATGACGAATTTTATGGCCTGCAGAAAGAAATTCTGACTCAGTGGCCAACAGGTGCTGCAGTAGATTTCGACGCAGCAGTAGAATTCCACAAGAACCTGCCTGAACACAAGAACTTCGGTAAGAAGCTGATCAAGGCAAAGAACGAAGGCAGAACTCTGGTTCAGCCTCGTGCTGGTGTTGCTCTGGTTAAAGATCACATCGACCTGCTGACTTTCCTGCAGGACAAGGGTGAAGCTGACCTGCTGCCAACTACTATCGACTCTTACACAAGACAGAACAGATATAAGGAAGCTGAAGTTGGTATTCAGGAATCCGTTCGTGAAAACAAGTCCATGCTGAACGGTCTGCCTGTAGTTAACCACGGTGTAGACGCTTGCCGTGACATCGTTAACAGCCTGAACACTCCAGTTCAGATCCGTCACGGTACACCTGACGCAAGACTGCTGACTGAAATCTCCTACGCTGGTGGTTTCACTTCCTACGAAGGCGGCGGTATCTCCTACAACATTCCTTACGCTAAGAACGTACAGCTGGAAAAGACTATCCGTGACTGGCAGTACTGCGACCGTCTGACCGGTATCTATGAAGAAGCTGGCGTAAGCATCAACAGAGAACCATACGGTCCTCTGACTGGTACTCTGGTTCCACCTTGTATCTCCCACTCCGTAGCGATCATCGAATCTCTGCTGGCTGCTGAACAGGGTGTTAAGAACGTAACTGTAGGTTACGGCCAGTGCGGTAACCTGATTCAGGACGTAGCTGCTATCAGATCCCTGGCATCCCTGACTGAAGAATACCTGCACAAGTATGGTTACAGCGATGTAGAAGTTACTACCGTTCTGCACCAGTGGATGGGTGGCTTCCCTCAGGATGAAGCTAAGGCATTCTCCGTAATTTCCTGGGGTTCCACTATCGCAGCTCTGTCCAAGGCAACTAAGGTTATCGTAAAGACTCCTCACGAGGCTATGGGCGTACCTACTAAGGAAGCTAACGCTGAAGGTCTGCGTTGTACTAAGCAGATCATCAACATGCTGGGTGACCAGGAACTGTCCAACACTTCCCAGGTTCTGGAAGAAATCATGATCATCTCTGCTGAAACAAGATGTATCGTAGACAAGTGCTTCGAACTGGGCAACGGCGACCTGGCTCAGGGTGTTGTAAGAGCATTCCAGGCTGGCGTTATCGATATTCCATTCGCACCTTCCAAGTTCAACGCAGGCAAGATGCTGCCAGCTAGAGACAACAACGGTGCTATCCGTATTCTGGAACCAGCTGGTCTGCCACTGACTAAGGCTCTGAAGGACTTCAACCGTGCAAAGATCGAAGAAAGAGCTCAGGCTGAAAAGAGACAGGCTTCCTTCCAGATGGTAATCGACGACGTATACGCAATTTCTAAGGGCAGACTGGTTGGCCGTCCTTGGTAATATAAAAAAGACACACTATATTTAATTTATGTGACGGGGTGTGCATCTGCACTCCCCGCCGTAAAATGAAAGAGGTAAATAGACATGAAAATTGTAAAAGTTATCTGCTCCAAGGGCAGAACAGGTTTCTTCTTCGATGACCAGAGAGCAATCAAGGGTGGTGCTAAGGCTAACGGTTCCGCATATGTTGGCGAACCTGTAACTGCTGGTTTCACTTCCGTTCGTCAGGCTGGTGAAGCTATCTCCGTAATGCTGGTTCTGGAAGATGGTCAGGTTGCATACGGTGACTGCGCAGCTGTACAGTACTCCGGTGCAGGCGGCAGAGACCCTCTGTTCCTGGCAAAGGACTTCATTCCAGTAATCGAAGAACACGTTGCTCCAACTCTGGTTGGTAAGGACATCACTACCTTCAGAGAAATGTGCGCAAACATGGAAGCTATCGAAGTAGAAGGCAACAGACTGCACACTGCTATCCGTTACGGTGTTTCCCAGGCTATCCTGGACGCTGTAGCTAAGGCTAACCACAAGATGATGTGCGAAGTAATCGCTGACGAATACGGTCTGACTCCAGAATACAGAGAAATTCCTATCTTCACTCAGTCCGGTGACAGCAGATACGACAACGCTGACAAGATGATCATGAAGGCTGCAGACGTTCTGCCTCACGCTCTGATCAACAACGTTGAAACCAAGCTGGGTAAGGATTGTGAAATCCTGGTTGAATACATCAAGTGGCTGTCCGCAAGAATCCAGGAACTGGCTCCATCCGAAGATTACAAGCCAGTTCTGCACATCGACGTATACGGCACTATGGGTATGGCATACGGCGTAAACAACTACGAAGCTATGGCTAACGCTCTGGAAAGAATGGTTGAAGCTGCTAAGCCTTACAAGCTGAGAATCGAAGGTCCTATGGACGCTGAAGAAAGAGAAGCTCAGATGCAGGCTCTGGCTGCACTGACTAAGCTGGTTGACGAAAGAGGCATCGACGTTGAACTGGTTGCTGACGAATGGTGTAACACTCTGGAAGACATCAAGTACTTCGCAGACAACAAGGCTGGTCACATGGTACAGATCAAGACTCCTGACCTGGGTGGTATCAACAACACTGCTGAAGCAGTTATCTACTGTAAGGAAAAGGGTATCGGCGCTTACCAGGGCGGTACTTGCAACGAAACTGACCGTTCCGCACAGGTTTGCGTAAACGTAGCTATGGCTACTCAGCCTGTACAGATTCTGGCTAAGCCAGGTATGGGCGTAGACGAAGGTATCATGATCGTTTACAACGAAATGCAGAGAATCCTGGCTTGCATGCAGGCTAAGTAATCTCACTGCATGAGTCAATTCACTCTAAAAGATATGACGCGGGGAGAGTTTATCTCTTCCGCGTCTTTCGCTTATTCTCCGGCTTCCATCGCTGAAGCAGCGGTTTCCGCTTTGCTGGCGGAAGTTCACGCCACACCGAAACCCGGACTGGTGGATGAGGCCAATAATGGTGCTCACACCGATATGGACCTGGCCCTGTTTGAAAGAAGCGCGCATGCACTTCATGACAGTTTTCTGCAGTGTGCAGAGGCCGGCGCGTTTTCTCCGCAAAACATCCCTGCCCTGGCTTCCAAGCTCCGCTCTGCGGGACTGGAAGCAGAACGCAGAATGTATGAAGCTACTGAAGGTATCAACACCCATAAGGGCGCTGTTTTCAGCATCGGCATACTTTGTGGGGCGGCAGCCATGGGTTTTGGCAGTCTGGATGAACTGCAGGAAAACTGCAGAAAGATCGCTTCCGCACTGCTGGAAGAAGATACCGCATCGGGGACCCACGGTCTGAAAGCCCGGGAAACCTGCGGCACCGGCGGCATCCGAAAGGAAGCTTTGAGCGGTTTTGATACAGCCTTCTCCATCGGTCTTACGGCCCTGGAAGAAGCACTGGAAGCAGGCCGAAGCGAAAAAACGGCGATGGTCTATGCCCTTCTTGCAATCATGGCATCCACAGAAGACAGCAACCTGGTACACCGGGGAGGTGCCGAAGGGATGGATTTTGCGCAGAAAGAGGCACGGCGGCTGACTGCAGAGGGTCCGGCAAACCTGGTTCTGGAAGAAGTCCGCAGACTGGACGGAGAATTTATAACCCGAAATTTAAGCCCGGGAGGCTCAGCAGACCTGCTGGCATTCTCGGCAATGCTTTATATGATAAAGAGAGGCAATCACAATGATTAAACAGAAAGCGCATGCTGGAACACTGGAATCCAGCGACATTTACGTTGAAATCGCACCAGCTGAAGCTGGCAGCGGCATCGCGCTGAATCTGACTTCTGTAGTAATGCAGCAGTTCGGTCCTGAAATTGAAGCGGTAATCCGTGAAACTCTGGCCGGCCTGGGCGTAGAAGACGCTGTACTGACCGTCAGCGACAGAGGCGCCGTAGACTGCACCATCAGATCCAGAGTGGAAACTGCTGTATGCCGCGGGAAAGGAGAAGCGTAGTCATGAGAAGAAGTATGCTGTTCTTACCGGGCAACAGCCCTAACATCCTGCTGAATGCTGACTTCCTGGGTTCCGATGCCATCATCCTGGACCTGGAAGACGCTGTAGCACCTACTGAAAAGGACTCTGCGAGAATCCTCGTAAGAAATGCCATCACATCCCTGGGTTACACCCGCGAAGTGATTGTTCGTATCAACCCAATCGACAGCCCATACTGGCAGAAGGACCTGGAGGAAATCATCAAGGTAAAACCTGACATGATCATGCCTACCAAGGTTGACAGCGGCGACTATGTACGTACCATCTCCGCTTACATCGGTCAGATGGAAGAAAAGTACGGTATCGAAGCAGGCAGCGTAAAGATGATTCCGCTGATCGAAACTGCACTGGGCGTGGAAAGAGCTTTTGAAATCGCTTCCGCAGACCCAAGAGTAGCTGCAATCTTCCTGGGCGGCGAAGACTTCACCGCTGACATGCGCTGCAAGCGTACCAAGGAAGGTACTGAAATCTTCTACGCACGTTCCAGAATGGTTCTGGCTGCAAGAGCTGCAGGCGTAGACGTTTACGACACACCATGGACTGACGTGGAAGACTATGAAGGTCTGATTGAAGATGCCAAGTTCGCAAAGAGCCTGGGCTTCACCGGCAAATCCTCCATCTCCCCTCGTCACATTCCATTCATCAATGAAGTATTCAGCCCAACCGAAGCAGAAGTTCAGTACGCACTGGACGTATTCGACTGCATCGAAAAGGCAAAGGCCGAAGGCAAGGGCGTAGTTTCCCTGCGCGGCAAGATGATCGACGCACCGATCGTAGCTCGTGCACGTCAGGTGCTGGAAGCTGCAGAAGCAATCGGCATGTACCGCCCTGCGGACAGCCAGAAGGGAGAAAGATAGTATGAGCAAACTGGTAAAAAGCATTAAAGAAGCCATTCAGCTGGCCGGCCTGAAGGACGGTATGACTATCTCCTTCCACCACCACCTGCGTAACGGCGACATGGTTGCTGTTATGGTGCTGGATGCCATCTGCGAAATGGGTATCA